>CAZNUZ010000001.1:0-58587 GCA_964576725.1 uncultured Phycisphaeraceae bacterium
GCGGCCCAGTCGGTCTCGACGATCCCTTCGAGGGGCGCGATGCCGTGACGCGGCTCGTTGACGGGGCCGCGGACGTGGAGGGTGTATCCCTCGGGGGTCCGGAAGAGCCACGGCAGGCTAAACGTGACGATGCCCCACCCGAAGTGCGAGAGTATTTGGTTCGCGAAGCGCTCGTAGCCCGGGGTCACGAGCACCGCGGTATCCGTGGTCGCTGGGCCTCCGTTCCAGACGGCTTGGAAGGGGGCGGGGCAACGCACGACCCAGCCGGCCTGGTTTGCGATCGTCAGCGGGAGGCATCGGTAGGCGAAGCCGCCGGTGTCGTCCATCCAATCTCGCCGGGGCGAGGCCGGCTCGATAACCCAGCCGTCTGTCGGGCCGACGATGTACGCGGTGAGTGGGAGCGGCTGCTCTTGGGTCATGCGCGGAGTTTACCCGGCTCGGCCCGCAGCGAGTTCGGCATAGTGAGCACGGATGCCCGCGTGCCCGCGCGCGAGGAATCCAGAATCACGCACAAGCGACCGCGCAGCGCTGCAGTCAAAGGTGCTTTGGGGCAGTTCGGGGCTCGAGAAATCGATGTCGGCGTCTACGCCCAACGCGTCCGCAGCGGCCTGTGCGAGATCGGCGTACCGCGCGTAGCAATCGACGAGGTTGAAGGCCTTGCCCGATGCGTCATCACAGAGAGCGGCGGCGACCGTAGCTCTTGCAACATCGTCGACGTGCACGAACTTCCCGCCGTCGGGGCGTGCGTGTGGTTCGCCGTTGCGAACGGAATCGAACGCGGGCTTGGTGTGCAGGTGCTTGCCGGTCGGGTCGGGGCCGTACACGGCACAGGGCCGGATTGCAACGGTGTGTCGCCCGTTGGCGTAGTGCTCGGCCCAGAGGTGCTTCTCCACTGCCGCCTTGTACGCGCCGTACATGTGGTTCGGGCGGAGGGGGTGATCCTCGTCGATGACGCCCTCCCAGCGGGGACGCATGTCGTGGTGCACCGCCATGGTCGATATGAACACAAACCGCGCCGGCGCCGAGGCGAGCAGGAGTTCGATCGAGCCCGTGAGGTTCGAGCGCAGGTGGGTCTGCATGTCGTTCTCGCGGAACGAGCGGACGTCGAGCGAGTTGTGGATGACCGCCTCTGCGCCCTCCAGCAGTTCGGGCCATGCCTTCGGATCGGCGTGGTCGCCGGTGACGAATCGATCAACGAACGGCTCGACCGAGCTGCGGTCGCTCGTCTCGCGTACGAGCGCAGTGACGGCGTGCCCGTCGTCGTGAAGGTGGCGGGCGATGGCGCTGCCGATGAAGCCGGTGGCCCCGGTGAGTGCGATTTTCATTGCCACAGGCTACGCGGTTGTGACGCGCGCCACTTCGGCGAGGGTGGTGAGCCCGGCGCGGGCCTTGGCGAAGCCGTCTTCGCGCAGGCTCGAGAGCTCACCTCGCTCGTGTGCGAGCTTGGCGATGGATGCCGCGTTAGCGTGCTGCATCACGAGCTCGCGCGTCGGTTCGGACATCCGCAGGATCTCGTAGATGCCGAGTCGCCCGCGGTAGCCGGTGTTCAGGCAGGACCGGCAGCCGGCGCCGTGCACCAGCTTGTCGCCCTTTTGCGGGATGAAGTCGTCGGGCAGTTCGCTCGGGGCCGGTTCGTAGGGCTCGGCGCAGTGGGTGCAGACACGGCGGACGAGCCGCTGAGCGATCACGCCCTCGATCGAAGACGCGACGAGGTAGGGCTCAACGCCCATGTCGAGCAGCCGTGGCAGTGCGCCGGCGGCGTCGTTGGTGTGCAGCGTGCTGAAGACAAGGTGGCCGGTCAGCGAGGCCTGGACGGCGGCTTCGGCCGTCTCTTTGTCACGGATCTCGCCGATCATGATCACGTCGGGATCGTGGCGGAGGATCGCGCGGAGGCCGGCGGCGAACGTCAGGCCCACCTTGTGGTTCACCTGGATCTGGTTGACGCCGCCGACGTGGTACTCCACCGGGTCCTCGACGGTGATCGCCTTCACCTCGTCGGAGACGATCCGGTTGAGCGAAGCGTAGAGGGTGGTCGACTTGCCCGAACCGGTGGGCCCGGTGACGAGGAGGATGCCGTGGGGCTGGCGGATCATGTCGTCCCAGCCGTCGAGGACGGGCGGGGGCATGCCCAGGTCGTCGAGGCCCATCAGCACGGCTGACTTGTTGAGAATGCGGAGCACCACGCCCTCGCCGAAGAGCATGGGGATGACGCTCACGCGGAGGTCGTAGACATCGCTGCTCCGTTTGATGGTGATGCGACCGTCTTGCGGCGCGCGCTTCTCTGCGATGTTGAGGTTCGCCATGATCTTGAATCGCGAGATAATCGCGCCGGCGAAGCGGTGGATGGTGGGGGGCACGTTGGCGCGTTGCAGCACGCCGTCGACCCGGTAGCGGACGATGAGCCGGTGCTCGTAGGGCTCGATGTGCACGTCGGTCGCCCTGCTCGCGATCGCCTCGAAGAGCAGTTCGTTGACCAGCCGAATGACGCTCGCTTCCTGGGCGCGTTCGGCGTCGTCGTCGGCGGCAGTATCTTCGGTGCCGCCCTCGAGATCGCGGCTCATCTCTTCAAGCGTGTCACCGCCGACGCCGTAGTGCTCGCGGATGAACGTGCGGAGTTCCTCCTCCTCCACCAGCACGAGCTCGATGGCGCAGCCCGTCAGGACGCGGAGTTCGTCGAGCACAGCCAGATCAAAGGGGTCGGCGGTCGCGACGCGCAGGAGTGGGACCCGGCCCTCGCGCTCGACGCGTTCGACGGGCACGCACTGCTGGCGAAAGACGATCTGGGAGGGGATCGCCCGCAGCGTCTCTTCGTCCACGTTGAGCGCAGCGAGCTCGACGAGGGGCATCGACAGCTGCTCGCTGACGGCGCGGATCACATCGCCCGGCTGGACGATGCCCATCTCCACGAGCACGCGGTCTATGCGCGTGCCCGTCTCGCGGTGTTCCGCGCGGGCGGCTTCGAGCTGTTCGAGTGAGACGAGCCCTTGGTCGAGGAGTAGGGTGCCGATGCCCATGTCTAGATGCTACCGGCAAGCGGTCGCGGGTTGTACACCGAAAATCCGCTCGGCCTTCATCCGGGGTAGGTCGCGCTGGTGCGGTCCGTCTCCCAGACGGTCATGGAGCGGAGGCGGGCCCTGCCCGAAGACGCGGCTTCGATCTGGGGGGCGAGCCGCTCGAAAAAGACCGCTGCGATGTGCTCGACCGAGGGGTTCAGGCCGCCCTCGGTGGCGAATTCGGCGGTATCCGCGTTGAGGTGGGTGTGATCGAAGGGGTCGATCACGTGCTCCATGGTCAGCGATTCGATCGCAGCCAGGTCCAAGGCCGCGCCCGCGTCATCGAGCTCGGCTTCGACAACGGGCTCGACCTGATAGTTGTGCCCGTGGCCGGAAGGGTTGTTGCATCGACCGAAGGTTGCCCGGTTCTCTTCATCAGACAGCGAAGGCACGTGCAAGCGGTGGGCGGCGGCGAAGTCGAATCGTTGACGGAGCAGGACGGATCCAGTCGCGGGCATCAGCATCTCCACGCAGTAGGTCGGGGTGAGCCACCAGCAGAGGCCCTCGATCGGGCACGGGAGTTCGGCCTCGAGTCTCTTCAGGCACTCGGGTAAGAGCAGTTCGGGCGGGGTCTGCGGAGCTCGCTCGATGGTCTCTCTGACCAGGGGGACAACGGTCTGTCGCACCGCGGCATCGAGGGTCTTGATGTTCTCGAGGTAGCCTGTGCCCGGGGCGGGCTCGCCGCGGACGGTGAGATCGAAGACGTAATACCGTCCGAGGCCAGCCATGGCGGGTTTGCCACCGAAGCCGTTTTCCCCGGGTGATCGCTCCGCGGGTTCTCCCGGATTGAAAACGCATCGGACAGAGCGTGTCAGGCGAACAGTCACGCCCGGAGTCTACGCTCCGCTCAAGTCCTCGCGGCCCGCTCCGCCAAGATCGGTTCACACGAAAGGGAGTCCCATGACTCAACGCTGGTTCCCCGCACTCCTGCTCAGCGCCGCGATAGCGACATCGATCGGCTGTGCCGACTCGTACCGCGCGCCTGAGGCTTCTCAGAACGCAAGCGAGCAGCACGCACCGTCACCAATGCCATCCGAGACGCAGCACGGATCAGCAGAAACCACCCCGCCAGAGGAACCATCAGATATGACCCATCCCACCACAGCCCAGGGCCCCGCCATCCTCGATATCACCATGAACCGCATCGACGGCTCGCCCGTCCGGCTGTCGGAGGCGTTTGCGGGCAAGGTAGTGCTGATCGTGAATACAGCGTCTCGGTGCGGGCTGACGCCCCAGTACGCGGGCCTCGAAGAGCTGCACAGCACGCGTGCGAACGACGGGCTCGTGGTGCTCGGCTTCCCCGCGAACGACTTCATGGGGCAGGAGCCGGGCACCAACGAAGAAATCGCAGAGTTCTGCTCGGTCAACTACGGCGTGAGCTTCCCGATGTTCGAGAAGATCTCGGTGAAGGGCTCCGGCCAGCACGAGCTCTTCGAGCGACTCTCCGCGCAGACCGAAGAGCCCAGTTGGAACTTCACGAAGTACCTCGTCGATCCCTCGGGGACCGTGACGCACTTCGGCCCCCGGACGGCCCCCAACGATCCAGAACTGCTGGCCGCGATCGATGCAGCACTCGCGGGGGAGTGAGCCCTCGCTCTCGGAAGAGAGAGCCGTGTACGCTTAGATCATGCCTCCCGCGAACAGCCTCCGATTTCGGTACAGCGCCGTAGACGCAGAGGGGGCTCGTTCGTCGGGGTCACTTGAGGCCCCTTCGCACGAGTCCGCCTGCGTGGAGCTCGAACGGCGTGGGCTGACCCCACTCGAAGTGGCCGCGATCAAGGGCCGTCCCACGCACGAACGCTCGCGCGTGAATCAGGCGGTGCTGGCCCGCGCATACAGCCAAGTCGCCGATCTCCTCCGAGCCGGTGTCCCGCTCCTTCGGGCGCTGCGGCTTCTCGGCCGCGGTGCTTCGGCTCCCGGGCTGGCGGCGGTCTTTACCGAGGTCGCGCAGCGTGTCGAGCAGGGCGACGATCTCGCCGACGCGATGGCCGACCAGCCTGGAGTCTTCAGGCCGATCCACGTCGCGATGGTGCGCGCGGGCGAGCGGGGGGCGTTTCTCGAGACGGCGCTCGCGCGTCTCGCGGGGTTCGTGCAGGGGCAGGTCGAGCTGCGCCAGCGTGTGATCGGAGCGCTGATCTACCCCGCGGTGATTGTTGGGGCGGGGGTGCTGATCCTGGGGGCGCTTTTCGTCTTCTTCGTGCCGCGCTTCGAAGAGCGGTTCAGGGGCATCGAACTCTCGTGGCCAACACTCGTCGTGATGGGCATGAGCGATCTGTTGGTGAACAACTGGCCCGCGCTGCTCGTGGTGCTGGGCGGTGTCTGCGGGGGCGCGGTGTACACGCTGCGCTCGCCCGTTTGGCGGGCGCGTGCGGCGGCGTTGCTCGCGCGTGCGCCGGTCGTCGGTGCGTTGCTGCGGGCTCTGGCGGTCGCGCGGTTTACGCGGGTGCTGGGCACGCTTCTTGAGAGCGGCGTAACGATGCTGCAATCGCTGCGGATCGCGAAGGGGGCCGCGGGTTTACCCGCGATGGAGGAGGCGATCGATGCCGCGGCCGAGGCGGTCACACGCGGCGATGCGCTCACCGCACCGCTCGCGGATTCGGGGCTCTTCGGGGAGGACGTTATCGAGATGATCGAAGTCGCCGAGAGCGCGAACAACCTCGGGGCTGTGCTGCCCTCGATCGCGTCTACGCTCGAGCAGCGTGTTTCTCGTCGCCTCGATGTCGCGGTCAAGCTGATCGAGCCGGTGACGATCCTTGGCATCGGCGTAACGATCGCTTTCGTAGCCATCGGCTTGCTGCTGCCGATGTTCAAACTCGCCAGCGGTCAGGGGTTAGGGTGAGGGTGTTGCTCCGGTGCCTGTCTGCCTGCGCGGGTGGCAGCCGGGGGGAGCCCGCCCGGTATATTGGGGCGAGGCGGTGCAGTCCGCCGATGATGCACGCTCGCCACCTACACGATTCGCACGAGGAGATGTACATGTCCCGTTCCCGCCGCCGCCGTGGCTTCACGCTCGTTGAGGTTCTCATCGCCATCGCCATCGTCGCCGTCCTCGGCGGGCTCGTGGCGATCAACTTCCTCGGCACCGAAGAACGCCAGCAGCCCCGTCTCGCGCAGATCGAGCTCGATCGTTTGCAGGACGCCCTCCAGCAGTTCTACCTCGCCTACAACCGATTCCCGACGGACGATGAGGGCATCGCGGTCTTGTGGGACGCCGATGCCCTCGAGACAGAGGACGACGCCGAACGCGACGCCTGGGACCCCTTCCTCAACGATCCCGCGGAAGAGGACATCTGGGGCAACGCCTGGAACTACCGCGCCGAGTCTGAGTACGGCGACCGCTACGACCTCTGGTCCAACGGGCCCGACGGCGAGGAAGACACCGACGATGACATCGTCTCGTGGGAGACGGATGACGAGTTCGGGGATACGGCCCCCGCGGAGTGAGCCGCCGCGCCTTCACCCTGCTCGAAGTCCTCGTCGCCCTCGCGTTAGCGCTCGCGGTGCTCGCGGTGGTCCTGCCTGCGGCCTCGGGAATCTTCGCCCGAGGCTCGCGCGTGGGAGTGCAGGAGATCCTGACCGGCGCACTGCGATCGGCGCGGGAGATCTCCATGCGGGAGGGTGTGCCCATCGAACTCGTTGCGATAGACAGGCCCGGATTCCCGACAACGCTCCGCGCGCGCACGATCGGGACACTGGAAGAGTTCGAGCCCGCCTCCGCTCTTGAGAGAAGCCCCGCCCCCGTGAACAGCGACGAAGCGGGCTTCGGATCGGGGCAGGCGTTCGAAGCTCAGGACCTCGTCGACGAGGAACTCGCCCAACTGCCGGCTGGTTTCCGACTGATCGGTGACGAGGATGAACTCGTATCGCCCTCCGACAGCAACGATGCAGCGTCGGGCGCACCGTTCCCGGGCGCTCCGCTCAGTAATGGGCCTGCTGCTACCCGTGTGCTTGCGATCGTCTTACCCGCGGGGCGGATCGTGCCCGAGCAGGGGTGGAGCGTACGAGAAGAGCGCGCGGGCGAGCCGCTTGTTTACCGCGCGGTGGTGCAGGTCTGGACGGGTGCGGTTGCGCTTGAGCGCGAGTCGCCAGAACTCGCTTCGGATCCGGCCGAGAGCGATGACGGCGCGGGCCGACCGAACATCGACGAAGGAGCCCCGCGATGAGGCGGGGCGGGGCGCTGCTAATCGAACTGCTCGTGGCGCTCGCGCTCTTTGTTGTGGGCGGGCTCATCATCCTGGGCTCGCTGCGGCAGGGGGTCGGTAACGCAGTGCGCGCACTGGACGCCGATCGAGCTGCTGACATCGCGGCCTCCGCGTTCGCCGAGGTCGCGGCGGGCCTCTCCACCGCCGAACGCATCGATGGGGTCGTCGAACGCTGGCAAGACCCCGCCGCCGAGGGCGGCTTCGAGGACTTGCCACCCGATCCGCTGCCATGGATCATCGAAGCCTCCACCGATCGCTCGACGTTCGGTGATCTCACGCTGCTCACGGTGGTCGTCCGTTCCGCGGGTGAGGCGGGTGTTCCTGACGAAGGGGGCGTCACTCACACACTGCGCGGACTCGTGCACGTGGCCCGGCGAGTGGAGGACGCGGGGCCCGAACTCGACCCGCTGCAAGAACTACTGGGGGAAGCGCCGTGATCCGGCGTGGCCTGACGGTTATCGAGGTGCTGATCGCCATCGGGATTCTGGCCATGCTGTCGGGGGCGCTCTCGGCCTTCTTGTGGGATGTCGATCGCCAGCGGCAACTCCTCGGGCGACTCGGTGAAGAGAGGCTGGCATCGAACCTGCTCATCGAGCGTCTCGACGCTGCTACCCGGTACGCGACGGTTTCGGGGCCCAGCGGCGAACGATTCGTCGGCACCCCGAACTCGCTCACGATCCCGTACCGGGTTGTGGAACTCGCGGGGGTCGAGGGTGAGCCTGCTGCGCTCGCGGGTGCTCAGGCGCTCTCCTTGCAGTGGGATGAAGGCCAGGCCCAGCTCACACTCCAAGGCGCGGTCCTCACGAGCAGGGCGGTGCGTGTCGTGCTCCGCTACCACGATGGCGACGGCTGGCGCGACAGCTTCGATGCTCAGCAAGTCGGCGGGCTCCCCACAGCGATCGAAGTCGCGTTGTGGTTCGGCGATGCGGATGCAGCGCTCACCGGAGCAGGGGAGGATCCTGGTGTCGGCCCTGCGCTGGGCGAGGGCTTCGGTCTACCCACCCCGAGCGAGTTCGATGATTTATTGAGCGAAGGCGCCGCCGAACGCGTGTGGGGCGAGCCCGACCGCAGGCGTGTGTTTTCGGTGCTCCAACTCCGGAGCGGTATCTCGGTGAGCGATGAGACGGGAGTGCTGCCTTGAAGAGGACGCAACGCCTCTCTTATTGCAGTGCGCATCGGCGCGGGGTGGCGATGCTGGTCGTGCTCGCGGTGGTGATTACCGCGGGTCTGTTGGCGGCGGCGGGCCTAGATACCGGGCGCGCGGTCTCTTCTGCCTCGGTCTTCACACGGACGACCGTTTCAGACAGGTTGCTCGCGGAGGCGGGCGTCCGGGCCTACGCAGAAGAACTGCTCGCGATGCGGGACGACCTCCTCCTCGGGAAAGACGCGGAGTTGTCCGAAGAGCTCGATCTCTGGGAGACGGAGGGCGGAGATCGGGCCTACGCCCGCCTGCTCCCGCTCGACGCGAGCGGTGCGCTCGTTGTAAGCGAGGCGGCCAAGCTCGACGTGAACCTCGCAACAGAAGGCCAGCTTGCTGCTCTCCTGGCGCTCGAGCCCGGCCTCGCCTCGCGGATCGTCCGTGATCGTCCCCGGGGCGGGTTTGCGAGCGTCTACGACCTCCTCGCGATCGACGGTGTGAGCCCGGACCGTTTCTTCGGGGACAACGCGGTGCTCACAAGGCCTTGGGCGGCGGATCCAGAGATCGGCCAAGAGGCGGCGGGCGGCCTCTTCGATCTTCTCGCGGTGCACGCAGCAGAGCCAAACACACGCACGCTGAACGAGGAAGGCGAAGCGGACCCCACGAACATCCAGCGGCTACTGCTCGGCGGCTCGTGGAACGACGAACTCGAACGAGAAGTCCGCTCGCGGTACGGCGACGATGTCACCGCGATCGTTCGTTCCAGCGTCGAGCGCGGGGCGTTCGCAACCGACGCCGCCTTTGTGCGCACGCTCGTCGGCTTCCGTCTCGATCCGAGCGACTGGGCGCTCCCCATGGATCTCTTCTCCCCTTCGCCGGACCCGTATCTCGTCGGCAGGATCGACCTGATGCGCGCGCCGGAGGCGGTGCTCGCAGCGATGCCCGGTGCAACCGCCGATTTCGCTGCCACGGTCGCAACCGAGCGCGAGGCGATCGAGGGTGCGGAAGCGCTATCACCGACTTGGCTGGCCGCGCGCGGCGTCGTCACAAACTCGGAGTACGAGCAGCTCGCCTCTTCGGTAGCGATCCGATCGCTGCAATGGCGGGTGCGTATCGAGACGGGGCGCACATCGGAGTCGTCGGGCTTCGATGAGTTGGCGGTCGGCGGTGAAACGCAGGGGGGGGAGACGCGCGGCGTGCGCATCACCGAGGTGGTGATCGACCTTGCCGCTCCGAGGCCGAGGATCGCGGAGATGATCGATCTGACCGATCGCCCGCTGGTCGCGCGGTTCTTGACGTCAGGTGAGGGTGAGTCGCAGGACCTGGATTCCGATGAGGCTGAACCGGGCGTAGAGCGGTCTGATACCGACGTGCGTTCGCCGGCGTTCGATCTCTTTTCGGGCGATGAATTCCAGCTCGCGGGCCCCGACCGATCAAGAGATGTGCGTGAGGAAGCGCCCGCGAGATCATCGGGAAGTGGCAGCGTCGGGGCTCCCGCAGCGAAGGACGCCCGGCGCGGCCGCTGGACGCCGGGCGGTACCAGCGCGCAGACTACTGACGAGGACACCTCCCAATGACTCGACGCGGCACACGCACATGCATTGAAGTTGACGCCCACCACGGGCGGTTTTTGTGTGTCCGTGGCAGTACGGTCATCGCGGGCCGCGCGGTCCATACGCCGAGTGGTGAGTACGGTGAGCGGACGCGTGCGGTGCTCGAAGCCGCCAAGTCGGCTGGTGGCGGTCTTGGATCTGTGGTGATCGCTATGCACCGCTCGGACGTTGTGCTCAAGACGGTCCCGCTCCCCGGCTCGGGGCTCGCCGAAGCCGATCGCCCGGGCTACGTGCGCCTGCAGATCGCGCGGCAGCTTCCCTTCGACGTGTCTGGCGCGACCATCGACTTTGCCGAGGCCAAGCACGAACCGGCTGCGCTGCTCGCCGGTGCGGTGCGCACGAGCGTTGTAGAGGCCGCCCGTGAAGCGGTGCGCGAGGCCGGCGGACAACTCGAGCGGATCGTGCTCGCGGACGATTGTGTGGCAGCCCTGCTTCGAGATGAACCGGAGAGCGCTTCGGCCACGCTCTGCGTGGGTGTTTGGGATCACGGGTGCTCGCTGCAGGTGGTGTACGGCGGCAGCCTGCTGCTCTCTCGCGCGTGCGAGTGGCCCGGCGAAGCGGGAGACGCGATCGCTTCTGTCGTGACCGAGGCCCGGCGCACGCTGCTGAGCTATCGAGTGCGCCCGGACGCCCGGCCTGTCGAGGGCGTCCGACTGATCGCCGAAGATTCAGCGGTTGAGTCGCTCAGAGAACCCCTTTGCAAGGCGCTCGAGATCACAGATGTCAGCGGTCTTGATCCGATACAGGCCGCGGGCCTGAGCGGGGCGGCGGACGCCGACGCCAAGCGGCTGGCGGGTTTCGTGATCGACCGAGCGGACGGGATCAATTTCGCTTCGCCCAAGCGTGCGCCCGATCGTGCCGCCCGGACCCGGCAGCTCGTGATGCTCGCGGTGCTGCTCGTGCTGCTCGTCGGAGGCGCGTGGTTCACGATGGGGCTCCGGGAGGTCGCTGCGCTGCGCAGCGAGCTCACGATCCTGGAGGAGCAGCGCGGAGACGTGACCCAGCGAGCGGGGCGCGCAGTGCGCTCCGCGGGCCGACTCGATCACGCCCGGTCCTGGTTGGCGGGTGACGCGGATTGGGGCGGGCACCTCCGCAGTGCGCTCGTGCACGCGCCGGGCCCCGAGTTGTTCCTGCTCGACCGTCTTGATCTCAACGCGAAACCGGGCGTGGACTACGACGGCGGGCGCTCTCGCCGATACGACCCGAGCAAGTGGCGATCGCCGTTCTCGCTCACGTTCACTATCGCGGGCAGGGCGGCCAACGAGCAGGTGGCGACAGAGCTTCGCGCAGCGCTCATCGACGAAGAGCAGTACGTCCTCGCGCCCATCGGCGAAGACGGCGCGCGAACAACGGACGACCGCTATCCCTCCGCGTTCGGCGTGACGCTTTCGAGCCGAACACCGGTGCCCCCCGCGGATGCCACCGCGGGCGAGGAGCAAGGCGGGGGTACGCGATGAGCGAGCGCAGTCGCCTGTTGTTGCTGCTCGGTGCCGGCACGGTTGCGACCGCCGCCATGGGCGTGGTGACGTACAAGAACCGTGTGTCCTCGCCGTTGAACCAGATCCGCTCGGACATCGAGGACGAGGAGCAGTCCATCGAGAGCGCTCGGCGGTTGCTCACAAACCACGGGGACGCCGTCCGGGAGTTGCGCGCGCTTGCGAAGTCGGCTCTGGGTAATTCGGCTGAGTCGGTTATCCACAACCTGCGCGTCGCGCTGACCGAGATCGCTTCCGAAGAGGGGCTTATTGAAGTGGCGGCCTCGTCGAAGTCGTCGGGTGGCGCGAAGAGTCCGGTCTGGTCGCGCACTTTCGGTTTCGATCGGAAGGACCCCTCTGACTTCTTCGTTGTTGAAGGTTCGCTGGCGGGGCTTGGTACCCCGGCGCAGGCTGCCCGTGTCTTGGAGCGGCTTCGTGGTCAGCGGTGGCCGATGCGGATCGAGCGCGTTTCGATTCGCCCGACGCGTGACCGCGAGCGTGTAGGGCTTGCCCTCACGGTGCAGACGATGTACTGGCCCGACTTGTCGCCGGAGGTCCCTGTGGAGTCGGCGGATCTCTCGCTGGAGGGCGCTGAGCGTGCTGCCGAGCTCGAATCGCTGCTGGCGTTCCAGCCCCCGGCCCCGCCGCCTCCGCCACCACCGCCGCCCTCTCCCCCTCCTCCGCCACCGCCCCCACCCCCGCCTCCTCCGCCGCCAGCAAAGCCCGACTACAAGTCCTGGGTGATCGTCGGAATCGCTGGCGGCTCCGGCGGGCTTGAGCTCTGGATACGAAAAGCGGGGGGCGGTCGCGAAGTGCTGCTCCGGGCGGGTGAGGGGCACCTCGGGGCGACGTTTGTTGGCGTCGAAGGCCTCGACGCGCTGATAGAGATAGAGGGCGTGGTCTACCGCATCAGGCCGGGCGAGCGGATGTCCGAGCGCGGGCGACCCGCCGACATGCCCGCGGACCGAGGCGCAGAGGCCCAGGACCGGTAAACTCCCGGCAGAGCTGGCAGGAGGCCAGCTGGCTCACAGCCCACTACATGTTGGGTGATCTCCACAGGAAGGGAGCCATATGGGGCGTCACGAATTGCGCGGCAAGCATCTCATGGCAGCGGCGTGTGCCTTCGGGCTGAGCGTTGTTACGACCGCGATCGCACAAGAGGCGCCGCTCCCGGTGGAGCCTGCGCCGCCCAGCGCTGACCAGAGGCCGGCGGTGCGCTTTGCCTTCAGCGACGCCAGCGTGAAGCAGGTGCTCGACTTCTTCTCGCGTGAGGCGGGCGTGCCCATCGTCTATGAGGTGAAGGCCCCCGACCAGAAGATCACCTTCCTCTCCGGCACCGCCTACCCGTACGACGAAGCGCTCAGGATCCTCAACACGATCCTGCAGACACGGGGCGTGGTGCTGCGCGCCGACGAGCGCTTCCTCTACCTACAAAAGCTCGAGAACATGAAGGCGGAGGCCGTCCCGACGTACACCGACGGGCAGATCCCCGACTCGGTGGGGGATGAAGAGATCATCAGCGTTCTCAAGCCCCTCCAGAACGCAGCCTCGCCCCGCGTCGCGGATCAGCTCAAAGGGCTGGTGGCTGGGTACGGCGCGATCATTGCGCTCCCCGACCAGAATGCGCTCCTGATCACCGAGACCGCGGGCCAGTGCAGACGGCTCCTCGGGATCATCGACTCACTCGACGCCGAGCCTGCGTTCGAGGAGTCGGTGCAGACGTTCCGCATCGTGCACCTGCGCGCGAAGGACGTGATGGAGAGCCTGAAGGTGCTCGTCGCGGAGCGCCAGCGCACGGTGTTTATCGACGAGGGCGGCAACCGCCGCGAGCTGGCGAAGGACGAACTTGTGGGCCTGCGCATGCAGGCGGACGAGCGGACGAACACCATCATCGCCCTCGGCCCCGAAGGCCGGCTGCGCACGCTCGAGTCGCTTATCAAGCTCATCGACGTGCCCGCGGGCGCTGGCGGTGAGGACGCTCGCACCATGCGCACGTTCACCGTGAACACGCTCCCGCCCGCGCAGGCCAAGCGAGTGATCGAGGCGATCTTCGTGCGCGAACCGGAGGCGATGCGTCCCGTCATCGTGCCGCTGGAGGCGGTATCCAAGATCACGGTGCTGGGCGCTGCGGGTGATGTCGAGCGCGTGGGCGGTGTGCTCGCGGAGTTGGAGGGCCGGTCGGCCGGCGAACTCGCGGGCGGCCCGGACGCGCCGACCGCGGAGGTCGTTCCCCTCGCTTCGCCCGACGCGCTGCGTGTTATTGAGAGTGTCCAGCGGCTGCTGGTCCCGCGTCAGCAGCGCCTGGTGCGCATCGCGGCGACACCCGACGGCAGGGGGGTGCTCGTTTCGGGTCTCGCTGCCGATGTGGAGTCGGTGAGCGCACTCGTGCGCGTGGTCGACGCGTCGTCACAGCGGCCGCCGCAGGTACGAACCTTCGCGTTCGAGACGCCCATCGATCAGAGCGTGGTCGACGCCGCCGCCGATGTCTTTGCCGCTCTACGTCCCGGCGTGGAGTTGGATGACCTTAATGCGAGGCTCAACAGCGACGGCACCGCCCTCACCGTTGTCGCAACGAGCGAAGACATCGAAGCCTTCGCCGCCGCGCTCGGGACTGCACGAGAGACGGTGCGCGTGCGCACCGAGACGCGCTCGTTCCGCGCGGAACGGGTGCCGGCGGCAGAGATTGTCTCGGAGCTTGGCAAAACAGTACGGCCGCTGCTCCTGGCCCAGGGCATCGCCGAGGTCGGTGAGGTACAGGCCGAGGCGGTTGAGCGTTTGGGCCTGGTCATCGTGACGGCTTCACCCTCGCAGTTCGCTGCGATCGAGGAAGCCGTCCGCGCGCTCGACGTTCCCGCGGATCAGCGGTTGCAGGTGCAGGTGGTCGATCTGGGGGACGTTGATCCACGGGCGGTCGCCGAGCGTGCCGAGGGATTGATGGCAACGACCGCCGAGGGTCTGACGGAGTCCGAGCGCGGGACCGTCTCCTGGGAGGTCGATGAAGACACCGGGAAGCTGCTGCTCACGGGCAACACCGCGGGGCTCGCGCGTTTCAACGCGGTGCTCTCGGGGGCGATGGAACTCACGCCCAGCGCTTCGACTGCGGCGCTCGCGCCGCCTCGTCTCTTCCCGCTGCGGACCGCGGACGCTCAGGCGATCGCGCGCACGCTGACCGAGCAGTACGACGCTCGTCCGCCCGAGGAGCGTCGGGAGAAGCCGCTTCGCGTGCGGGCGGATCAGGCGACGAACACGCTCATCGTGAGCGCGCACCCCGAGGTCCTCAGCGAGGTCTCGACGATCATCGCGGATCTGAACCAGGACCCGACGTTCGACGACGAGGACCGCGAGATTCGCATCTTCCCCCTGCGGATCGCCCGCGCGACCGATCTCGCGCGCACGCTCGACGAGATGTTCCCCGAGCCCCCCGTGCCACTCGATCGGCGCGGCCGCCCGGTCCCGGCGCTCAAGCCTCAGCGGGAGGTCATCGTCCGATCCGACGCGCAGACGAATTCGCTGATCGTCGATGCGCCGACCAAGCGGATGTCCGGCTTCGAGGAACTCGTCCGCCAACTCGACCGCGCGGAGATCGGTGCCGATGTCGCGCTGCGCACCTACCGCGTCGAGAACGCCGATCCCAACGAGACCGCGGAGACGCTCCGCAGACTCGCTTCGGGCGGTGCGTTTATGACGGAGGGCGCAACCGGTTCGGCCCCGGTGCGTGTGGACCTCGCCCAGCAGACGCGCACCCTGATCGTGACCGGCCCCGAGTCGATCTTCGAGCCTTTCGAACTCGTGCTCGCTGAGCTCGATGTCGCGCCGCTCGTCCCCGAGACGGTGCTGCGGTTTTACTCGCTCACCAACGCGCGCGCAGACCAGGCGGCGCGTGTGGTGGAGCGTGTGCTCGATGGCCGGGTTCGCGCGTATCTCTCGGAGCAGAACCTCGACAGCGCACTCGCGGGCGACGTGCTCGAAGTCGTGGCCGACGCGGGCGCGAACACGCTGATCGTCACGCTCCCCGCCGCCTTGGAGGACGCCGCCCGGGAGACGATCGGCCGCATCGATACCGCGGGCAGCGCGGGCCCCGAGGTGGTCCGTGTGATCACGCTCGATCAGGCGTCGGCCACCGAGGTCGTGCGGTCGGTCAACGACGCCCTATCGGGGCGTGCACTGCCTTCGGGTGGGGGCGTCCGACTCTCGGCAGCGGAATCATCGAACGCGATCGTCGTCTCCGGCGTCGAGGCGGATGTGCGCTTCGTGCGTGAGCTTGTCGCGGAGCTGGACCGCCCGGCTGCGACGGACCGCGTTGCGGTGCGCAGCGTCGTGCTCGAGCACGCTCAGGCGGAGCGCGTCGCACCGCTCGTCGCCCGCCTGCTCGAGGCCGAGCGCATGAGCGAGTGGATGCGCTACAACATCCGTATGAACCGGCGTGGTGGCGAGCCCGAGCCGGAACAGATCCGCGCCGAGGCCGACGCGCGCACGAACGCAGTGATCATCACCGGCCCGCCGGAACTACTCCCCGTAGCGCTTGAGCTCATCGCGCGTCTCGATGTCCCGGCAGACGGGACTATGCCGGCCGACTCCCGGCCCGTGCGCGTGATTACGCTGAAGAACGCGTCGGCGCAGACGGTCTCGGGCAACATTGCTGCGCTCTTTGCCGAGTCGGTCACGGACGCGGTGCCGCCGGTAGTGCGTGTCGATACTGAAGCGAACGCGATGCTCATCCGGGCAGATGCGGGGCAGATGGCGGAGATCGAGGCGCTTGTGAGCGCGATCGACGGTGCCGCCATGCCCGCCTCGCGTGAGCTCCGCCGGGTGGTGGTCGACCCATCGAGATCCGACGCTGCTGCGCTCGCGGAGACGCTGCGGCGGATGCTCACCGAGCGCGGCGGTTTGCGCGTCGAGGTCATCGACGCTGCCGACCTGGTGGGCGACAACGAGATCGAAGCGGGCGAGGCCGGCTCGGACGAGGGTGAAGAGGCCATCGAGCCCGCGTCCGAAGAGGTGCGGAGCAAGATCCTTCTTCCCCGCCGAACACGGATGATCCTGAAATTCGTGCAGACGGTGACCGTCGCGGGGGAGGAAGACGAGCCGGAACCGGACGTTGTCATTACGGTCGATCCGCGCACCAACGCCATCTTGCTTATGGGCTCGGCACGCGCGACGGCTCGGGCCGAAGAGATGCTGCGTGTGCTGCAAGAGCAGCTGCCCCCGGACCCGGGTCGCGTGCGACTCGTGAACCTGCCCGACGGTGTGCCCGCGTGGACGGTGGCGAACGTCATTAACGCGACGGCGTCGCGCCTCGGTCGCATCAGCGATCAGAACCCCGGCGGCTTGACCGGCGCGGTCAGCGTGGTTGCTGATCCGCGGGGCGGGGCTCTGGTGATCGCGTGCAACGACACCGACTTTGAGGTGATCGGCCCGTTGGTCGGCTCGCTGGCCCAGCCGGGAGACGCCACCGATGTCGCGGTCCGCGTCTACGAGCTCGGGTCTGTTCCCGCCGATCGCGCGGTGGGCGTCGTCCGCGAGCTGCTCTCGCCGCCCGGCGTCCGTCGCGGGGATCTCGTGTCGATCGAGTTGCCCGCTGCGCAAGGAGAACCGGCCGAAGACGTGACCTTCCGTGCGGGAGCGGTGCGTGTGTCGCGGGGCCCGTCTGGGGCTTCGATCATCGTTGCGGGGCCGCCCGAGGCGATGCCGCTCGTCGATCGTTTCGTCGCCCGCCTCGATTCCGAGGCGCCGGCCGCGACGGGCACGATCCGCCGGTTCGAGATCCGTCACGGCGACGCGGGGCGACTCGCCGGCACGCTCCGCGGGCTCTTCACGGGGGTGCAACGCTCGGCCCCTCGCGGCTCTGTCCGCGGAGCCACCTTCACCGCGGATCAGCGCACCAACACGCTCCTCGTTGCGGGCACCGACGACCAGCTCGCTCAGGTCGAAGCGCTGCTCGTCACCCTTGATGCGCCCGACGTGTCGGCGGACGCCGAGGCGAGGCTCTTCCGGATCGAGTCGTCCGACCCGCGCTCAGTAGCGCGAGTTCTTGACAGCGTGCTCTCTGCCGACACCGAAGCAGGCGCGGATACGCGTGTCGACGCGGAGCAATCGCTCGGCCTTGTGATCGTTCGGGGGCCCAAGGAGGCTCTCGAGCGTGCCGAGACACTGATCACTGAGCTCGACACAGACGCGGCAGCGGCCCACGCCAGCGAGACGATCAAACTCGAGCGCGCAAGCGCGGATGAGGTCGCCCGCGCGCTGCAGCGGTTCTTCGACGATCGGGCGCGAGCGGCGGTGACACCAGGGCAACGGCCGCAGCGACGCGTGTCGGTCGTGGGTGATCGGCGCACGGGCACGCTGCTGGTGTCCGCCTCGGAGGAAGACCTGGCCGAAGTGCGCTCGCTGGTCGAGGTGTTCGACGCCCCGGCCGAGGCACGCGACCTGCGCTTCCGCGTGTTCCCGCTGGAGAACGCGTCCGTGGCAACGGTGCTGCCGACGATCGAATCACTCGCACAGGAGCTGCGGTGGTCGGGTCTGGAGACGTGGGAGCAGGGTCTGATTATCCGCGGGGATTCGCGGACGAATTCGATCATTGCGCTCGGCCGGGGCAACTCGTTCCAGCTTGTCGAGTCGATCGTCGCGCGTCTGGACGAACCCGCGGATGCGGGCGCGAAGTCCGCGGTGCGTGTGTTCCGAGTGGAGTCGGCGGACCTGGATGTGATCGAGCGGACCGTCAGCCAGGCATTCACGGATACCAGCCGCAGGTGGTGGGAACCGCAAGACCCGACGGAGCCTCGGATCGAAGTCGATGAGCGCGCCCGCTCGTTGATCGTGATCGCGCCGGAAGAGACGCTCGACCGTGTGGGCGAGCTTGTTGCGCAGCTCGATATCGAGCCCGACGGCGTTGCGCAGAGCGTCGAGACGATCGCCCTGACCTTCGCGGACGCCGCGCGCACCGCGCAGAGTCTCAACAACTTCTTCCGCGACCGCGCCCGCCTCGAGGGGCTGCGCAGGCCGAGGCTGACGGTCATCGGATCGCAGGCCGGCAACGCGCTGATCCTCTCGGGCCCTGCTGAAGACATGGCACTCGCGCAAGACATCGCGGCCCGCCTCGATATGCCCGAGTCCGCGGACAACCAGCGGATCGAGATATTCGCCCTCGAGCACGGCCAGGCGCGGGACGTCGTGAACGCGATCCGCCAGCTCTTCCCCCGCAGAGGCCGGAACGATTCGCGTGTCTCCGCGGTCCCCGACGTGCGCACCAACTCGGTGATCGTCTCCTCGCCCGAGGAGACGTTCGCGGAGGTCGCCGCCCTTGTGGATCGGCTGGACGAATTCCCCGAAGCAGAGGCCGTCACGATCCGCACATTCTCGTTGCAGACCGCGCGAGCCGATGAAGTCGCGCGGACGCTCACCGAGACGCTCGCGTTGAACGGTAACGCGGGCGATACGACCCGGTTCGTCGACGACGCGGGCGAGCCGATCGAGGTCAACGCGCGCGTGACCGCCGATGAACGGTCCAACACCCTGCTCGTCACCGCGGACGAGGCCTCGATGCGTTTGGTCGCGGGCCTCGTCGATGAGCTCGACGACCAGCCAACGGTCATGGAGCGCGAGTACCGCGTTATCCCGCTCGAGCACGTCTTGGCGGCAGATATCTCGAACACGCTGCGGACACTCGTCGGCAGACGCGCGGGCTCCGACGGCCAACTGCCCCCGAACATCACGAGCTCGCGCACCGACAACACGCTGCTCGTCAGCGCGACCGCGGGCCAGTTCGACGAGATTTCGAAGATTCTTGAAGAGCTCGACGTCCCAGGCCGCGACCGGAGAGTGACCGAGTTCGTCCCGCTGCAGTTCGCGGACGCCGAGCAGGTCCGGCGGGCCATCACCGTCTTTTACGGCCGGTTCGCATCCGCTGCGGACACGCCCGGTGCGCGCAACGTCTCGATCGTTGCAGATACCGCTACGAACTCGCTCGTGGTCTCCGCCGAGCCCGATGAGTGGGACGGCATCCGCGAGTTGATCAGCAAGCTCGACGCCGAAGAGTACGACGCCTCGCGTCGGCTCGAGGTGCTCGCGCTCCAGCACGCGGACGCCGCGTCCGTCGCGCAGGCGATCAACCGCGCGTTCGAAGCCCCGCTCCGCGCCGAGCTCCGACGCGAACAGCGTGAGCGCGAGCGTAGGAACGATCGCGGCAGGGACGACGCTGGGTTCTTCTCGGTGCCGGACGTGCTCGTGGAGCAGGAAGAGATCGTGAGTGTCTCCGCCGAGCCGCTCACCAACACGCTCATCGTGAGCGCTACGAAGCGGGATCTGGACCGCGTGAAGGCTATCGTCGACCGCATCGATGTGCCGGAATTCGCGGCGCTCGAGCCCCCGCGCGTGATCGCCTTGTCGTCGGGGGCGCTCGAGGCGAGCGCGATCGCGCAGGCGCTTCGCACGATGTACCAAACCGGTGAAGACGGCAATCGCGGCCAGCGCGGCGGTGTTCGGATCGTTGGTGACGACGAAGCCGACGTGCTCATCGTTCGGGCCGAGGACGATGTATTCGAGCAGATCCGCACGCTCGCGTTTTCGCTCGCCGAGTCTGGCACGAGCGGCGCCGTGCGACCCCGGGTGCTCGCGGTCGTGGGGCAGCCCGCTGCCCGATTGCGTGAGACGATCGCGCCCGCCTTCCAGACCGCCGCTCGGGCGCGGGGAGAGGCATTCGGCATCGAAGTCGATCGCCGGTCGAACGCCCTTGTCGTGGCGGCCAGCGCCGAGCTGTTCGAAGAGGTGCGCGAAGTCGTCGAGGC
The DNA here is from genome assembly GCA_964576725.1 of uncultured Phycisphaeraceae bacterium. Taxonomy (GTDB): domain Bacteria; phylum Planctomycetota; class Phycisphaerae; order Phycisphaerales; family UBA1924; genus OFTM391. Next base: position 20,262 of record CAZNUZ010000001.1, read on the forward strand.
GCTCAACGCTCGCCCGACAGGCGCAGAAGACGATCCTGATGCTGCTCCCGCAGCGGGTGTCGGCTCCGGTGAACTCCGGCTCGCGATCATCGAGTTGCAGCGGCTCGAAGCATCAGATCTGTCTCGCCTTGTAGATCAATTGGGACTGACCGCGCCGGTGCAGGGTACGGCGCCTCGCGTGCTCTCTGAGCCTGTGCGCGTTGTTCCGTTGCCGGGGCGTCGCGCGGTCGGGCTGCTTGTTGCGCCTGCTGATGAAGCGGCGGCAAGGAGCATTGTTTCTTCGCTCGATGCCCAGAGCGAGGGGGCGCTCGAGGTGCAAGACGTCGCGGTAGTGCGACTGGAATCGGCGGTCGCTGGGCGTGTGGTCGACTCCGTGAACCGTGTACTAGATGCCGAACGTGAGGGCGCACGCACCGGCCTGGCTTCTGCTCTGAGTGAGCAAGTGCGGCGTCTGCGCCTTGCGAGTGACCGGACGTTCGGGGTGGGTATCGAAGTCGATCTCACTGTGCCCGTACGTCTGTTCGCCGAGGCGCAGACCAACTCTGTCGTAGTCTCTTCGGATCCCGCGAATGTGGCGGCGGTCGCCGAACTGGTGCGCATTTTCGACGCCCTCCCCGAGGGCGACGCGGTTGTGGTTCGGATCTTCCACATGCAGCAGGCCGCGGCGTCGGAGACGGCGCGTGTGCTCCGCGAGCTCTTCGCGTCGGGTGAGGCGCTGCGTCGCACCCCGGGGACTTCTATCGCGAGCGAGCCCACGACGGAGACGGGTCGCGCTCTCATGGGCGAGATCGTGCTGAGTGTGGATGACCGGACCAACGCGCTGATCGTGGGCGGCCGTGAGGAGGCCGTCGCGCTGGCCGAGGTGCTCGTGGGTGAGCTCGATTCCACCGAGGCCGCGAAGTGGGTGGAGCCGCGGCTCATCCCGCTGCGCTTCGCCGATGCGACGGACATCGCGGGCACGGTGCGGAGTGTGCTCGTGGAAGGGGCTGCCGACACGCCCGCAGCCGATGCGCTGCGGCGGCAGGCGGCGCGTATCCGGCTCGCAAACGAAGGGGGGGATGTGGTCGAGAGCGAGATGCTCGTGCCCATGTCCCGCCTGCAGATCATCGCAAACGAAGCGCTCAACGCGCTCCTCGTCACGGGGGCTCCCGGTGATGTTGACGTCGTCGAAGAGCTCGTTGGGCTTTTAGACGTCGAGGGCGCATCACGCTTCGACGCGGTGCGTTTCTACCCGCTCGAGCACGCCGCTGCGGATCGGGTCGCCGATCTCCTCGACGGCCTCTTCGCCGAGCAGCGGGCCAGCGGTGCACTCCGGGACGACGACGAGCTCGTACTCCGGGCCGATGTGCGCACGAACGCGCTCGTGATCGCGACCAGCCCGCGCAGCTTCGCGGTGGTCGAAGCGCTGCTGCGCTCGCTTGATGTAGAGGAGGCGAAGTCGACCGTCGGGCTGCACGTTGTTGCGGTGCCCAACGGCGACGCGCGGGCGCTCGCCCAGAAGATCGAGAGCGTGATGCAAGACCGCCTCCGCGCGATGGACCAATCCGGTGCGGACCGGCGCGACGTGGTCAGCATCGAGGCCGATGAGGCCTCGCGCAGCCTGATCGTCGCTGCCAGCGATGAGAACCTGCGTCTGATCGAGCAGCTCGTTGATCTGCTCGCGAGCGAGGAGGCGCAGGAACTCGGCGGGTTCGAGGTGATCCCCGTCGCACTCGCAAAGGCGCAGGATCTGGTCCCGCTGCTCGAAGAGCTCTATGTCCGCGAAGCGATCCGGGCGCGTGGTGATGGGGCGGTCCGCATCCGCTCCGACGAGCGGCTCAACGCGGTTGTCGTGGCCGGCACCGAGGAGGATGTGCGGGCGATACGCGAGCTCGTTGGCCGTCTGGATAGCGTTGCGACCAACTCGGTCCGCGAGATCAAGATCATCGAGATGACGTCGGCGAACGCACTGGAGATGGTGAGCCTGCTCGAGAACGTGTTGTCCGGGCGATCGCTCGCGGGGCGCACCGCGGGAGCGGTGCAGTCCACGCTGCTTCGGTTCGTGCGGGAACAAGCCGCCGCCGAGCTGGGGGTCGAGGCTGATCCTGACACGCTCTCCGAGACCGAAGTATCCGCAGCGATCCGAGAACGCGTCTCGCTGACGCCGGATCTGCGTACCAACGCGATCGTTGTGGCGGCCCCGCCGCAGATGATGGTTCTCATCGAGAAGATGATCGCCGAGCTCGATTCGTCCGCGTCGGGTTCTCGGGATATCCGGGTCTTTGCCCTCGAGAACGCCGACGCAGAGAACATGGCGGAGATACTCCGTGACCTCTTCAATCTCCGCAGGCAGGGGAACCTGTTCGTGCTCGTGCCCAACTCCGTCCCGGGCGTCGACAACGACGACGAACAGCTCGGCGACCGGCTCGGCATGGGTGATGTGACGTTGAGCGTGGTGCCCGACGAGCGCCAGGCGCTCAGCATCACCATCGATGCACGCACGAACTCGCTCCTCGTCTCGGGCACGCCCACGTACCTGGACCTTGTCGCTTCGGTGGTCGACGATCTCGATGCCAAGACGGGTACCGAACGAGAGCGGTTCACCGTCGAGCTCAAGAACGCAGCGGCGGACGAGGTCGCAGGTGCGCTTCAAGACTTCGTCGATCAGGAACAAGACCGCATGGAGCAGGCGCTCGGCCCCGACCGCGAGGGATCGGTGCTGCGCAGGCTCGAGCGCGAGATCAGCGTCGTCGGTGTGCCCGGGTCCAACCGGCTCATCGTCAGCGTTTCTCCTCGTTACCGGGACACCGTGCAGTCGCTGATCGACGAGCTCGACCGCCCCCCGGCCCAGGTGCTCATCCAGGTGCTGCTCGCCGAGGTCACGCTCGACAGCGAGGAGTCCTGGGGCCTCGACTTTACGTTGAACCCGTTGGGCGGCAGTCAGACCGGCGGCGCGTACCGATCGGGCGGCACTGGTGTGCTCACGGCGATCGGTGTGCCGAACTTGTCCGTATCGAGTCTGGACTTCGAGCTGCTCGTGCGTGCGTTAGAGGTGCAGGGGAGGCTCGAAGTGCTCTCTCGTCCGCAGATCCTCGTGAACGATAACGAGCGGGCGGAGATCCAGGTCGGTGAAACGATCCAGCTTGTCACGGACGTCGAGCGCCTGGACAACGGCAATGTTCGCTCAGACGTTGAGTCTCGTGAGCTCGGTGTTGTGCTCAGTGTGCTGCCTTCGATCAGCCCGGACGGCTTCGTGCGGCTGGAGATCGCGCCCGAGATCTCGGCGCTCACGACACGCACCACTCAGGTCAGCGAAGACTTCAGCGCCCCCGTGATCTCTCAACGCCGCGCAGATACCACCGTGACCGTTCGCAACGGCCAGACCATCGTGATCGGCGGCCTGATCCAGAACAACACCGAGCGGCGCGTGAACAAGGTGCCTGTGCTCGGTGATATCCCGGTGGTTGGCCTGCCCTTCCGCGCCGAGCGCACCACCAATACCAAGACCGAGCTCCTGATCATCCTGACGCCGCAGGTCATATTCACCGAAACCGACGAGTACATCCGCACAATGGGTGAGATCACCGAGCGCGAGGTCGACCGTCTCTCGCTGCCGGGCAATATCCGCAACTCGCTCCTGCGCAATACCGTGATCGATAACAACGTCGAGAAGTTCGACGAGGTCTTCGATGCAGACGAGCTCGATTCGGCTGGCAGCGGCGCGGCTCCCGGAGGCGATGAAGAGTGAACAACGGCGGCTTTCTAGCGATGCTCGTCGCTGCGGCGTTGCTCCCGCTGAGTGGTTGCGTGACCGAGGGCGGCCCGCCGCCCCGGCAGAAGCCCCGCGTGATCCCCGAGCCATCCGGCCTCCGCGCTGACAAGATCGTGCTCTCTGCGACGGCCTTCCCCGAAGACGTGGACGACAACGGGTTCGCCGATACGTTCCGCGTCTCGGTCTTTCTCTTCCCGCCAGAGAATCAGCACCCGCTTCCTATCCACGCCAAGGGCCGGTTCGAGTTCCTGCTCGCCGATCAGGAGGGGCGTGAGATCGCCTACTGGGATCTTGGCGGCGACCGCGTCGAGCGGGCCAAGGTCGATCTGCTCACGGGCCCCGGTTACATGTTCCTGCTCGATATCAACGAGGTGTCGAGCGACCGCGTCGGCGTGACCCGGGGCAGCCTGCGCTGCGCGTTTCACCCGGAGGTTGGCCCGCCGATCGAGGTGCGTGGGCCTGCCTCCATACGCATCGGCCCGACGGGCTTTGAAGGGGTGCGCGACGCGAGGGACACGCCGCGCTAGCCGTCTTGCTCGGGAGGGGCTTCTGCCCCGAAGAGGTCGATTTGTCCGGGGGCGTCCTGCTTCTTGCGTCGTCCCCGCCTGGGCGGCAGTTCGGGTGTGGTGGTCGGGCTCGCGTTCGTCCGCTCCCCCTCGACGACAGAATCCACAGCGCCGTCGGCGACTGTCGTGCGCAGCCGGGTGCCCGTGGGCGCATCGTTTAGAGAGCGCACAAGCCGGCCTTCGGTGGTCGTGGTGACGGAGTACCCGCGTGCGAGAACACTCTCGGGGCTGACAACGATGAGCTCGCGCGCGAGTGCGTCGAGGGTGGCTCTGCGTTCTTCGAGATCGTCGCGCAGGGCCCGCGCGAGACGGTTCTGATCGGTCGCGGCTCGCGCGTGCAAGACCCGCCTCTCCATCGCGCGATCGAGGCGCCGGTTGGCGGCGGCGATCAGGCGGGCGGACTCGCCGTACGTCTGTTCAGGTCGATAGCGCAGGAGCGTGTTCTCCGCTCGCGTGAGCCTGCTGCTTTCTTGACTGATGCGAGAGCCGGCCGCAGCAAAAAGCTGCTTGGCTGCACGGCACAATTCTGATTCCGAGTCGGCCACGGGCGAGAAGCTGCGGAAGAACTGCGCAGCACGCTGGTGCTCTCGCCTGGCCTGCTGGGTGCGGAAAGACATCACCGCCCGGAATCGGTTCCCCGCTTGGTCGAGTTGCTCGCCGAGCGCGTCCCGATCGGGCGAGACGCGCATCGCGGCCTGCGTTGGCGTTGCGCACCGCGCGTCGGCCACGAGTTCTGCGATGGTGGTGTCCGTCTCGTGTCCGATCGCGCAGGCGACGGGGAGGCGGCAGGCGTGTATCGCGTCTGCGACAACACGCTCGTTGAAGCACCACAGATCCTCGAGCGACCCGCCTCCTCGCGTGATGATGAGTGCGTCGATCTGGAGCCGTTCGTGGAGGTCGCTGACCGTGCGCACGGCCCGGGCGATGCCCCTCTCGTTGCCCTGTCCTTGCACGCGCACGTCTACGAGCATGACCCCGACCGCCGGGCACCGCTTCCGCATGGTGTCGAGTACGTCCTGGTACGCGGCGCTGGTCGCGGAGGTGATGACCGCGACGTTCCTCGGGACGAGCGGGAATCCGCGCTTCCGCTCTTCGTCCATGTAGCCGGCTGCCCGGAGTTCATCGGTGAGCTCGCGGAGTTGGGCCTCGAGCGCTCCGGCGCCGACGGGCTCCATTTTGTCCACGTAGAGCTGTGTCCGGCCCTGCTTGGGGTAGTGCTCGATACGGCCGGTAGCGATCACGCGGTCGCCGTGCTTGGGCGGGTGGGTCATCGCGCGTGCTGCGGAGGCGAACATGACGCAAGAGATGACCGCTTCTTCGTCTTTGAGAGAGAAATACCAGTGCGTGCGGTTATTGAGGTTCGAGATCTCGCCGACAACGCGCAAGCGCTTGGGCAGGCCGGTGCGCAGCGCCTCGGTGATCCGAGCCGAGAGGGCGGCGACGGACCAAGGCTTGTCGCTGCCCGGCTTCGGCGGGTCGGGCGGGCCCGCGGTGCGTTCGGGGTCGAAGAGTGAGCGTGCCATGTTCGTTCAGGCGTCCTGGTGGGCGGGTATCCCTCCGTTAGAACTGGATTGGGACGCCCTCCTTGCGGTACTTCTCGAGGAGCAGTTGGGCCTCGAGGAGCGCCTTATCGAGTCGCTGGGCGGCGTCGTTGAGGTTGCGGAAGAGGTCGGGGTTCGCCAGCAGCTCTCCCAGGGTGCCCTCGCCCTCGTTGACGCGGAGTGCCACGACGCGGATCTCCTCGAGGGCGATCGCGAGGCTGTCGGCGGCGGTCGCGAAGCGTGCCACGCCTTCGTCGAGATCCTCGCCCGCGCTCGTCGCCGCTTGCGCGAGGGTGTCGCCCACCTCGGACCATCGCTCGGCGGTCTGGGCGAATTTCGTGAACGCGCTGCGGGCTTCGGTGATGCCCTCGCCGACCCCCGCGCGGAGTTCCGCGTCGTCGAGCCACGTCTCGGCTGCGGCGAGCGTCCGGTTGAGACGCTCGATCGTCTCGCGGATGGAGGGCGCATCGGAGTTCGGCTGCGATCGGACGAGCCCGCCCAGGTCCTCGCCCAGGTCCGCGTAGGTGTTGGCGAGACGCGCGATGGCCTGAGACGCGTCCACGATCGCGTCGAGCCGCGAGTCGAGCATGCCGGCGATCTCGTCGACGAGCCCGGTCGTCTCGGTGCGCACGCGCTCGCCCGGCGAGAAGTAGGCGCTTTCGGGCAGGTCCGGCGCGTCTGGGAGGCGCTGGTCGATGCGCAGTGCGAGCGTGGGCCCCGCGAGCAGGCCCTGCTGAACGACGAGCTGGGCCTCGCGCGGGATGCGCACGCCCTCGTCGATCGCCAGCAGGATGTCCACCCCCTTTGTCGGATCGAGTCCGGTGGACGTCTCGAGCACCCGGCCTATGCGCACGCCGTTGAGCGCGACTTCGGCGTTGGGGGTGAGGCCGTTGGCGTCGGGGACAACGAATGTGAGCTCGTACCGTTCGGGGCGGATGAACTGGAGCTCACCGAAGAGCATGAGCGTGACGGCGAGCGCGGTCACGCCCAGCACGGCGGTCGCGCCCACTACTGCGTCGCGCGTGGTGTTGGTCTTCAAGTCGTGCTCCCTTCGTGGGCATCTTCGTCGCCCGCGTACGCACCGAGGGTAGCGGCTTTGGCGTCACCAGCGTTGAGGAACCGGCGCACGATGGGGTCTTCGTGGCTCCGGAGTTGGTCCATGGTTCCGACGGCGTGGACCACACCGCCGTGCAGGAGCACGACGCGATCCGCGACGCGCTGAGCGCTCGTCAGGTCGTGTGTCACGACGAGGCTTGTCACACCAAGGTCGGCGCGCAGCCGGTTGATGAGCCCGTCGATGCCTGCTGCGCGCACGGGGTCGAGCCCCGTTGTTGGTTCGTCGTACAGGACGAGCTCGGGCTCCAGCATGATCGCCCGGGCGAGGCCGACGCGTTTGCGTTGCCCTCCGCTGAGTTCGCCGGGCACCTTGCCCTCAACGCCCGCGAGATCGACACGCTCGAGGGCAGCGTGCACCTTCTCTTTGCGTTGGCGGCTCGTCAGATCGGTGTGCTCTCGCAGCGGGAATGCGAGGTTCTCGAGCACGGTCATGGAATCGAAGAGTGCTGCCATCTGGAAGACGAATCCGATCTTTCTCCGGACGCGACCCCATTGGTGTTCGCGGAGTGTGTCGACGCGGAGCCCGTCGTAGTGCACCTCTCCCGCGTCGGGCTGGAGCAGACCGACGGCGTGCTTCAGGAGCACCGACTTGCCCGAGCCAGATGGGCCCAGGACCACCGTCGTCTGCCCCCGGGGTACGTCGAGCGAGACCCCGTCTAACACCGGCACGGATCCGAAGGCCTTGTGCACGCCTTTGAACTGCAGCAGGGGGTGTGGGGCGGCGTCTTCGCTCATCCGCGTATGATGCCCGCTATGCAGACGCCTGGCGAGCCCACCATCCGAAGGCGCACCCTCCACACCGGTGCCAAGTTCGACTACGAAGAGGTCACGCTGCTCGGGACCGATGGTGTCGAGCGGTCGCGGCAGATGGTCCGGCACCCCGGTGCGGTGTGCATCTGCCCAGTTCTGGTGGATGATTCGGGGCGGATCTCGATCGTCTTTATCAAGAACAATCGGTTCGCACTGGGAGAGGAGCTGCTGGAACTGCCCGCGGGGACTCTTGAGGCGGGCGAGGAGCCCGGGCGTTGTGCTGGGCGCGAATTGGTGGAGGAGACGGGGTACCAAGCCGATGAGATCGTGGCCCTTGGCTCGTTTTGGACCACACCGGGGATGACGGACGAACGCATGCACGCCTTTGCCGCCTTCGGGCTGCGCCATGTCGGGCAGGATCTGGAGGCCGACGAGCGGATCACGGTCGAAATGCGCCCGCTCGCATCGGCACAGGCTGCGCTCGAGTCGGGCGAACTCGAGGACGCGAAGTCGATCGTCACCCTCGAGCGTGCGCTCCGCTTCGGGGTTGAAAAGGCGGTCGGCGGATGAGCTTTAACGACCGAGACTGGAACCGCCAGGAGCGCAGCCCCGCGGGCCGATTCTTCTCGCGCATCTTCGATAACGTGGACAACCCGCTGGGCTGGTCCATCAAGATGTTCACGTTCCGCGGCATCACGACGCGGGCGCACGTGATCTTCATCGCCTACCTGCTGCTTCAGGTCATCGCAGCGATCGACCCCGGTTTCTACGGGCTCGCGTGGATGATGATGGCGATGGGGGGGCTCTTCATCCTGGTCACGCTGCACGAGTTTGGTCACTGCTTCGCCTGCAGGTACGCGGGCGGCGACGCGGAGAAGATCGTGCTGCTGCCGTGGGGCGGCCTGGCGCTGTGCAGGCCCCCGCACACCTGGAGGGCGAATTTCATTACCACCGCGGGCGGCCCGCTTGTCAACGTGGTCCTCGCGCCGGTGTTCGCGCTGGCGCTCGTGCTCCTCGGCAAGGGCTGGGCGATCGGGGCGCAGTTTGCGGACCCCTTCTCCCCGATAGCGGCGCTCGGCGACGATCGCTTTGCGGGCTCTTCGAACGCGATGTACTGGTTCGCTGCAGCGGTATTCATGCTGCACACGGTGAACCTGATCCTGCTGGCGTTTAATGTGCTTCTGCCCTTCTTCCCGCTCGACGGCGGGCGTCTGGTGCACGCGCTCATCTGGCGCAAGCGAGGCTGGAAGACCGCGATGGAGGTCGCCACACTCATCGGATTCGCCGGGGCGGGTGTGCTGGGGCTCGTGGGTATCGTTTGGGGGCAGACGATGCTCGTCGTGATCGCGGCCTTCGGTGCGTTTGCTTGCTACCAGGAACGCCGCAACGCTCAGGCGATGGCCGAGATCGCCGGCGACGCCGACCCCTTTCTCTTCCGGCAGAGCGCCGAGGACGACACGGGGTCACGAAGGGCCATCGCTGCCTCTAAGGCGAAGCAGAAAGAACGCGAGCAGCGTGCCCAAGAAGAGCAGACGATCGATACCCTGCTCAGCAAGATCGCCGAGCACGGGATGCACAGCCTCTCTCGCAAGGAGCGGGCGACGCTCGACCGATTAAGCAAGAAGCGCCGGCAGGGCTGAGTTCTGCCGGCGAGAGCCGAGACGCACCGCACCACGCAGACGACAGGGAACGCCGCTCAATGGGCCTCGCCGACAGGGATTACGCACGCACGCCCGCTCGCGGGGGTGGTTTCGGTGGCGGGAGAATGCCGCGGCTCTTTCTGAGTGCGACGGCGTGGCTGATCATCATCAATGTGTCGGTCTTCGCCATCGACTGGACGCTCGCGCAGTTCCAGGTCGTCACGCCCACGCAGATGGCTCTGTACATCGAGGCCGACTACACGGGGGATCGCAGCAATCTCGAGCCCGCGCTGCGGGATACCACCGGCGCTGTCAGCATCGGCGGCTCGTATTACCGCCAGCCTCTGCGTGATGCTTCGACCGGGGAGGTGGTGGGCTACCGCATCGGCGGATTCAAACAGCCGATGGAGGCGGTGGGCTACTTCTCGACGCTGCGCATCGGTGAGATGCAGGTCTGGCGGTTCATCACGTTCCAATTCCTGCACGCCGACTTTTGGCACCTCGCGATGAACATGGTCGGGCTCTTTTTCTTCGGGCCCATCGCAGAGCGGTACCTCAAGTCTCGCCGGCTCTTCGTGGCCTTTTACCTTTGCTGCGGCCTGTGCGGGGCGGGGCTCTATCTCCTGCTCAACCTCTTCGGCATGCTGCTCCCGGGCGACCCGCCGATCTTCCTCGCGCACGAGCCTTGGATCCCACTCGTGGGCGCCTCGGCGGGTGTCTTTGGGGTGCTCTGGGCGGCGGCGTACACCGACGGCAAGCAGATCATGTACATCTTTGGTGTCATCCCCGTGCGCATCGACGTGGGGGTGGCGATCTTCACGGGCCTGGCGTTGATCAATCTGATCCAGGGCGGCCCGAACGCGGGCGGTGACGCCGCCCACCTCGGCGGAGCGATCGCGGGGGCATTCTTCATCCGCAACCCGCACCTGCTGCTCAACTTCTTTGATGAGTTCCTCGGCACGTCCGGCCGGCATCCCGCGTTCGGCAGGGGGAGGTCGGGCAAGAGCAAGAAACAGGGGACCTACCGCCCCGCGGAGAGGCCCGGCTCGCGCGATCAGCGGATGAACGAGATCCTCGACAAGATCCGCGAGCAGGGCGAAGGCAGCCTCACACCCGCGGAGCGTCGCTTCCTCGATGACCACTCTCGCTTGCTCCGCGAGCGAGCGGGGGAGTCTGGCTGAGCTCGCGCTCCTACCCTCCGCCCTTATGGCTGTCCGTCTCGAGATCGATCACCAGTCCCCGTCTTGCCACGCTCGGACGGGCCGGGTGTACACGCCTCACGGAAGTTTCGAGACGCCCGCGTACATGCCGGTGGGCACCCAGGGCACCTTGAAAGGCCTGCTGCCGCGTGATGTGGCGGAGACGGGGTCGGAGATCGTCTTGGGCAACACGTACCACCTGCTCCTCCGCCCCGGGCCGGAGACGGTGCGGCAGCTCGGCGGGCTGCACGGGTTCATGGGCTGGGACGGGCCGATCCTGACCGATTCGGGCGGCTACCAGGCCTACTCGATGGGTGACATCAACGTGGTCGACGAGGAGGGGGTGCGTTTCCGCTCGATCCTCGATGGATCGACGGTCGATCTCCCGCCCGAACGCGCGATCGCGGTGCAGAACGCTCTGGGGGCCGACATCATCATGGCCCTCGACGACTGCCCGCCCTCCGTCGATCCGCGCACGATGAGCAACAACCGCCTGCGCCTCACCGCCCAAAGGAAGAAGGCCGAGTGGGAGAAGCGGGGCTACGACCACGCCAAACGGCTCGCGACCGCGAACGAGCGCACTGTCCGCTGGCTGGAACGCTGCAAGGCGGCCCACGCCCGCCCCGATGAGCAGGCCCTCTTCGGCATCGTGCAGGGGGGGACGGATCTCGACAGGCGGACCCAGTCGGCGGAGCAGGTGTGCGGCATCGAGCTCCCGGGGTACGCCATCGGCGGGGTCGCGGTGGGCGAGGGGTTCGACGAGATCGTGCAGGTGGTCAATCACACCGCGCCCCTGTTGCCGCCCGATAAACCGCGGTACCTGATGGGCGTGGGCTACGAGCGGGACATCGTTGCTGCGGTCCGGGCGGGCGTGGACATGTTCGACTGCGTGCTGCCCACGCGGAACGGCCGGAATGCCAACGCGTTCACCACGCAGGGGCAGATGCGGCTCAAGAACGCTCGTTTCGCCAAGGACGAGGGCCCGATAGACCCGACCTGCGACTGCATCGCCTGCCGGCCCGATCTCCACGCCTGGGCGATCCCCGGGGGCAAGCCGGTCTCTCGGGCGTATCTCCGGCACCTGTTTCTGGCCAAAGAAATGCTGGGCCCGATTCTGGTGAGCCTGCACAACATCCGTCACTTCCAGCGCCTGATGGTGGACATCCGGACGGCAATCCGCGAAGATGATTGGCTCACATTCGGGAAACGGTGGCCCGTGGCCGCCGAAGCCCTCCCGGCCCATCTACGATCCCCGGCCCCCGCGTCCGGGGGCTGAGCCACCCGTGGTCCGACCGCCCTCATTGCGGCGGCTGCTATCGCACCCCACCTGCCTCGCGCACAAGAGGCTAGGAGTTGATCTGATTATGTCCCTCGACCCCTTGAGCCTCGATACCTTCGCCCTCCTCCTGGCCCAGGCCGACGCCCCGCCCTCCGCGGGCGAGGTCGCCGAAGGTGTCGGCAGCACCCAGCAGCCGGGCGACCCCAACGCCGCAGGCGGGCAGCAGACCGCTGCTCCGAGTGGCGGCATCCTCAACATGCTGCTCCCGGTCATGCTCGGCCTGATGCTCTTCATGATCGTCTCCTCGATGTTCGCGGGGCGTCGTCAGAAGCGTGAGCGGGCGGCCATGATGGACGCGCTCAGCAAGCACGACCGCGTGCTGACCAACAGCGGGATGCTGGGCACGATCGTCGAGATCAAGGACAAGGAAGTGGTCCTCCGGGTCGACGACGAGACGAACACCCGCATCACGATGGTGCGTGACGCGGTGAACTCGGTCGTGAAATCCTCGAGCGACTGATCCCGTACCGCTTCCCCGACCGACCTACAACCTCTCTTCCTCTTTGTAACCACTCTGGCCTCGGGTCTCGTGCCCGGGCAACCGACGGAAACCACGCTCCATGCGACACCTCGGCCGCAACATCGCCCTCGTCATCGTCGTCCTGCTGATCGCGGGCCTCTCGATCTTCCCGCCCGAAGAGAAGCTGCGCCTGGGCAAGGATCTCGCCGGCGGCGTCAGCCTGACGTACACCGTCGACGTCCCCGAGGGCGAAGACCCCGACCTGCTCATCCCCCGGGTGATCCAGGTCCTCACGGAACGCATCAACCCGAGCGGTCTCTTCGAGATCAGCTTTGTGCGTCAGGGGCGCGACCGGCTTGTGGTCTCGATGCCGTTGCCCTCCGAGGCGGTGCAGCAGCTCCGTGACGAGTTCGAGGCGGCGCTCGAGGCGGTGGGCGACCACGATTTCGACGTCGCTCAATTCGAGCGTGCGATGCGTCTCCGGGGCGAGGCCCGCACGAACGCTCTTGACGCGATGATGGACACCCCGGGCCGGGAGGCGCTCCTTGGCCCCGTGCGTGACGCGGCGCAGGCCGTCGACCGCACCCGCGCCGCCTACGACACCGCGGTAGCGGTCGAAGAGGCGGGCGGCACCGCCCCGGATTCACTCGATGATCTGCTCGCCGCCGCCGCCGATGCCGAGGTCGCTCTCGACGACGTGCGTTCCGTCGCGCTCGTGAACCGAGTCTCCCCCGAGGACATGCGCGAGGCGCTCAACCGCTCGAAGGACGGCGCTCGGATCGAAGGCGAAGACGGCGTGTTCGTCGAACTCCCCAGCCCGCGTGACACCGCCCTCGAGACGCTCCAGCAGCAGCTCGAGGCGTCGGGCGGTAAGGGTGCGTTCGACGCGGTGCTCGCAGCGGAAGCGGTCTACCGCGGGGAGCGCAAGAGCCTCGACGACCCTGATGATCTCGAACGCCGCATGGCTTCTTCGGGCGTGCTCGAGTTCCGCATCGTGAGCAACTCCATCGAAGCGGGCACGAACGAGCAGGAGCTCCGCGAGCGTCTGCTCGAGCGTGGACCCTCTTCGGTCAACGTCCCCGGGCTGATGTGGGCGCCGCTCAACAAGCTCAGCGACTGGGCCGACTCGACCGACGACCTCAACGCGATCGAGGCGGATCATGTGGGGTACTTCCGCTCGCAGCGGGGTCTCATCGTCCAGCTCCGTCCGGAGGACGGCCTCTACTACGTGCTCCTCTCCGATGCGCCGGGCATGAGGCTGACCGCACAGGAGGGCGAGTGGTCGCTCTCCCGGTCGTTCCGCACCACCGACCAGCTCGGTCGGCCCGCGATCGGCTTCGAGATGGACCCCCGCGGCGCCACGCGCCTGGGCGACCTCACGGGCAACAACCTCGGGCGGCAGATGGCGGTGCTGCTCGATGGCAAGGTCTACACAGCGCCGAACCTCATCGGTCGCATCTCGAACAACGGTCAGATCACCGGCAGCTTCACTTCGAGCGAGATCGAGTACATCGTCAAGACGCTCAACGCGGGCTCGCTGCAGGCTTCGCTCTCCGAGCGCCCGATCTCGAAGAGCATCCTCGCTCCCGAGCTCGGAAAAGACAACCTCACCAAGGGCCTTACCGCATCGCTCATCGCGCTCGCGCTCGTGGGCGTCTTTATGGTGCTCTACTACTTCGTGAGCGGTTTCGTGGCGATGTTCGCCCTGATCTGCAACGCGGTGATCATCCTCGGCGCGATGAGCCTCAACCAGGCCTCGTTCACGCTCCCGGGCATCGCGGGCATCGTGCTCACGTTCGGTATGGCGGTCGACGCCAACGTGCTGATCTACGAGCGCATCCGCGAGGAGCTGCTCCGCGGCGAGGATGTCAAGGCTGCGGTCCGAGTGGCATACCAGAAGGTGCTCTCGACGATCGTCGACGCCAACGTGACCAACCTCATCGTCTGCTTTGTGCTGGCCTACACCGCGAGCCAGGAGATCAAGGGCTTCGCGATCACGCTCGGCATCGGTGTGGTGGCCACGATGTTCAGCGCCCTGCTGATCACACGGATCATCTTCACGCTCCTTATCGACAAGGTGAAGATCAAGAGCCTCGCGCAGCTGCCCACCGCGGTTCCCGTGATCGATCGTGTGCTCACGCCCAAAATCAACTGGATCGGGCTGCGTCCGCTCTTTGTCGTCGTCTCCCTCGCCCTCATGGGCACGGGCATCGGCTTCATGTACATGCAACAGGACGAGCTGCTCGACACCGAGTTCCGCGGCGGCACGCAGGTCGACCTCACCCTCAAGACGCTGCCCGACGGCTCCCGCGCGACCATCACCCGCGCCGAGGCCCAAGAGCGCGTCGACCAGATCTATGCCGCCGCCCAGCAGGTGCTCGGGGACCCCGAAAGCTCGACCGAAGAGCAACTCCGTGAGGCCGAGTGGCTGGTCACGCTCCAGAACGCTGATGTGGTCATGATCAACCCCGAGGCCGACGGCATCACGTCGAGCCAGGTGCAGATCAAATCCTCGGCGAGCTCCGATGACCCCAACGCCCGGGTCGATCGTGTGCTGCAGACCGCGATCGTTGACGTCTTCCAAGACGTCGTCGACGCCCAGCCCGCTCTGGCCTTCTCGGGCAGCGACGCAACCGAATGGAGCAGCGCTCCGGTCTTCCCCATCCTCGACGCCGAGCTCGGTGCGAGCATCCAGGAACCCGAGATCACCAACGATGTCCGCCCCTACATCGGCGGTGTGGCCATCATCCTGGACGGCCTCACCCCGGCGCCCACTCTCGAGTCGCTCGAGGACCGCCTGACCTACGTCCGCCGCCAGGCGTCGTTCGCGTCGGAGGCCCTGCGCCGCTCCTTCGACATCATCGTGCTTGAGGGTTCGAACGACGCGGTCCAACGGGCCGCGATCGTGGTCCACGACTCCGACATCGACCCGATCCTCGATCAGGGGCGTTGGCAGAGCGAGCTCGCTCAGGGCGAGTGGACGATCACCCGCGAAGCCATCGCGCGGGCGCAGACGCTCGCGGGCGTGGAGAGCTTCTCTCCCGAGATCGCGGCCACGTTCCGCAACCAGGCGATTGTTGCTGTCGCGCTCAGCTTCCTGCTCATCACGATGTACATCTGGGCGCGATTCGGCTCGGTGCGGTACTCCCTCGCGGCGCTCTCGTGCCTGGTCCACGATGTGATCATCGCCATCGGCCTCATCGCGCTCGCCGAGATCCTGTACAAGAACTTCCCCGCGCTTGCTGCCATCGGCATCCAGCCCTTCAAGATCGACCTCGGTCTGGTTGCCGCGATCCTGACGATCATCGGCTACTCGCTCAACGACACAATCATCATCCTCGACCGCATCCGTGAGAACCGCGGCAAGCTGGCGTACGCCTCGAAGGATGTCGTCAACCTGTCGATCAACCAGACGATCAGCCGTACCCTCATCACTTCGGGTACGACGCTCATCGCGCTGCTCGTCATGTTCATCATCGGCGGTGAGGGCATCGCCTCGTTCACCTACGCGCTGCTCTGCGGTGTGCTGATCGGTACGTACTCCTCGATCGCGGTCGCAGCCCCGCTGGTCTACACCGCGAAGATCCCCGAGCAGGCCGCTCAGTTCCAGCAGCGTTATGGAGCCAAGGCCGAGCCCCAGGCGGACCCCACGCCGTAATCGCGTGATCGATGGCTGCGTGTAATCACAGGCGACGCCCGCGCAGCCTCCCGGAAGGACCCCAAGGATGAACGAACGCGGCGCTCCCAAGATCGCAGGCATCCTTGCACTCGTCGCTGTGGTCTGGGTGCTCGCCTACTGGTTCACGCCCGCGACGCGTTCGCCCTCGACCACCGGGGCCCCGCAGGTCTCTGTGGATACATCGGGCTCCGACGCGGATACAGCCCCGGAGTCGGAGCAGTCCGAGCCAGCGCGGGCGCTGGATTCGCCCGTCGATCCGCTCGGTTCGCCGCAGTTCGTCGATCGCGGAGAGGCCGGTGTCCAGACTCCCGTGGGCACTGATGAAGAGGGGGCGCCAAGGGGCGAAGACGATCAGGGTGATGAGCAGGGCGCGGGCGTGGTGCCCCCCGAATGGTTCTATCACACGGTCGCTCCCGAGGGCGAGACGCTCGAAGACATCGCGCTTCGGTATTTCGGTAAACGCGGGTACTGGAGGGCGATCGCACGCATGAACGGCGGGACCGCCGACCCGAACCGTATCCGCCCCGGGCAGCGTCTGAAGATCCCGACCGATCCTCAGAACGTGCAGGGCCTGCCTGCGGACGATCCGATATCGGAGCCCGAGCCCGAGCCCGAGCCCGCGTACACCGAGTACATCGTCTCTCGGAACGACACGCTCTGGGATATCGCCAAAGCGCTCTACGGCAACGGCGCGAAGTGGACGGTCATACGCGACGCCAACCGCGCACTCGTGGGCGATGAAGGCCAGCGACTCCGTGAGGGCATGACCCTCCGCATACCGCCGCCGCCCGGCGAGTGAGCCCTTCTCTGCCCCGGCGTGCACGGTACAGCCCAGCCGGCGGGCTAATATCCGGGTATGAGCGATCGCCCCTTTTTCATCGTGACCGGCGGTGCCGGCTTCGTCGGCGCGAATTTGTGCGCCGAGCTCCAACGCCGCGTCCCCGAGTCACGCGTACTCGTTGTGGATGATTTCCGCTCGGGCACGTACGCCACTCTTGTCGAGGCGTGCGAGCGGGTTGCCGGGCGTCCCTTCGCAGGCGAGGTGCTCGCAGAGCCTGTGGCGCTGCTCGAGTGGGAAGACCTCATCACGGTGGGCGAGCCCGACGCGATCTTCCACCTCGGCGCGATCACCGACACAACGGTGACGGACGAGCGAGAGATGATCGGCGTGAACACGTCCGGCTTCGACGAGATGGTGATCGCGTGCGCCGACGCGGGCGTTCCCCTCGTGTACGCATCATCCGCCGCGACGTACGGCACGCCTCCGGAGGCGGCCTCGCGGGTCGCGTTCCCCGAAGATGCAGCCGGCGCTCCGAACAACGTCTACGGCTTCAGCAAGTGGGCGATGGAGAACGTGCACCGCCGATTCGCGGAGGAAGTCGTCGAAGACGGCGACGACGAGCCGCACATCGTCGGCCTGCGTTTTTTCAACGTATTCGGCCCCGGCGAAGGTGGGAAGGGCAAGATGGCCTCTATGGCCTACCAGCTCGGGCAGCAGATGCTCGGCGGCGAGTCTCCGCGGCTCTTTGCCCCGGGGGATCAGGCTCGGGATCAGGTGCCCGTCGAGGATGTCGTGAGCTGTTGCATCGCCGCTGCGATGCCCGGGATCACGCCCGGCGTGTACAACCTCGGATCGGGCAGGGTCACGACTTTTAACGAGGTCGCGTCCGCGGTGCGAGAGGGGCTCGGGTTCTCTGAAACCGAACGGCCGATCGATTACTTCGAGATGCCCGTCTCGATCCGCGCGTTCTATCAAGACTTCACGCTCGCGGAGATGAGCCGTACGCGGGAAGGGCTTGGCTGGGAGCCCGAGCACGACCCGGTCGAGCGGCTTCGTGCCTACGGCGCGTGGATGCGCGATCGCGCGGGTGCGGCCGCGACTGCGAGCTCATGATCGAACACGCAGCGAGATGGGCGATCGATGGGGCGGCCGGGCTGCCGATCTATGGTGATACGTTCGTCGGAGCTGATCGCCCGAGCGCGACGGTGCTTCTCGTGCACGGCTGGACGGGGTGCAAAGACCGGAACATCGTCCCCGCGATGACGCGCGGGCTCGTTGAGGCCGGCATGATCGTGCACCGCTTCACGCTGAGCCACGCGGGTATCGAGCGCGATGAAGATCGGATCACGAAGCCCGATGAGTTCGAGCGTGATTCCCTTGCCTACTGCCTCGCGGATATCGAGTCGGTCTGGTCCGAGGTGCACGCGGGGACGCTCATCGGTCGCACGTTCCCGATGGTCTTGATGGGGCACAGCCGTGGCGGGGCGACCGTTCTGGGGTGCGCCGCGAGGCACGCGCGTGGGGAGTGGGGCGGCTCTAACACGAAGATCCACAGCGTCGTCTCCATAGCGGGGACCGCGACCTACACGCGTATGACCGACGAGATGCGCACGGAACTCGAGCGCACCGGCTCGGTCACCAAGCCCTGCAGCAGGGCCCCGGGCGGAGCGGTGCGCATGGGCCCATCCTGGTACGAGCACCACTTCGCAGCCGGCGGGGCGGATTTCGATGCAGACATGGCCGACGTCCGTGTGCCCGTTCTCATCGTGCACGGCGATGCCGATACGTCTGTTCCCTACGAACACGCCGAGCGCACGCGTGCGCTCTTACGTCTCGGCGATTGCCCGCGCGTCCGTGTGGAGCGGGTCCCGGATGCGGATCACAACCTCAACGCGGGCGGGTTCGGGTTTGATCGTGAGAACATATCGACGCCGCAGACCCGCGCAGCGGTGGCTGCGGTCCTGGCGTTCCTCGGTTCAGAGAGCGGCGAGCTCGGCTGAGAGCGCCTCGAGCATTTCGAGCCATCCGCACGCCGAGTCGGTTTCGACCAGCCGGATCGCTCTTGTGCCGACGGCTTCGGGTACTTCCGTGATCGATTCCATGTCGGTCGCACCACCCACCAAGACGACGACATCGGGCTGGTGTGACGCAAGAGCGATGCGGACTACGCCGGGGTTCAATCCCTCTTCGGCTTCGACGAACGCGGCGCCGATTGCTCGGGCGATGTACGCGTGACCCGGGGCTGTGCCCACGAGCAGCGTGTCGCCTTCACCCGCAGCGAACGCTTCGAATTTGTCGGCTAGATCGGTGAGCCGCTGCTCCAGGTCAGCTCCTGCCGAGCGGTCGATCCGTTTGCGTAACTCATCGAAGTGCAGCATTGCGATCGCGGGATCGAGCCAGGACGCGGGCGCGTAGGTGCGGTGCGAGTGCGCGCCGTCCGCCCCGTGGCTGTGCGTGATCTCGCCCGTCACGATGCCTCGGTCCCCGAGCACGTTCTCCAGAGAGAGACGGCGATTCGGGTCTACGCCGATCGTGTCGAGCCAGGGCTCGGCCGCCCCGCCCTGACCGACGACGATCAGAGCCCGGCGCACGATTCGAGCCTCTTCGCGCGTGGGGGACCACGTGTTGGCGTCCGCACTCGCTGGCGGGGCGAGCAGCGCGAGTTCTTCGCCCTCTGTCAGCAGAGGCTCGATCAGGCACGCGATATCGGGGTGCGTGATGACGATCGTGGTGCGGTTGATCGGATCAGGAAGATCCTGCGCGGGTGCTTGCGATACCTGGCCCTCGCTGCACCCGAACTGCATGAGCGCAGCAGCACAAATCGCGGCGGCTAGTAGTCTTTTCACACCCATCCGGAGTACCTCTCGAATACGAGCATAAGCGTGGGAACGAGCGCTGCAGCGATGATGAGGCCCGTGGTCACGACGATCATGATCTCAAGGCTGTACAGCGAAATCGGTGTCCACCTGTTCGCGCCGATCTCGCGCAGCGTGCGCATCTCGGCGCTCCTCAGTCGCGCGGTGAGCCCCGCAACACACAGGAGAAAGAGCAGGGTCACGACCGCAAGGCCGGCCGCCGCCACATCGAAGACGCGCTTCAAATGCATGATCGTCGCGAGCACTTCGTCAATTACCACGACGGGCCGGACCACGCGGACGCCTTCGAGCGCGTTGAGCCGGGCTGCGAGGATGGTCCGCTCTTTCTCACTGGTCGGGAAGAGCACGAAGCAGGTGATCGGGAAGGAATTCGGGTCGCCGTGGGCGTGGAAACCGCTCCTGTTCTCTTCCGTGACGCGTGGTGCGGTGGGGACGGCCTGTGTCAGCGAAACGTGATCGCTTGTGCGCCCGATGAGGGCTTGCGCGGAGTCCTGCCCTGCTGCGTCTTCGTGCCCGTGGATCAGCCCGCCCGCGAACCACGCGGATTGGAGCGTTGTGAACGCAGCGTTGTCGTCCTGCGTGCCGTTGGGAGCGAATACGCCGACGATGTTGAGCGTCACGGGGATAGCAGTGGCGAGATCGAGGCCTCTGCGTGTCTCCGTACGCAAGGCGTCGCCTACGCCTAGGCCGAGCCTGCGCGCAGCGTGCGCACCCAGCGCGACATCGCCGAGGAGCAGCGGTGCCTCGCCGGCTTGAATACGCAGTGACCGGGCGGCGTAGTAATCGTCCGTAGTGCCGACCACTGGGAGGCCGCGAGCGATCGTCCCGGTGTGAAGCGGGATGGCTCGCACGCCCGTGCGATCGAGCTCGGAAGAGAACGAGGCCGGCAGGCCCGTGATCGTTGTTGCACGAAAAGACAGCGCGGTAAAGACAAGGTCGAACCTGCTCGCCTCGGGGCCAACGATGAGTGGTGTGGCCGCCGCGCGTTCTCTGAGCGAACCTTGCAGGCCTTGCAGTACGAAGCTCGCGCCCACGGGCAACGCGGTGCTCACTGCAATGCAGGCTGCGAGGAGCAGCGTGATGAGCGGGGTGTGCCACACGGCGCGCCAGGCGAGTTGCAGCAAGCGCGGGTTCATGCGTGCTCCGCCATCCGTGTGTCACGGAGGGATATCTGCTGGCCGATGCGCTCGCAGACAAACTGATCGTGGGTAGCGATCAGGACCGTCGCGCTGCGCGTCTCGCGCTCGTGGTCCAATGCGTCGAGCACCAGGCGCGAGCGTGCATCGTCGAGGCTCGCGGTGGGTTCGTCGCACAGGATCACAGACGGCTGAGTAATGAGCGCCCTGCACACCGCAACGCGCTGGCGTTCCCCGTGGGAGAGCTTGGCGGGTTTGCGTGCGAGTGTGTGCTCGATTTCCAGCGACTCAGCGAGAGCTTGTGCCCTCGTGCGCGCCGCGGGGTCTTTGGGGAGGCCGAGCGCGTACGGGAGCGTGATGTTCTGCAGCGCCGTCAGGTGCCCCAGCAGCGCGAAGTCTTGAAAAACGAGGCCGATCGTCCGGAGTCGCCACGCTCTCCGGGCTGCTTGTGACAGTGCGTGCGGCTCGGTGCCTGCGGTGCGCACGACGCCCGAGGCAGGCGGAACGAGGCCCGCGACCATGCGCACGATCGTCGTTTTGCCCGAACCCGATGGCCCTACACACGCGGCTATCCCCCCCCGTTCGACCCTCAGCGTTACAGGCGGGGTCGTGAATTGCTGCGGCGCAGAGCCAAGCGTGGCGTGGGCGTCCTCGAGCACGATCGGCGCACACTCGCTCACAGCACAAAGCCCTCGGGCAACGCGGGGGAAACGTCGGCATCATCGCCGCCGATCCACTCCTGCTCATCGATGCGCAGCGCGTCGATCTTCCAGACGCCGTCCGCATCGACGATAGAGAGCTCGGCGGTGTACTTGTAGGTCCGGTCGTGCGAGTGCCCCCAGTGGTAGACGCTGCCCGTTGCCTCCCATGTCGTGCTCGCGCGGAACCCCGACTCGGACTCTTCGAGTAGGTCTATCTCCAGCACGCGCACTCCCGAGAGGATCGCCCGCCCCATGTCGTGATCCGTGACCACCACGGAGCTGTAGATCTCACTGAAGATCGACTCGAGTGCCTGGCCCGTTGTGCTGCGTTCGAGCAGGTCGTAGATAACCGACTCGTCGGTATGCTCGAAGGCGTGGTACGTGTTCAGAAGAAGCGGCCTGCCGATCGAATCGGCCACTTCTGTCGTCATCGTCCCCTGCGTGGTTGCGGCGTTCCTCCACGCGAGTGCCACGCTCCCCCCTATGCCGAGGCTGAGCACAACGCCCGCGATGAGCGGCCTGCGTGCGGAGCGACTGCCGCTCGCGCTCGAGGAAACCCGCGGGACAAAGAGAGTTATGCAGGCGAGGAGTGCAGCGAGTAGGACGGCGAGCACCGACCACAGATCGAAGATCAGGCCGCCTCGCTCCGTGAGTTCGTGCGGTGCGGGGACGGGCTGGAGTATGTCCGCTGGGTCGGCGCCTGTTGCCGTCCAGACCACGCGCGGCTTCGAGTCGAGGAACTTCACGATGTCGACACGCCCCTCGGCCTGAAGGTGCGCTTCGATCGCCATGAGCGGGGCAGCCCCCGTCGTGTGCCCCGTCTCTTCCGCGAGGATGTCGGGCGGGTAGCCCTGCCACGTCAACTCGAGTGTCTCGACCCCGTTTGGGGCTGGGTACTCGAGTGCGGCCACGATCCGCGTCAGAGCGCGCAGGCCGGTGCGCGGGAATTGCGGCAGGAGGATGCTGTCGGCTCGGCCGACCTCCCATCGCCGGACAATGGGTGTGACTGGCTCGCCGTTGATCGCGATCGCGTTCTGCGTCATGAAGTGCTCGAGGAGCGCTTCGCGGAGGGCCTCCTCCTCGCTGGGATCGAGGACGTCGAAGGCCTCGCGCAGCTCACCCACGAGTTCATCCGCGAAGACCAGATTGAGGCCGATGTTCCACGTGACCGCCGAATCGCTTACGACCACCCGCAGATCGCAGTGGGGGCCGTCTTGCGGGTGCGCAAGGGCCCGAGCAGGCAGCGAACAGATACCGATGAGCAGTGCGAAACCGAGCACCAGCAGCCTGCAACGCGATGGTGGGTCTGAGGCCATCTGAAGAGCCTATACCAGCCACGTGCGCTGGGGGAGCGGCGCTCCTGCAACGCCTCACTCCATTCCCGGTACCGGTCTGATTCCGGGTAATCGTCCCGGCATGAGCTAGCATGAGCCTGCTGCAACTTGAACCCGCACCCTCCTCGGGAGATCCCTGTGAGTGAATCGAACCTGCGTCGCCTGCTTTGTATCGCCAGCCTCGGGCTTGGCCTGACCACACTGACGGCGGCTGTCGCCGAAGTCCCGGATACCGATCCCATCAGCGAAGCGCTGCTCTCTTCGGACCCGGACGTGCAGCGGTTTAATGAGCACATCACCATGCTCGCCAGCGAGTACATGGAGGGCCGCGTCCCTGGCGGCCCGGGCATGGAGCGGGCCAAGGACTACGTCGAGTACTTCTTCCGCGATTTCGGGCTCGAGGCCCCCTTCACCGCTGAGGACGGCACCGCGACGTACCGCAACCCCTTCGACCTCGGTGGCGAGGTCAAGCTGAAGCGTGCCGAGACGAGCATGACCGTGGGCGGTCGCAAGCTCTCCTTCGCGCAGGACTCCGACTTTGTTGCGACGGGTCTCGGCGGCTCGGGCGAAGTCACGGGCGGGATGGTCTTCGTTGGCTACTCCGTCGAGGACGGACCGGACGGTTATGAGAGCTACGAGGACGACGCGGACCTCACGGGCAAGATCGCCGTCATGCTCCGATTCGAGCCGATGGACGAGGAAGGCGTGAGCCAGTGGGGCAACAACGGGCGGTGGAGCGGCCGCGCCAACTTCCGCGGCAAGGTCCGGGCGGCGTTTGACCGTGGGGCCGAGGGCATCGTCATCATCAACCCTCCGGGCTCGGCCGACCCGCGTGCGGACCGCCTGGCGCCGATGACCGGCGGCGGACGCCCCGGCCTCGGCCCCGTCGTGATGCTCTCGCAAGAGGCGGGCGACATGCTCATGAAGGCTGCGAGCCCCCGCGGGCGCTCGCTTATGGAGATGCGTGAATGGGCCGACGCGAACGGCGGCACCGTCGAGCTGCGCGGCGCTGCGACGATCGCAGCGGAGTTCGAGGTCGAGCCCCTGATCGCTGAGAACGTGGGCGGCATGCTGCCCGGGCGCGGTGCCCTCGCCGACGAGGTCATCGTCATCGGTGCTCACCTCGATCACCTGGGCCTCGGCTACTTCGGCTCTCGCGGCGGTACGGGCGAACTCCACCCCGGCGCGGACGATAACGCCTCGGGAAGCGCGGGCATCATGCTCGTCGCTGAGTGGCTCGCAGAGAGCTACGCGCAGGTCCCCGAAGACCAGCCGCTCCGATCGGTGCTCTTCATGGCCTTCTCGGGCGAAGAATCCGGTCTCAACGGCAGCCGTGCGTACGCAAACGCACCCCTCGGCGATATCGAAGACCACGTGCTCATGATGAACTTCGACATGATCGGGCGCATCTCGAACAACCGCGTCTCCGTCTCTGGCATCTCAACGGGCGAGGGTATGGCCGAGTTCGTTCAGCCCTTCTTCGACGAATCGCCCCTCGAGGTGGTCGTGCCCGAAACCATGAGCGGCGCGTCGGACCACACCTCGTTCTACAACCAGAGCGTGCCCGTTCTCTTTGCGATCATCGCCGACTTCCACGAGGACTACCACACCCCGGCGGACACGATCGAGAAGATCAACCGCGTGGGTGCGACGCACACCGCTCGCCTCTTCCACGACATCGCGCTGGCCTTCGCTCAGCGAGGCGAGGCGTTCGCGTTCCAGCGTGAAGCACGCAGGGCGCCGGCGCGCGGCAGCCGGGCCGGCACGCGGGTTCTCTTCGGTGTGATGCCCGATGTCACGGACTCCGGCGAGTCCGGGATCCGGATCTCGAGTGTGACCGACGGGGGATCCGCCTCGGTCGCGGGCGTGTTGGAGGGCGATGTGCTCGTCCGCTGGGACGGCCAGAAGATCAAGGACATGGGGCACTGGATGGAACTCCTCGCGGGGCACGAGCCGGGCGACGAGATCAAGATCGGCGTCATGCGTGACGATGTCGAGGTCACGCTCGACGTCACGCTCCAGGCGCGTTGATCGCTGCGCCCGCGCGGCTGGTCCTTTTAGTCGGCCTCGCTCGAATCTGAACTAGGCAGGAAACGCGCCGCAACCCGGCGCGTTTCTGCGCTTTGGTCCACCCGCGCGAGCCACGCGCGAGCGGCCTCGGCTGCACCCTCTTGATCGCCCGTCGAAAGGCGGATCTCGGCAAGCCGCAGGTGCCTCGGGGCCGGCCCCGGTTCGAGCTCGATCGCGCGCTCGAGTTCGGCGAGGGCGGCCGGGGCATCCCCCGCGATCTGGAGGAGCATGGCGGCACGCATCTCGGCGATCTGAGCGGAACGCGGGTCCGCTTGTGCTGCGTTTTCGATGCGCCGCAGCGCGCCGGGCCCGTCGCCCGTGCTGCCCGCGATCCGAGCTGCGAGGAGCTCGAGCCTGCCTCGCGCTTCGCGGGTCTTCCAGGAGCGATCGATGCGATCGAGCGCGTCGTCGATTAGGCGGATCGAGCCGGTGGCGTCGCGCTCGCGCATCTTGAGCTCGACGAGCAGTTCCATCGATTGCCATGCTGCGGGGTTGTACGCAACTGCGCTCGCGAGCTTGTTTTCCGCAGCGGCGCCCTCGCCGAGTTGCAGGTGCACCTCAGCGCGGCCGACTGCAAGCTCGTCGCGCAGGCCCTCTCGCTCGAGCAGGTCATCGAGCTGTTCGCCGGCGGCTTGAAACTCGCCGATGGCGATCAGCATCGAAGCGGTGCGCGCGCTCGATCGATCGCTGTGCAGCAAGCCGATCCCACCACGAGAGAAGTGCGCCGCCGTCTCGTAATGCGCGATGCCCCGCTCGATCTCCAGGCGCCTATCACCGCCGAGCGGGGCGACTCGACCGGTCAGGACACCCCGCGTCGAAACATCGATAGACCGATACGCGACATCCCCTTGCCAGCGGTTGTAGTTCACCCACCCCGTATGCGCGGTCAGCAGGCCGGCGGCGCCGGCAACGACGAGACACACCATGCCGCCGGGCTTCCAAGCGCCCGAGCGTTTGATCTGGACGCGGAGCAGGCGGACATCGTTTGCGTGCAGCGCACGCCACAGCGCGACCGCCACCGGCATCGCGCAGATCGCGACCCCGCCCGCGAAGAGCAGGGGCAACTTGTCGGGCCCATACGCGCGGAAGGTCGCGAGCAATACCACCAGGAATGTCAGGCCCGCAACGGCCTCTTCGCCCCAGCTCAGGCCCCTTGGGTTTCTGGTCGCTCGGGGAGTCTTCTTCAAGACGGGCGGCGTGCGCACGCCCAGGCCCAACGCATCGTTCGGGCAGGCACTCACACAGTCGAGGCACTTCATGCACCCGGGATCGATCACCATGCCGTGGTCGGCGACCTCCTGGTGAACGCGCACGTTCGAGGTACATACGGCCGTGCAGTGCCCGCAGCTCTCGCACGCGTCGTGATCGACGACGATGCGTGTCGGCGAGACGCGATCCACCGGCGCAAAGACGCCGCCGTACGGGCAGCCGTAGGTGCAAAAACCCTTCGCCCCCAGGAAGTACACCGTCGCAAAGCCGCAGACGAGGAGGAACGGGATCGCGATCGCCGGCGGCGGGAAGGTGCCCCAGAAGTCATCGTCAACGAACGCGGGCTGGAACCCCTGCGGGGGCAGAATGCTCTGCCCCTCGAACAACCGGGGTGCGAGCGGCTGCCAGAGGAAGATGTACAGCGCGAGGCCGAGGGGTGCCCACAGCATCAGGCGTGAGCGGAAGGGTTTGGGGCGGATGCCGATCTTCTTGAGTCCCCAAGCGCAGAGGTCTTGGAGGGCGACGACATGGCACAGCCAGCCGCAGAAGAAACGGCCGAATACGAGCGTGGAGACGATCGCTAGGGCGAAGAGGATGCTGCCGGCGTTGATGAGCCCGTCCCGGAGCGTCTGGGCCGATTCGGAGGGCTCGAGGGGCGTCAGCGTCTCGCCTCGGAGTTGCCAATCCACGATCCGCCATACGATGAAGAGATGAACGAGCGCCAAAGCGAGGGCTCTCCGCTTTCCCATACGCGAGCGGGGCGGCGGTGGTTTTTCGCCGAGCTGGGCGAGCGGTATGTCCTTCATTGACATCGGTTTAGGGGTTATCGGGTCTGTGAATCAGGCTGGTGGGGGGATTCTCGTGAAACCGGAATTCAAGACGTACCATATGGGCTACTACAGCTATCCGCGATGTTGCGGGTTGCAGCAATCGAGATGGACGATTTTGCCGACGGTTGCCCAGTAGGTTGTCGGAGCAAGTGGAGATCAGGATGCAGAAGTCTGAGACGCGTCTCGCCGCAGGTGTGTGCCTTCTCGCGGGGGCCGCAATGGCAATGCCCGCGATGGGACAGTGGTTCCAGGACACGCCCACCGAAGGGCCCGACGTGCAGGTGTGCGGCCTCTACTCGGTCACCCAATTCGCCCGCAGCGGTAGCCTCAACGGGCTCTCCGTCGCCACCGTCTCCTACAACGCGGGTGACACCAACCTGGACTGGTACAGCGACCCCGATCCCCGCCACCCCTTCATCGCCTACAACCTTTACAGGCTCTCCGAAGAGCGCGTCGAGCAGATCGGCGTGTCGTACATCAAGCACGGGTTCCTCGCGACCAACACCGGCGAGTGCGAGTCGTACAACGCCTGCAACGGCGGATTCGGGCAAGAGCTCTTCCCCGATTGCTCGGACACCTACGGTGCAGGATTGAACGCCAGTGGCTTCTACCTCGCGCCCCGCTACGAGGTGAACCCTTGGACGGGCAAGTGGGTTTTCGATACTTCGGAGCTCAACACCAACCGTTCACGGTCGGGCATCGACAAGCTGATGATCGTGCACGACGACGACCTCGATCCGGGGCTCAACCCGGGCATGACATGGTACGCAGAGGGCTACTACGTCGCTGCGGACGATGTGAACCCGATGAACAGCGCCTCGTACCGTCCGACGGGCACGCCCGAATACATCGATCGTATGGGTAACAGTAATGACGAGTGGCGCCTGACTTCGCCGAACACTCCCCCGACTGTTGGCTTTGTCATCCAGGAGTGGGGCGGCCAGGAGTCCATCGTCGGCTTCTCCGACAACCCTCAGAAGGGCGTGGATATCGACGGCCGGTGCGTGCTCTCGAGCAAGGCCTTCGATAACGGCGACGGCACCTGGAACTACGAGTACGCGTTGTACAACGTCGACCTCGACCGTCAGGTTGGGACGTTTTCTGTTCCCATCCCCGCGGGTGTGAACATCACGAACATCGATTTCTGGGGCGTGCCGCACTACGAGGCGTTCAACGCATCGCTCCAGGAAGAAGAGCGTGCGATCGCGATCGATTCTGCGCCGTGGACGTGGACCATCGAGGACGGCAATCTCGTCTTCTCGACGACAACGAACCCGCTTCGCTGGGGCATGATGTTCAACTTCCGCTTCACCGCGGATATCGCTCCCGAGGACGGCGATATCGCTGTGGGAGCCTTCCGTTCCGGCGACGAGTTCATCACGGTCAACAAGGTGCCCAGCAAGCCGAGCTCGGGTTGCACCGCCGACCTCGATGGTGTCAACGGCGTCAACCTCGATGACTTCTCGATCTTCATCGCCCAGTTCGGCAACAGTGCCGAAGACTGCGCCGGCGGCTGCACCGCTGATCTTGACGGTGAGAACGGCGTCAATCTCGACGACTTCTCGATCTTCATCGCTCAGTTCGGTAACAGCCCCGAAGACTGCTAATCTCTGACTGCCACCCTCGCCGGGCTCACGCCCGGCGAGGGTTTTTTTATGCCATCACCGAGATTTGTATCGGGGAGAACAAGTATGTCGGTCATGCGGAAGACTCTGGTACCCCTTGCTCTGGTTGCGTGCAGCGGTGCTGCGCATGCGCAGCAGGTGCCTACAACGATCGACGATTTCTTCATCCCTGGCACCCAGCCCAACGCGCTCGTCGATCCGCTTACGCCGCCTCAGGGGTGCCGGACCTGTCACGGCAACTTCAACGTCGAGACTGAGCCCTACACGCGCTGGAATCACAGCATGATGGGGCAGGCCGGGCGCGACCCGATCTTCTATGCCGCGCTCGCGATCGCCAACCAGGACGTCAACGATGTGGGCGAACTCTGTCTGAGGTGCCACACGCCAATGGGTTGGCTGAACGGGCGGAGCGTTCCGACCGACGGCTCCGCGCTGATGCCGCACGATCGATCGGGCGTGGCGTGCATCGTCTGCCACCGCATGGTGAATCCTGTGTACACCGAAGGCGAGAGCCCGGCGGTCGATCAGGGCATCCTGGCCGCGTTGTCGACGCCTGTTGTCAACCCGCACTCGGGCAGCATGGTGATCGATCCGCACGACCGCAGGCGCGGCCCGCTCGACCTCGGTGATGATTTCTTCTACCACCAGTGGCTCGAGTCACCCTTCCACAAATCTGCTTCGCTTTGTGCGACCTGCCACGACGTCAGCAACCCTGCCTACAGCCGGCAGATCGACGGCACCTACGCCCTCAACGATCTCGGGCAAGCCCCGCCCAGTAACGACAAATACCAGCAGTTCCCGGTCGAGCGCACGTACTCCGAGTGGCTGATGAGCGACTTCGCGGTTGGGCCCGTTGATGTAGACGGCCGATTCGGTGGCACGCTCGAGGCGGTGAGCACCTGTCAGGACTGCCACATGCCCGAGATCGCCGGGCAGGTCTGCGCCTTCGGCCCGAGCAGGACGAACATCCGCCAGCACAACTTCGCCGGTGCGAATACTTGGGTCTTGCGCGCAATCGATCAGATGTACCCCGTCTCCGAGACGGGGCTCGACCCGATGCAGATCGAGGCATCGATCCAGCGGAACATCGACATGCTGCGGGCGGCGGCCGACCTCGAGCTCTCGATCGACGGGTCGATGCTCAACGTGCGGATCATCAACCAGTCCGGGCACAAGCTCCCGACGGGGTACGCCGAGGGCCGGCGCATGTGGATCAACGCGCGTTTCTATGGCGATGGCGACTCTCTCATCTCGGAGGCGGGTGCGTACGACCAGGCCACCGCTACCCTCGATACCGCCTCGACCAAGGTGTACGAGGGCAAGATGGGCATCACGCAGTCTGTCTCGGACGCGACGGGCGTGCCCGCCGGCGAGAGCTTCCACTTCGCTCTCAATAACACCTGGGTCAAGGACAACCGCATCCCGCCGCGCGGCTTCACCAATGCCAACTTCGCAGCGATCCAGGCGAGCCACGTCGGGTACTCGTACGTCGACGGCCAGCACTGGGACGACACCCTCTACGCGATCCCCGAGGGCGCGACCCGCGCCGAGGTCGCGGTCTACTTCCAGACAACCAGTCGCGAGTACATCGAGTTCCTCCGCGACCACAACACCACCAACAACGCGGGGCAGGAGGCCTACGACCTGTGGGCGGACCCGCTGATCGGGAACAAGAGCGCTCCCGTGAGCATGGTCGAAGGCGTGATCTCGATCGGGAAGGTGTGCACCGCGGATCTTGACGCAAGCGGCGGGGTGAACCTCGACGACTTCTCGATATTCATCGCCCAGTTCGGTAACGGGGCCGCCGAGTGTATTGACGGATGCAGCGCCGACCTCGAAGGCGATAATGACGTCGACCTCGACGACTTCAGCATCTTCATCGCGCAGTTCGGGAACGTCGGCTGCGTGACCGACTGAGGCCCGCCTCGGGATCAGTCCTCGATCATCCCGCCGAGCCCGGGCACGTACTCCGCGCCCGTCGGCACATCGAGGCTCGAGCCTTCTATGTCATCGCCGATCTCCTCGTACGCACCGCCCAGGTGCTGGGCGAGGAAGGCCTCGGCAATCGCATAAAACGCGAGGCGGTTCTCCGGCCTGGCGAAGCCGTGCCCCTCGTCCGGGAAGAGCGCGTACGTCACGGGGATCCCGCGCTGGTTCATCGCGTCCACGATCTGGTCAGACTCCGCCTGCTTCACGCGCGGGTCGTTCGCGCCCTGGCCGATGAGCAGCGGGCGCTTGATCTCGTCGACGTGAGTGAGCGGGGATCTTGACCGGAGCATGATCCGGCCCTCGGGTGTATCGATGTCGCCGACGCGCTTGCGCAGCTGATCGCGGAACGAGGTCCAGTACGCGGGAATCGAGTCCATGAGCGTTACGAGATTCGACGGCCCGACGATCGAGACCCCCGCAGCGAATCGGTCGGGTGTGAACGTGAGGCCCGTGAGCGCCGCGTAGCCGCCGTAGCTCCCGCCCATGATGGCGACACGGTCCGGATCCGCGATCCCCTCCGCGATCGCCCAATCGACCGTGTCGATCAGGTCGTCGTGCATCTTGCCAGCCCACTGAAGATTGCCCGCGTTGAGGAACGACTTGCCGAAGCCCGTGGAGCCCCGGAAGTTGACCGAGACGACCGCGTGCCCGCGATTGGTCAGCCACTGGTGCAGCGCGTTGAAGCCCCAGTTGTCGCGTGCCCAGGGCCCGCCGTGCACCAAGAGCACCGTCGAGAGCGGCTGTTCGGGGCGGCCGGACTCGCTAGGGTCGGTCCAGACGGGGAGCGAGTGATACGTGGGCAAACCAAGCCCGTCTCGAGACTGGATGACGCCGGCGTGCATGCGAGCGAGCGGGAGGCCCTCGAGCGCAGGCCTGCTCGAAAAGAGCCGGGTCGCACGCTTGTTCGAGCGGCTGTAGAGGTAGTACTCGGTCGGCCCGTTGTCGCGCAGGTACGCCACCGCCCAGAGCTCGTCGTCGAGCGACCGGCTGAGCACGGAGATGTCCCCGTCGGCGATGCTGCGGAGGTACGAGAAATCTTCGGAAATATCGTCGTCGTGCACCGTCCAGACCCGGCGGAGGTACGTGCTCGACGAGGCTTGCACAGCGAGCGAACGCGGGTGGAGCATGACCCCGGAAATGTCCGCACGCTCGTTCGAAGCGATCTCGCGTGATTCGCCCGTCACGACATCGGTCGCAATCAAAGCAGCGGTGTCCCGCCCAGTGCTGTCGAGGGTATGAAGCACCCTGCCCGACCGATCGAAACCGACCACGCGTGTCGTCAGCACGTCTTCGAGACCGATCTCGAGGTACGGCTCCCATCCTGAATCGACCCGCCGGAGTACCTCGGTGCCACCGTCGCTCTTGGCGCGGGAGGCGAGGCGTACGTTGCCATCGAGGTCGAACGTGAAGCCCGAGAAGCCGTCGTTCTGGAGTACGAGTGTGCCCTCGCCCGTTGTGATGTTGATCGAGTGCAGGTCGTGGTAGCGGGGGTCGCGGTTATTGAGACCGACCACGATCGACTCCGGGCTGCGGAAGCTCAGGTGCTCGACACGCACACGCGGGCGGAGTGCGCTGCCCGTGCTCGGATCGGTGAGCGGCAGGCCGTTCTCGTCGGTGATGGGCTCGTTGCTCGTGAGTTCGCGCGTCTCTCCGGTTTTGATACTCGTCGCAAAGAGCTGGTAGTTCTCGTCCCCGCCTGTGTCCTGAAGGTAGAGCACGTGCTCGTTGTCGTAGGCCCAGAAGTAGCTGCGCACACCGCGTCCGCGGTCTTTGGTGAGCGGCGTCGGGGCGTCGGGGGCGTCGACGCGAGCGATCCACACGTTGAGCACACCCTCGTCGGGCGCGAGGAAACTGATGTGCTGACCGTCGTGGCTCAGCCGCACGCTCGCCCGCTCGGGGTTCCCGAAGAGCACGTCTCTCGGGATGAGCGGGACATGCACATCCGGATCGCACACCGCAGCGGGGGGGGCAATCAGGGGCAGGGCAGCGAAGAGTGCGAGCAGGGCGGAACGCAGAGGCATCCGGGGCTCCTGGAGTGATGAAAAAGCAGGCGGCTCTTTGGGTGTACCGCCCTCGGTCGTCAGGGTTCGGAAGGCTCGTCCGCTGGGCCGGACCAGACCCAGCGGATCGCCGAGCCGATCTTGTCCCCGATCACGAGCAGCGCCGGCAAGACCAGCAGGATGATAAACGTCGCGGACATCAGCCCGAACGCGATCGTGATCGCCATCGGGATCAGGAACCGCGCTTGGAACGACTGCTCCAGCATGAGCGGCAGCAACCCGAGCACCGTCGTCACCGTCGTCAGGATGATCGCCCGGATGCGGGCCTTGCCCGCAGCCATCGCAGCGTCCTTCGTGCTCATCCCCTCGGACCGCGCGTGGTTGAAAAACTCCATGTAGATCAGCGAGTCGTTCACAACAACGCCCGCGAGCGCGATGAAGCCGATCAGCGAGAGGATCGTCATGTCGAAGCCGAGCAGGAAGTGGCCCCAGATCATGCCAACAAGGGCAAAGGGCACCGCCGACAGCACAAAGAGCGGCTGGAAGTAGCTCGAAAATAGGGCGGCCAGGATCACGTAGATCAGCCCGCACGCCACGGCCATACCCAGCGGGAGCGTGGCAAACGAGTCCGCGACGTCCTCCTGACGACCACGCCCCAGAATCTCAACACCCGGGAAGGAGCTCTCGATCTCCGCGAGGATCGGGCGGAGCGTCTGCGTGATCTTCTCCGGCGTGGAGATCGACTCGTTCACGTCGGCTGTGACAGTCACGATCCGCTTGCCGTCCAGCCGGCGTATCGACGCGTACCCGTCCGCCTCGGTCAGTGTTGCGACCTCGGCGAGCGGGACCGGGTTGCCCGAGGGCGAAAAGACGTACATCGACTCGATGGCAGCGAGGCTCCTTCGGAGATGCTCCGGCGCGATAACGCGGACGTCGACATCCTCCTGCTCGCCGGGGAAGGTGTGCGCTTCGAGGCCGAAGACGGCCCCGCGCAGCTGCTGGGCGATGCCTATGACCGTGAACCCGAGCTCCTCGGCCCCGTCGCGGAGTTCGACGTGCAGCTCGCGCCGCCCGCGGTCGTTGTCGTCGGAGATATCAAAGACCGCATCGAAGGTCCGCAGCTTCTCCTGGATCCGAGCCGAGACCGCCTCGATGACCGCGAGATCCTCCCCGACCACGCCGAGGGTGATGTCGGGCCCGTCCGGACCGCCGCTCACCTCTTGGATGCGCAGGCTCTTTACAGAAGGCACATCGCCTATGCCCTCGCGGATGCTGACGATGATCTCGCTGCTCGCACGGTTCCGCTCTTCGACGGGGACGAGTTCGACGATGAGCTGCGCGACGTGCGGGCTGCTCGAGGAGTCGCTGCCGTCGAGCGATCCGGAAACACCCACCGAGGCGAAGACGGCGCTCACTTCGGGCTGAGCGAGCACCGCTTCTTCGACGCGTCTGGTGATGACATCGGTCGTCTCCGCGGTCGTGCCGACGGGCATGCGCAGGTCGATGTTCAGCGTCTCGGCGTCGTTCGTGCCCAAGAAGTTGAACGGCACACGCTCGCCGGCCACCATGCCCATCGAGGCGATGACCGTTGCGAGTGCGATCGTGAGCGTCGCGAACGGTGCGTTCAGGCACCATCTCAGGACGCGCAGGTACCGCGGGGTGATGAGGTCGTCGAAGAGCCACTTGCGCCCGCGCGCCGTGGCCCGCTCGATGCGCGAAACGATCGTCGTCCGCCCAGCGTTTCGTTTGGCCGCCCGGTCCTGCGCCTGCAGCGCGTGGCCCATGTGCGAGGGCAGGATGTAGAGCGCCTCGATGAGCGAGACGCCCAACGCACACGCGACCACGATCGGAAGCACCTGCAGCAGATCCCCGATCGACCCCGCGATCAAGGCGAGGGGCATAAAGGCGCAGATCGTCGTGACGACTGTAGCGATGACGGGCCAGCCCACCATGTCTGTCCCGCTCACCGCCGCATCGAGCGCCGGCTCCCCCTGCTCGTGCCGTGCGGTGATGTTCTCCGCGACAACAATGGCATCGTCGACGAGCAGGCCCAGCACGATGATGAGCCCGAACATCGTCAGGAGGTTCAGGCTGATCCCAGCGATCTGCATCACGACGAGCGTGCCGAGCAGAGACACGATGAGCCCGATCGCCACCCAGAACGCGACGCGCAGATTCAGAAGCAGCACGAGCGTGGCCAGAACGAGCACGCCGCCCATGAGGGCATTGCGCGTCAGGAGATCAAGGCGGCCCACGATGAAGCGGGCAAGGTCCGTCGTGGTCACGAGTTCGCCCGGCACCGGGTCGCCACGCTTGTGGTAGCCCAGTTCCCACGCTGCGGTTCGGTCTGAAAGGGTGCCGATGTACTCCGGGCTGCTCGTGTCGGTGCCCTGCGCCCGGGCCCGGCCTGCGCCGAGGAACCAGGCGAACCGCTCACCAGAAGTCAGTGTCAACGATTCCCCGTTGCGGCCCGCGACGTACGCCTTGACCGCAGCGGCCATATCCACCGCGTCCTCTTTGCCCACCTTAAAGACGGTCAGGCTGAACGCGGGCTCGCCGTTGAGCCGGGAGAACACCTCGATGTCCGCGAAGGTATCGCTCACCTCCGCGATGTCGCTCACACGCAAGACCTGGCCATCCGCGCCGGCCTTCACGACGATGTCGCGCACGTTCTCTACACGCTCCTCGACACCGAGCGTGCGCACGGAAGTGTTCAGCAGCGGCGAGCGCACGGAGCCCCCGGGCAATTCGACCATCGCCGATCCGATCGCCTCGGAGACCGCGGGGAGGCTGATGTTGTGCTCGACGCTGGCCGCGGGATCGACCTCCACGCGGATCTCATCGGTGCGGGTACCGCTGACCGTGATATCACCCATGCCCTTGAGCGAGCGCAGGTCGTCGCGGATATCCAGGATGGCGGCCTTCATATCCCGCTCGTCGCCATCGCCGAAGATCGAGACGTTGATAGTGGGCAGGTTCGGCTCGAACTTGCTGACGATGATCCGCTCGGTCTCCTCCGGAAGGTCTTGCAGCGAGTCCATCTCACGCTTGACCTCGAAGACCGCCTCGGTGATGTCAACACCCTCGCGGTACTCGATCCGGACCGTGCAGAACCCCTCGCTGATCGACGTGTTGACTTCCTTGACGTCCTCGAGATCGTCGACACGGTCCTCGATCTTGCGCGCGAGCGAAGACTCCACTTCTTCGGGTGAAGCGCCGGGGTAGGGAGCGGTGATGAGCACCTGGGTCGGTCGCGTCTCGGGGAAGAACTCCCGGCGGAGCGAGGAGCCGAAGATCAACCCCGCTCCTATGAGCGCGAGCATCACGAGATTCGCGATCACGGGCTTGCGTACGCCTAAGCTGGCGAGGTTCATGGGCCGGCTTCCTCTTGCTGATCGCTGCGCGCGACATCAGATGCCGCGGTCTGCCCGAGCAGTACCGCTTCCACCCTCATGCCGTCGCGCAGCGCATCGGTCTGGGCAAGGATCAGACGTGCACCCTCGGGCACATCAGAATCGAGCACAGCCCACTGCGTTTCGGCAGGGTGTATCTCGGGGTAGCGAGCCTCGATGAAAAAGGCGACGCGGACATCTGTCGGCCGGACGCGCTGCTCGCTGTCTACCAGAAGCATGCGGTCGTCTCGGATGCTCGACCGCGGGACAACTGTGCGAGCACTCGTCGATGCGGTGGAGAGGCGAGCGGTCATGTACTGCCCGGGTAAGAGCGTCCGGGCATCGCCGACGATGCCCTCCTGCTCGACGACGACGAACGCGGTCATGGTACGGGTCTGCGCATCGGCCTCGGGGGCGATCCGCTCGATGTACCCCTTCCACGCCGGACCGTCAGCGCGAGTGGTGAGCGAGACGGGGTCGCCCGCCCGGAGCGCCTGAGCTGCGGACACGGGCACACGAACGGGCACCTCAATCACGCGAAGATCAACCACACGCGCTGCACGCTGGCCCGGCGTCGCGCGCTCGCCCTCTTCCAGATCCACAAACTGCAGCACGCCCGTGAGCGGCGAACGGATCTCGGTCCGGCGGACGTTGAGTTCCGCCTGTCGAAGCGCTGCTCGGAATTGTCCCGCCGTCGCCTCGAGTCGGGCCCGGCGAGAGGGGATCAGCTCGATCTGCCGATCGAGCCCCTCCACACGCTCTTCAAACTCGGCGACCTGGCGGTTCAATCGGTCGATCTCGACCTGGTTCACGCCCGCCGACTCGCGAGCATCAATGAAGCGCTGCAGCTCCTGCTGAACGAGTTCCACAGAACGACGGGCAAGAGTGCGGGAATCCTGCAGCGACTCGAACTCCGCGTCCAAGCCGTCGATATCCGCCTCGATCGCGGTCAGCTGGGCGCGGATCTCATCGACGCGATCCGAGAAGTCCTGCGACTCGAGGCGAAGGAGCAGCCCGTCGGCCTCGACCGCCATCCCCGGTTCGATATCCTTCGGCCGATCCACGACGAGCCCAGCGACCTCTGCGGGGACGTCAGCCGAACGCTTGGCCCGTGCGGTGCCGTAGCCGTACCACACCCGCGGCGCATCTACTGCTTTGACTTGAATGACCTCGACTTGCGGGACGATCTCGACCGTCTCCGAGGTGGGCGCCTGCGGTGCGGTGCTCCGCAGAACCCCGAAGACGCCCAGCGCGAGGAGGAGCAGCACCAACGCGATCCCTCCTCGGACGAGGGCACGCCAGTTGAACCCCCTTCGGCGGGCAGAAGGGGCGGGGTGGGACGGGGTGGCTTCGGACACGGGATCTCCCTCGGCTTTGGGCGAGGCGGATTGTAGGAGGACAACCGCAGGTCATCCGCCTCGTGGCTCTGTCAGTTGGCGCCATCAAGGCAACCTCAGGACGCGACCCAACGCACGCGCCCGGCGCACTACACTTTGGGCTTCACGCGAGCGCCGCCCACTGAAAGCAGGCTATGAGCGACCCCAACCCCTGTTACACCGATGCGGAGCATCCCAAGGAGGAGTGTGGCATATTCGCCGTCTGGGGCACACCTCGCCCCGCCCACGAGGCGTACCTGGGTCTGTTTACGCTCCAGCACAGGGGGCAAGAGGCCGCCGGCATCGTGGTGCGGAACGCTGCGGGCCAGACCGAGAGACACGCCGATCTCGGGCTCGTCGCCAACGTATTCGATGCAGATACCCTCGCGCGTTTGGACGGGACGCTCGGCGGGGGGCTCGGCGCTGCCATCGGGCATACCCGCTACTCCACGACGGGGGGCAGCGAGCAGACCAATACCCAGCCCTTCGTCGGCCATTATGCCGGGGGCAGCGTTTCGCTCGCGCACAACGGCAACATCGTCAACGCCCTCGAGATCCGCAACGAACTCGAGGCCGAGGGGCGCGCGTTCTACTCCAGCAGCGATACAGAAGTCGTCCTCCAACTCCTCGCCAAGGCGGGGGAAGTCAGCGATCCGCTGGGATGGGCCCTTGCGCAGCTTCGCGGGGCCTTTTCTCTCGCGCTGCTCTTCGACGACCGGATCGAACTCGCGCGTGATCCCTGGGGGTGGAGGCCGCTCGTCTTGGGCACCCTGCCAAACGGTGCTCACGTCGCAGCGAGTGAGACCGTCGCCCTCGACGCCATCGGCGCCACCTACGACCGCGAGATCGAGCCGGGCGAGATCGTGACCATCTCCGACGCGGGTATCTCCTCCCGCCGGTTCGCCGAGTCCGATCGCAAAGCGCACTGCGTCTTCGAGCACGTCTACTTCGCGAGCCCCGCGAGCC
>CAZNUZ010000001.1:58597-103836 GCA_964576725.1 uncultured Phycisphaeraceae bacterium
TCGGCTCGACGGTGCAGATCGTCCGCGAGCGCCTCGGCGAACGCCTCGCAGCCGAGTGCCCCGTCGAAGCCGATCTTGTTACCCCGATGCCCGACTCCGGCCGTTCCGCAGCGACCGGGTACGCCCGCGCGAGCGGTCTGCCGTACCGAGAAGCGATCATCCCCAACCGCTACGTCGGGCGTACGTTCATCAAACCCACCGTCGAAGAACGCTCCGCAGCCGTCCGTGTCAAACTCAATGTCGTCAAGGAAATCGTCCGCGGGAAACGCGTCATCGTCGTAGACGACTCCATCGTTCGGGGCACCACGACCAAACTCAAAATGGAACAGCTCCGAGCGGCCGGTGCGACAGAGATCCACCTGCGCATCTCGTGCCCGCCCATCCGCAACCCGTGTTACTTCGGGGTCGACTTCCCCGATCCGGGCGATCTCATCGCGACCGGTCGCAGCATCGAACAGATCGCCGAGACAATCGGAGTGGACTCGGTGGGGTACGTCTCTCTCGATGGTCTGCACGAGGTCGTCGGCACGCCCCAAGTCCCGGGCGAAGATTACTGCGACGCGTGCTTCTCGGGGACCTACCCGATCACCATCGAGGGCGAACTCCGCAAGGACGCGCTCTCGAAGAACTGCTGACCCGATGGCCCGGAGCGCTCACCCCGCGCCGAGCACCGACTCGGCCCGATCGAGAATCGTCCGAGCCCCCTCGGGCGTCGGTGCCTCTGCGATGAGGCGATAGATCGGCTCGGTGTTGCTCGCCCGCGCGTGCAGCCACGCCTCGCCGTCGTCTGCTTTGAAGTCGAGGCGGATGCCGTCCTGCTCGTCCACGCGTGCGCCTTCGAACGCCGCTTTGAGCAGGGCGGGCGCCTTCTGTGCCAGCGCGTCGTCGATCGGGGCCTTGCGCTTCTCGATCGCGTAGCCGGGGATCTGAGCCACGAGTTCCTCAAGGCTCTTGCCCGTCCGGGCGAGGAGCGCCAGGATCAGCGCCATCGTCCCGAGCGAATCGCGGATGTGGACGACCGCGGGCCAGATCACGCCGCCGTTGCCCTCGCCCCCGAGCGGGGCCTCTTCGCCGACGATCCCCCGGTTGACGTTCGCCTCACCGACGGGCGTGCGCAGGACCCGCGCGCCGTAGCGGGCCGCGACGTCATCGATCATCCGACTCGTCGAGAGATTGGCGCACAGCACCGTATCTCGTGCCCGCTCACCCATCGATTCCAGCAGGCTCATCGCGCACAACGCCAGGGTGTACTCCTCACCGATGTACGCGCCGCCGCCGGTCACAAGGGCGAGCCGGTCGGCGTCTGTGTCCTGCGCGAAGGCTACAGCCGGCCCGTGCACCCGAGCGGCCTCGGCCAGCGAAATTAGGTTCTCCGCCGTCGGTTCCGGCGGGTGAGGGAAGAGCCCCGACTTGTCATCGTTCAGATGCACAACCTCGCAGCCCAGCCTGCTGAGGAGCAAGCGAGCACCCTCGACGCCCGACGCGTTCACCGAGTCGACGACGACCTTGAAACGGGCTTCGATGATCTCATATGGATCGATCACAGCGCCGAGGGCGCCCATCACCGCGTCGACGTGCACAGCATCGGCGGTAATGTCATCCGTGTGCGTGCCCACCGCGTCCCATGGTGCCCAAGCGGGAGACTCTTCGTGGTACCGCTGAAGAAGCCCTCGCATGCGATCGGGCAACGGCGCTGCCCCGGCCTCGGTGATGGGTTTGAGTCCGTTCCACTCCGCGGGGTTGTGCGACGCGGTCACGACGAGACCAGCATCGGCCTCTTTCGCGCGCACGATGACGCCAACAGTGGGCGTGGCTGCGGTGCCGATACCGATCGTGTTGCACCCCGCAGCGTTGAGCGAAGCGATGACCGATCGCATGAGCGCGTCGCCACCGGCCCGGCCGTCGCGCCCCACAATGAGCGTGGGGCGCTCCACCCCGCGGTGCATGCGCACGTCGGCGGCCCACGCCGCTGCGAACCGCGCTGCCGTCATGGGCGTGAATGATGCCCCGGTGATGCCCCGGCACCCGCTCACAGAGAGCATGAGCGGGGCCTCGCTCGATGGTTGAGTCGTCGTCATGGCGCGGACTGTACCGCCCTGAGCACCCGGCGTCAGGCCGCCCGCGCAGGATGGGCGCTCAGCCGACGCGGTGCATCGACCGCCTGCGTGACGCCGATCTCCCACGAAGCACGGTCCGCGAGGTTGATGACGGTCGGCAGCCCGCCCCCGATCGACTCCGGCCCGACCAGGGCCACCGTCGGGCGGTCGGTGTGCCCCGCATCCACGCCCACGACCCGCGCACGCTGGCCGCTGGAGAGACGCACGTAACTCCCCACAGGGAAAAGGCCCACCGCTTTGATAAGCGCCCGAACCGCCGGCGCGTAAAAGGCTCCTCGCGCAGTCGCGTTGATGACTGCTTCGAGCGCGTCGTACGGACGCTGCTTCGGGCGGTAGGGACGGTTTGCCACGCCCGCAACGAAGGTGTCGGCGACCGCGACGACCCGAGCGAGATCACAGATCGCCGGCCCGCGCAGGCTCCGCGGGTACCCGCGTCCGTCCTCGCGCTCGTGGTGCTGGTGGGCGGCCAGCTTGACGACCTCGGGCAACCCGCTCACCGTATCGAGCAGGACGACCGAGGCAGCGGTGTGGCGGTTGATCCGGTTGTAGCCGTACTCGTCGAGCGCGTGCTCCGAGTATCGCAGGCTCTTGGGCACGACCGCCATCCCGACGTCCGCGACCAGGCCCGCCAGACCCGCCAGGCGCACGTCGTCTGCGGACCAGCCCATCCGCCCCGCGATGGCGATCGAGAGAGCAGCCGTCGAGTAGCAGTGATCCGGGAGGTAGTCGGGGCGGTTGGGGAGCGCAGTCACGAGCTCGGCGAAGCGGTCGGGCCAGCGCTCGAACTTGAAGAAGAGATCCGCCACGATCTCGATCAGCGGCTCTACGTCCGACGGTATCCCCGCGGCGATCCGGGCAAAGTGCGGACGGAACTGGTGCACGCTCTCGGCTCGAAGCAGCTCGAGCGACTCCGGCTCGGGCCATCCGAGTCCCTCCGAAGGACGCAGCGGCATCGGGAACCCGCTGGGCGCGATCCGCTTCTGCAGCCGCTCCCACTTATGCGTTCGGCCTGCAACGGAGAAATCGGCCGACTTGACCCGGTTCGCGCGCTCGCGCTTCACCTCGTGCGGGTCTTCGCCTTCTATGTCGCCAAACTCGAAGAGCTCGAGTCGGGCGGTCTGGTCTTCCTCGAGGGCGGTCAGGGTTGAGGCCGCATCACGCGAGCCTCCCTTCCGCGAGGGCTTGCGCACCTGATTGGCCATCTTCACGAACCGTCCTCGGATGACATCCTCCGAGCTGTCGGCAAAGAAGAGCTCTCGGCCTCGTTGTTCGACGAGTGTGGCGAAGATATCGCGAGTCAGAACGGTGCCGGCCGCGAGGACCATCGCGCCGTCACGCGTGAAGAGCCCGCGCAGGAGCTCGTCTCCCGGTCGCAGGGCGTAAAGGTCGGCGGGAGAGGGGGGCGTCGAGCTGGCGGGGGTGGGTGTAGACACAATCAGGCTTTCGGACCTGCGGGGGGCCGGGTTGAGCGGGCCGTGCCGGTAACGCGAGTGGGGGGTGGGCCTGTGCGTCCTATAGTGATGGGATGTACGAGCTGAGCATCGAAACGACCTTCTCCGCCGCGCACGCCATTGTGATCCGCGGGGTCCGAGAACCCGTGCACGGCCACGATTGGCACGTTACCGCGGTACTCGCGGGCGAACATCTCGATGAGGACGGCCTCTTGTGCGATTTCCACGAGGCGCATGAGAAGCTCGACTCGATCGTGGAGCCCTTCCGCAACCGCTCGCTCAACGAGGTCGCGCCATTCACCACCAAGAACCCGACCGCGGAGCTCGTCGCGCGGCACATCGCGGGCGAACTCGCCGATGAGTTGCCCTCGGGCGTGCGCATAGCTTCGGTGCGCGTGACCGAGGCCGTAGGGTGCGCTGCGACCTTCGTGCCCGGCCGTTAATCAGGCAACAGCGGGTTCAGCGGGTTAGTTCGCCGGCGGGCCTTGCTCTAGGGCGGCCGTCCCGCGCTGCATGTCGAAGCGTTGCCTGGTGGTGGAGTAGGTCAGGCCGCCCATGCGTCCGACCGCGTCGAGTCGCTGGGCGTCCACGTGAAACCGGTCGTTCATGATCGCGTCGTCGTGCACGCCGATGGCGACGACCTCCCCGATCACGATGTTCCCGCCCGCGGGGGCGCCGGGGTTTGTGCGCACCACTTGGAGCGTTTTGCACTCGAAGCAGATCGGGCTCTCCTTCAGCCTCGGGGCCGCGACGATCTCAGCGGGTACGGGCGTGAGCCCGGTGAGGTCGAACTCGCTCTCGCCGTGCGCGAGTGGCTCGGCGGCGGCTGAGACGAGGTGCGCGTACGATGCCACCGCGAGGTTGACAACGAAGCACCCCGTCCCGCCCTCGGCCTCGGGCAGGCAGTTACGAAGTGAGTCCTTGTCCCGGCCATGCTCGTCGCTGGCTGGGCAGAAGGTGAGCACCATGGGGTTACAGCCCACGCCGTTGAAGAACGAGTAGGGCGCAAGGTTGTGCGCACCCTCCGTAGAGACGGTCGATATGAACGCGATGGGCCGGGGCACGATCGCGCCGATCATGATCTTGTAGCGGTCACGCGGGTGTATATCGTTGGGGATGATCGTCTTGGGCATAGCCCCACAGTACCCGCTCGGTGAACGTCCCGGCCTCGCGCGAAATACGAAAGGCCTCCCACGCATGAAGATCCTTGTCTGTATCGCGGGTTGTCTTGTGCTGGTCGGGTGCGCCACAACATCCGGCCAAAGCGCCGGTAAGCCGACGGCAGATCCACCGCCTCGGACAGCGCCCGACCGCGATCACGACCCCGCGGCCCACATCGCCGAGGAGCTTCGGATCAGGGAGCGCTGACCTCGTGCCGGAGCTGGCCGCAGGCGGCGGCGATGTCTCGGCCGCGTGATGCACGGATGTGCGCGCGCACGCCGGCGTCACGCAGCACACCTTGGAACTTGTGCACGTCCGCGTGCACGGGCCGCTCGAAGGGCAGGCCCTCGACCTCGTTGTAGCGGATGATGTTGACCGTGGCCCGCAGGCGTTTGGCGACCGCTGCGAGTTCTTTGGCGTGCTCGTGCTTGTCGTTGACGCCCCCGAGGAGCGTGTACTCGAGTGTGATCTCTCGGCCGGTCTTCTTGAACCACGCGTCGCAGGCTTCGAAGAGCTGTTCGATCGAGGTGTACTCCGCCCAGGGAATGAGCGACCTGCGGAGCTCATCGTTGGGCGCGTGCAGCGAGAGCGCGAGGGTGATCGGGAGGTCGAGCTCGTCGGCGAGCTTCTCGATGGCCTTGTGCATCCCGACGGTGGAGACGGTGATCTTGCGAGCGCTGATGCCCAGCCCCCAAGGTGCTGCGAGCGTGCGCACGGCCTGCGTGACCGCCTTGAAGTTCGAGAGCGGCTCGCCCATGCCCATGAAGACCACGTTCGAGATCCTGCCGACCGACTCGAGCCGCCCCAGGCGCCAGACCTGCTCGACGATGCGGCCCGCCGACAGATTGCCGTCGAGCCCCGAGAGCCCGGAGGCGCAGAAGCGGCAGCCGACGGGGCATCCGACCTGCGAGGAGATGCACGCGGTCTTGCGGTCGTCGGTGGGGATCATCACGCACTCGGTCTGGCGCGTCGGGTCTGTGCCGAGGTCGGTGTAGGGGTTCGTGCCCGCGTTCAAGACGGGCAGCGAGCGGGCGGGGTTGGGCTCCTGCGTCGTCTCGGCCTCGGGCGCGGGGCCCTCGTGCCATTCGACGAGGAGCTTCTGCGTTCCGTCGGTAGCACGCTGGTGGGCGATGGTCTCCCCGGTAAGAAAGGCCATATCGCTCGCGAGCTCCTCGCGCTCGCGTTTGGCGAGTGTGGTCATCTGCGCGGGATCGCTGACGCCTTTGATGTAGACCCACTCGAGTATCTGCTTGGCGCGGAATCTGGGCCAGCCGCGCTCGGCGCACCATTCCGCGAGCGTCTCAGGTGTCTGGTGGAAGATGTGGTTCGTCGGGTGTTTCACGATCAGCCCGCGCCGATCGTCAGCGGGACTGTGCCGTAGATGTCGGCGGTGATCTCCGGGCGGGTGATGCGGATCCGCCGTTCGTTCGGGTCGATGCCCTGATCGCGCATCATGCGTTTGAGTGTTGCGGGGATGGCGAACTCGACGTCTTCTTCGAAGATGTCCCGGACCTCGATCTCACCGTCGTGATCGGTCACGAGTGTGCGCACGAGGCTGGCAACAAGATCCTCCGGGGCGCTCGCGCCTGCGGTCACGAGGACGCGCTCTTTGCCCGCCAGCCATGAGGGGTCGAGCTCGCTCACGTCATCCAGCAGGCGTGCGGGGCAGCCGACGGCCTGGGCGATCTCGGTCAGCCGGACCGAGTTCGAGCTGTTGCGCGACCCGACGACGAGGCATAGGTCACAGTCGGGCGCGATCTGCCGGACGGCGTGCTGGCGGTTGGTTGTTGCGTAGCAGATGTCCGACGAGGGGGGCGATTTGATCTCGGGGAACGCCTCTTTGAGCGCGCTGATGATGACCTCGGCATCGTCGGTCGAGAGCGTGGTCTGGGTGAGATAGACGAGCTTGGTGGGATCGTC
This sequence comes from uncultured Phycisphaeraceae bacterium, assembly GCA_964576725.1. Taxonomy (GTDB): domain Bacteria; phylum Planctomycetota; class Phycisphaerae; order Phycisphaerales; family UBA1924; genus OFTM391. Next base: position 65,247 of record CAZNUZ010000001.1, read on the forward strand.
GATCTGCAGGTTAGGGATGTCGTCTGGGGTCTCGACCACCTGGATGTGATCGGGCGCCTCCCCGCGCGTGCCGACGACCTCCTGGTGGTTGGCGTGGCCGATCAGGAGGATCTGGTAGCCCTGCTTGGCGTAGCGGATCGCCTCCATGTGGACCTTGGTTACGAGGGGGCATGTGGCGTCGATCGCGGTGAGGTTGCGGTCGGCCGCTGCTTCGCGGACCGCGGGAGAGATTCCGTGGGCGCTGAATACGACGATTTTGCCCTCGGGGACCTCGCTCACGTCCTCGACGAACGTGACACCCCGATCTACGAACCGGCCCACGACATGCTTGTTGTGGACGATCTCGTGGTAGACGTAGACCTCCTCATCGGGACAGATATCGAGGAGCTGATCCACGACGTCGATCGCCATATGGACACCGGCGCAGAAGCCGCGAGGGTTGGCAAGGATGATGCGCATGTGCTGATCTCGGTGCGTTGGATGGGGGCCACGGAGTCCCGGCCGGGCGTCCGGCGGGAGGTTTGCAAGTATAGTCGTGCCCCGAACCTATGCCCCACGACACCCCCCTCAGCACGCTCGATCGCTACGGCCCGGATTCGACGGCCACGCCGCCCTCGCGCGAAGAGGCCCTCGCCTACGTGCGCGGGCTCGCCACGGGGCACTACGAGAATTTCTCGGTTCTCTCACGGCTGGTGCCCGCGGGGGTGCGCGACGATTTCTCAGCGGTCTACGCCTTTTGCCGGTGGGCGGACGACCTGGGCGACGAGACCGGTGCGGACGAGGCCGCCCGGGAGCGCTCGCTCGAGCTCCTGGGCTGGTGGCGGTCAGAGCTCGAGTCCTGCTTTGCCCGGGTGCATGGCGATGATGACGCTCCGCTCCGCCACCCGGTCTTCATCGCGCTCGCCGAGACGGTGCAGAAGCACGGCTTGCCGATCGCACCCTTTTCAGATCTCATCAGCGCGTTCGAGCAGGACCAGCACACGCGCCGGTACGACACCTGGGAGCAGCTCATCGGGTACTGCAAACTCAGCGCGAATCCGGTTGGGAATCTGGTGCTCAGGCTCGCGGGTGAGCGGCCGGAGTGCGAGGGCGGGCGCGCGGGGAGCGACGAGATGTTCCGGCTCTCGGACACCGTCTGCTCGGCGCTGCAGCTCATCAATTTCTGGCAAGACGTCCGGCGTGATCTCGATGAGCGCGACCGCGTGTATTTGCCCGCTGCCGATACGGGCGTAGGAGTCGACCAACTCCGTGACTGGGCCCGTCGCCCGATGGACCCTGAGGCCCGCGTGCCTTACATCAAGGCGGTGCGGCCACTCGTTACCCGCACGCGCGCGATGTTCGACGAGGGCGAGCCGTTGCCCGGCATGCTCACCGACAAACGCTTTCGTCCGGTCGTTTGGCTCTTCCGAGCAGGGGGGCTGAGCGTCCTCCGGAGCGTGGAGCGCATCGGGTGTGCGACCCTCTGGGAACGACCGCGGCTCACGAAGCCCCAGAAGGGTGCCCTCGTGCTTCGGGCGTGGGTGGGGTCCCGGTTGGTGGGGGTGTCTTCGTGAATTCGTCACTCTTAGAAATCGCCCCGGCCGGGCCGAAGCCGCCGAGTGTTCCTGATCTCGGTATCGAAGAGGTATTGGGCGGGGATCTTGCACCTGCATTCGCGGAGTCGCTTCGGATCACGCGCACAAGGGCACGGAATTTTTATTACGGGCTGCGCTTAACGCCCGAACCCAAACGCTCGGCCCTCTACGCCCTCTATGCGTGGATGCGCGAAGCCGACGACATCGCCGACGGGCCCGGTTACGCGGACACACGCTCGCGTCTCGCAGCGCTCGACGAGTTTCGGACGGCGACCGAGCGTGTGTACGCCGGACGAGCAGCCAGCGGAAACGCAGCGTGGTGGCCCGCCTTTGCTCGTACGTACAGCGCCTTCGGATTCACGCGCGAGTGCTTCGATGCCACGCTCGAGGGTGTGCGTGCAGACATCGAGCGCGAGCCGGAAGAGGGCCTGGTGCTCGCTTGTCAGTCGATGCACGATTTGGAGCGCTACTGCGCCCAAGTGGCGAGCACCGTCGGCGTGTTGTGCCTGCGGATCTGGGGTATCCGAAGCGGTTCTTCCTGGGATGAGGCCTGCGCCCTCGGCATAGAACGCGGCATCGCGTTCCAGCTCACGAACATCCTTCGTGATCTCGGGGAGGACGCTCGAGAGAAGCGCATGTACATCCCTCAGGATCTGCTCGCCCAGCATGAGCTATCGCCCGATTCCCTGCTGGGGTGGTCGGATGCGTCTCGCTGCGCCGAGGTCGTGGGCGCGGTGGCAGACCGGGCCCGCCGGGCGTTCGAGGACTCTGAGCCTCTCGACGAGATCGTGCACGCGGACGGCGCAGCGGCGATGTGGGCGATGACGCGGATCTACAGCGGACTGCTCGAGCGGTTGAACGCCGATCCGAAGCGGGGGGTGCTCGGCCCGCGCGTTCGCTTGCCCAAGCTCGTGAAGCTGGGGATCGGGCTTCGTGCGTCGCTCCGTGCGCGGAGGCGTATGTGACGAGGCCCGCGGACGTCCTTGTGGTCGGTGGCGGCATCGCCGGCATCGCCTGCGCGCTGACGCTCGCGCGTGAGGGGGTGCGGGTGCGTCTCGTCGAGACACGCCGAAAACTCGGCGGGCGGGCGACGAGCCACACGGATCAGCGCACCGGCGAGACGATCGACAACTGCCAGCACGTCGCGCTCGGCTGTTGTACCAACTACCTCAGGCTCTGCCGGGAGCTCGGTGTAGAAGACCTCATCGACTGGCAGCGCACGATCCACTGGTACGAGGCGGGGGGGAGTCGCTCGGATATGTCGCCGCAGCCTTGGGCGCCGGCGCCGGGGCATTACGGCCTCTCGCTCCTCGCGGCGCGGTTCGTTTCGCTGTCAGAGAAGGCTGCGCTGACCCGTGCGATGCTCGCGGCATTGCGCTGTGACCGCGCGCAGCACGCGGACCGCACGTTCGCCGACTGGCTCTCTGCCCGAGGCCAAACCGAGCGGCTCATCCGCAAGTTCTGGGTGCCGGTGATGGTCAGCGCGTGCAACGTGCTCCCGGAGCAACTGTGCGCGAGCGTGGGGTTGCATGTCTTGCAAGAGGGTTTCCTCGCGGCCCGAGATTCGGCGGCCATGGGTGTCTCGCGCGTGCCGCTCGTGCGGCTGTACGACAACGCGCAGGAACGCATCGAGCGTGTCGGCGGCGCAGTCGAACTCGGGACGGGCGTCACTCGTGTTGAAGAGCGGGCGATCGAGACGTCCTGCGGGCGACGCATCGAGGCGGATCGCGTGGTGTGCGCCCTGCCCGCTGAGCGGGCCGCCAAGGTCATCGCACCGGGTATCGCTGAACGTGACATCCGCGTGGCACAACTCGCAGGGATAGAACACAGCCCGATCCTCGGTGTGCACCTCCGTTTCGACCGGCCCGTTATGACGACGCCGAACGCCGTTCTCGTTGATCGCCCGACGCACTGGCTCTTCCGCAAGGACGAAGAGGGCAAGCACGTGCACGCGGTGATCTCGGGGGCGGACGAGTGGCTTCCGCTGAAGGAAGATGAGATACGCGAGCGCGTGCTCGAGGATGTGCGCGCGTGCATGCCGGGGGCTGAAGTCGCTCAGGTCGAGTGGTGCCGAGCTGTTAAAGAGAAACGCGCGACTTTCGTGCCGAGTATCCAGGCCGAAGCCAACCGGCCGGCGGCTACCGGCGCAACGTCGCTCGTTCTTGCAGGAGACTTCACGCAGACGGGGTGGCCCGCAACGATGGAAGGCGCCACCCGAAGCGGCTACAGCGCAGCAAGCGCCGTGCTCGGTGAAAGCACTCGGAATCGCTTGGAACCCGCGCTTCGCCCCGCCGCGATTGTCCGAGCGTTCGGCGGGAAGAGCGTGCGGGGGCAGCACCTGCGATTGGGCTAATCGCATCCCACGTACTTCACCGGGTTCTGGTTGCCCGCGGGGAAGTAGTGGCTCACGGATCGGCCCAGGTACTTGGATCTGGCCTTGGGTTCGGCGACGTGACCTATGAACTCCCAGCGCTTCGGTCGCAGTGGTGGGCGGCCATCGCGGCCAGGCTCGGTATCCTTGAGTCTCATCGAGGAGCCCGCAGGCACCCACGCGTTGACGCGGTACACCTCGCGCACCACGCCGCCGAAGACACTGAAGGCGTAGCGCACGCGGTCTCGGCGTCCGCCTCTCTGAGAGAGCCTCCAGGCGCTCCGCGTGACGTCGTACAGCTCCATAGGGGTGATGTCGTGATGGTACGAGGTCCGGATGTTGATGAGGAGCACCGGGTCGTCGATCTCGACCTCGACCGGGTTGAGCTCGGCTTCGACCTGCTCGGCAGAGGCACGCGCGCCGTGCTTGCTGCCGTGCCCCCGGACGGTGTTGGTCAGGTTCTTGATATCGAGGAGGTCGATCGCGGTGGATTCCACGAGAAGCGCCTGCTTCTCGCTGAGTCTGTATTTGAGAATTTCGATCTGCGGGGTGTAGCCCGCCTTACGGATGGCCCGTATCCGCTTGGCCTTCTCGCTGTCGCCTTTGGCGCTCAGGTGCGCAAAGGCACGGTTGCTCTGCCCTTTCCCGATGTAGAAGGGCTGGCCGTCCCGCGGATCGATGTAGAGATAGACGTAGTACCGGAGCTCTTCGACGGTCTTCGCGGAGAAGCGTTTCATACCAAGACAGTAACGCAGCGCATGAAAAAGCCCTCCGCTTGGAGGGCCTTGGTGAGTCTGCTCGATGGGGCGTGTATCAGTCTGCCTTGGCGGGAGTCGCTTTGGCGGCCTTCACGGCCTGCTCCACGAGGGCGTCGAAGGCTGCGGGGTCCTCGATGGCGATCTGCGAGAGCATCTTGCGGTTGAGGAGCACGCCGGCGTGCTTGAGGCCGTTCATGAAGAGGCTGTACCGGGTCCCACGCATGCGGCAGGCGGCGGTGATGCGCGTGATCCAGAGGCGACGCATATCACGCTTGCGTGCACGGCGGTCGCGCCAGGCGAAGGCGCCGGCGCGGGTCAGGGCGACCTTGGCCTGCTGGTGGTGGCGGGACTTGGTGCCGTAGTAGCCACGCGCCTCTTTGAGGATGCGCTTGTGCTTACGACGACGGCCGGTGGACTTGCGAACGCGGGGCATGAGTGTGCTCCGTACGAAAGGGGTGATGCTGCCCGACGGGGCGGCCGATCGTCGGCCGGCTTCGGACCCGGAGGGCGAGCCTCAGAAGACGATTTAGCCCTGAGCCTGGGCGAAGTACGCCTCGCGGGCGGCCTTGTTGACCTCGCGGGCGGCGGCGACGCGCTCGGCGCGCTGCTCGGGGGTGGGGTTGCGGCGGATGGCCGAGCGGGGCTGGCCAGCGCCGCGGAGACGCATGTAGATCATGCGGCTCAGACGCTTGGTGTCCGCACCCTCGACCCAGCCCGACTTACGCAGGCGGCGGCGACGCGTGGGGGACTTGTGCGAGCGGAGGTGCTTGAAGCCCGCCTTGGCGTGGCGCACCTTGCCGGTCTTGGTAATGCGGATGCGCTTCAGCAGAGACTTGTGGGGCTTGGCTTTGGGCATTGCGTCGCTCGGATGCGTATCTAAGGGGGAAATGGGGTGTGCAACGCGGGCGCATGGGCCCTCGGGCACGGTGGGACCGCGAGTGTAGGACCGCAGTACGGGGCGGACAAGCAGAGCAGAGCAGTGAAAGAGCGCGAACCTGACCCGAACAACTGCCTGGGTGAGTGGCCTGCTCAGGGGCCGACGAACTGATCGTTCGAAGCGGAGGGCCGCTCGTACCCGGTGAGGCGAACGATCCCCGCCCGCTCGGCGGAGGCGGGGAGCCAGATGTTGTCACTGCCGTTGACGGTGGACGAGCTGAGGAAGGTCACGGTGCCGTCGGCGAGGGCGACGTGCTGGCCCTTGCCCTTGTGGTTCCGCGAGTTCTGCGTGGGATCGAGGCGTTCGCCGGCGTGATGCTGGAGAACCAGGGGCGAGCGGTCGGCAAGGAGGATGGTCCGGTTCATCCCCACGATGCGCGGCGGGCGGCTGCCGAACATGCGATAGCTGTACGAGAGCTCGTTGGAGTCGGCCCAGTCGCCCGCTTCGCGATCGGGCCCGTCGTCGGGGGCATCGGGGTTGCCCGGAGCGTTGAGGCGCTCGCCCGGGAGGTACCCCTCGGAGATGAGGGAGAAGAGGTGGGCGGAATGCGACTGGGAGGGATCTCCGACGGTCCACCAACTCACGGGCGCATCGGCGGCAGCGCGGTCGCGCTGCACGTGCGGGACAAAGGCATCGTTGTCGGTCGCGAAGAGCGAAGAGGCAAGGCTCGCCTGCTGGAGGTTCGCGGTGCTCTGCGCCGCCCAGGTGTTGGTCTGCATCGTCGACAGAACGGGGAACGCCATGGAGGCGACAACGACCAGGACAGCAGCCACGAAGCCCAGCTCGGAGAGTCGGACCCGGGCACGGGGAATCAGGCCCATGCGGTCGGGCGTCAGGCGCAGGCGCTGTGCTCTTTCAGCCTCGTCGGTCTCGATCGCGCGGAGGGTTTGCTCGATGCGGTCCTCTCGCCGCCCATCGCTCGGCGTGGCGAGTGCTGATAGGAGCCGGCCCACGCCCGCCTGATCCGGGGCGCGATTCTCCGCCCAGTCATCGACAAGCTGCGCCTCCGCCTCCGTGAGCGATGAGTGATGCTGAGGCGTTGTGAGTGAGCCGGCGGCGTCGGGTGCCCGCGCAGCACGGGCGATGACCGCGTCGATGCGCGTCTGGCGTGTGTCTGCGGGAGTAGATGGGCACTCGAGGAGGCTCAGCAAGCCGCGGAGCTTCTCGCGTTCGTCGTAGGGACACTCCGCGATGAGTTGTTCGATTGCACTGGGTTCGTTGGCGGGCGTGCCGGCGAGCTCCGGTGCGTCGTGATGGTGATCGGCGGGGGTGGTCATCGGTGGTGGTACGCCGCCTGATTCAGGCGTGTTCGCGCCAATCTGAGCGCGCTTGGTTCTCGGCTGTCCGTGACTCTTCCCGGACGGCCTCCCAGTGCTTGGCGAAGCTTGCGACCCCCGCGTGGAGGCGCGATTTCACTGTGCCAACGGGGATCGAGCACACCTCGGCGATCTGGGCGTAGGTCATCCGCTGGAAGTAGGCGAGTAACAACACCTCGCGCAGCCGCGGCGAGACGCGATCGACGGCCTGCTGTACGAGCGCGGAGCGGTCTTCGGCGTTCAGCGATTCGTCGATATCGGGCGTGTCTGCCTGCATCAGGTCGGCGAAGCTCTGTCCCTCGCCGCCCTCGTCGATCGCACGTGACAGCGAAGCCGCCGGCCGGCGCTGGATCTTGCGGAGGGCGTCGCGCCCCTTGTTGGCCGCGATGGTGAAGAGCCAGGGCTTAAAGCGACGGCTGGTATCGAAGCCCTCGAGGGATTGGTGCAGTTGGAGGAAGGTGTCCTGAAACGCATCCTCGGCGTTCTGGCGGTTGCCGCACATGCGTGTGAGGAACCCGATCAACGCGTCGTGATAGCGATCGATGAGCACGCGGAATGCGGCATGATCGCCGTCGAGGTAGTCCTCAACGAGCGTCTCATCGGTTCTGCTATCCGGCGTTTGGGACACGGTGGTTGAACAACCCCTTCGGAGTCTTATATGCGCACGGGGGCACTCGGGTTCGCTCTCGCGGCCGATCAACCGAAGAGGCTGGGTTCTCGGGCCTCTTGCTCTGGAGCAGCATCCGGCCTCATGGCGAGAATCCTGCCCGCTGCGGCTTGTCCGCTCAAAAACGCGGATTCGATGCCGTTGCCCCCGAATCCGTCCCCGCAGAGGGCGATGCGGGCGTCATGGTCGCTCGCGCATCTGTCTTGATAGGTCGATGTGGTTTGTGCATACCTCCAACGGTGGGCAGCAAGGTGTAGGAAATCGCCGTCGGGGCCGCCGAGCACCGCGCGGAGTTCGTGGGCCAGCAGATCGGCAACGGCTTCCTTTTCGAGTTCCAGGTGCTCGCGTGACCACTCCGCAGACGCGTGGGCGACCCAGCACTCCGCTGGGCGAGATGCCCCTCGCCCGGGCTTGTGCGAATCGCGGATCAGCATGCGGAGCGGCCCCTGCTTGAAGTGGATCAGGTCCGCAGGGGGCGGTGGACTCGAATCGAAGATGCATAAGAGTGACCAGGTCGGCTCGTACCGGATGGATGCGTAGGCGTGGGCGCACGGAGCGCTGTGGATGCAGGACTCGGCTTGACGGGCCGGGAGCGCGCACACGATCGCGTCGAAGTCTAAGGTCTCGCCGTGCTTTGTTGAGACCGCCCAACCGCCCGGGCACGGTTCGCAGCCGTTGACTTCGTACCCGTAGCGGGTGTCGAGGTCTGCGCCGAGGTGCGCGCAGAGCGCGTTCATGCTGGGCGTTCCGACCAATCTCACGGGTGCGTGCGCATCGGTCGGGTGCAACTGGGCGCCGTCCCAGATCGCTTCGCGCGGGTACCAGCGCGTGGCGTGGCCGTCGTCGAGCCATGAGCGCACGTACCGGCCGAATCGTGGGTCTGTTGCGGTGAAGCTCGGCGAGCCGTGATCGAATGTGAACGAGTCCCCATCGAGGTTCATCCGGCGTGTCGAGGTGCGCCCGCCCGGTCCTCGGCCCTTGTCCAACACCGTCACATCGCACCCTTGGTCGTGGAGCGTGCGTGCGCAGGATAGCCCAGCGATCCCACCGCCGATTACGCCGATACGAAGCGGCTGCACGCCCGCGAGCGTGCGTACAGCGCGGGCGTACTTTACAGGATCGAGCCGCTGTGCGTGCTCGTCGGAGTCTCTACCGCGGACGGTCCCGAGGACGGGCTTTTCCGGTTCGAAGGCGCGGTCGAAGAGACCGAGTGACCAAAGGAGCCCGCCGTAGGAGTTCGGGTTGTTGCCGTCGAGCGCGTAGCGATGATTCAAGTCGATCAGGCAGTGCAGCGCTTCCTCGGGTGATCGTGCCCATGCTGCGATGCCTTTGCCCCAGGTCATGCGCACGTTGTTGTGCAGGAGGCCCGCGTGCAGGAGTGAACGCTGGGCTTCGTTCCAGAGTGCGCTCGCGGATCTCGCGCGAGCGAGGGACTCCCACGAGCGTTCGCTGTCGCGCGTATCCGCGGCGTGCTCGCGCAGCGTCTGTTGCGCCCAGGCGGGGAGCGCGGCGAGGGTCTCCAGGCGTTCACCAGGCTCGTGCAGGCAGAAATTGTGGGAGAGCTCACGCCAGACAAGCAGTTCGTCCAAGAACTTGTCGGCGCCGTCACCACCGATCTGCGCTGCCTCGCGTGCGATGCGCATCGGTGAGACGTGCCCATGGTGGAGGTACGGCGAAAGCCAGGAGACGCCGCCAAGGTCGGATGCGTTGTTCCGCCTCTTGTGGTACTGCCGGAGGCCCGCTTCTTTGAAGCGCTCCCACCGCGCGTAGCCCGCGCCGCTTCCTCCGGTCGTTGTGCGCACGGGCGGGATCGAGTGGTCGACATCGCATGACGCTGCGATCGCGCAGATGGACTCATCGTCTTCCGAAGTGAGGTCGGTGCTCGCGAAGCCGTACTGCTCTGAATCGAAGCGAAGCGGCTTGATCTCCGGATCTGTCCGGGGCCAATCAGCATGGATCCGAGAGGGCCACTCGCGTTTGACAGCGTCTCGGAACCGGAACGCGCGGGCGTGCTGTTTGACCACTGTGCGCATAGGAACGATGCACGCGCTGTCTGCCGCGATCGCCATGCACTCGGCACGGCACGCGTGTGCGCGGGCCCACTTTGGGAAGGGCGGTGCTGGGAAGTCCTCGGTTACGAATGCGCACGCGTCTTGCAGGAGGGCTCGTAGCGGGCTTGGCTGAGCAGGGTCCTTGGGCACGGAGCACGCCCAGGCGATGCTGCGGCTGTTGAGTGCTGTCTGCAGGTCGCGTGCGCCCTGCAGTATGAACGCGTGATGGCGGTCGGCGTTAAAGCGGTGTGCGCCGCCGAGCCCTTGGTACACCAAGACGGGTTTGCGGATTGAATTCGCGAGCGCGATCGCTGTATCGAGCGCGGGGTTCTCGTGGTCACGGATCGCGTGGTGCAGCCAGCAGAGCACGAATCGGCGATCCGTCTGGAGCGGGCGATCGTTGAGTGGCTGAACACGCTCGCGGAGATGGAGAGGGAGATCGAGTCGGGCGTGCGCGGCTTCTGTCATGCCGTGAGCAAAGCATATGGCGTATTAGATATGCGAACAGGGGGGTGGCGTAGGCGACAACCCTTACTGCTGGGCCTGCCCGAGCGTGTTTTCCCGGTTCGTTATCGATTGGCAGGGTGTTTAATCGTGTGGTTCTGTTGGGCGGCCGATACGCTCATCACAGACACGGATGCAATACATACCAGCGGTGCACATGCCGCAAGAAGCGACGGATTTGTGCGACCAAGTGGCCTACCAGTTCGCCGGTAGTGTGCAGTCTCATGTCGCGCTTGTCGTTGTGGACGCAGAGTCGCTGCGCATACTGCAGGCCAGCAACAACCTAGAAGCGATCCTCGGGAAGTGCACGGACGAAGCCGTTGGCGAGCGTGTGTGCGTTCTGGGTGAGTCTCTCGCTGGTGTCGATTTTCTGAGCGCCGTGCGCAGCGCTCAGGAGCGCAAGCCTTTGATGGGCCCGGTCGGGATGCTCGCCGATGGTCGGGCGTGCATCACTCGGCATCACCGTCTCGATGGCCGAGTGTGTATCGAGATCGAACCGAGTGCTCATGAAGCTGATGTGCCAGCGGACGCTGTTGCAGCATTGCTCCCATCGCTGTTATCCGATCTTGCGGAGGCGGAGACCGTCAATTGTGCGCTCGAGGCGACCACGAGCAGGGTGCGATCGGCTCTGGGGTACGACCGCTGCATGATCTACCGCTTTGATGCGGACTGGAACGGCGAGGTCATAGGTGAGGATCGCGGGACCGGCGTGCGCGAATCATTTCTTGGCCTGCGGTTTCCCGCGCGAGACATACCTCCTTCAGTGCGCACGATGATGTCGGAGACACCGGTGCGCATGACGATGTGCATTGAGGAGGACGGTGCGGCACTCGTCCCGCTTACGGCAGCGGACAGCGACGAGCACACGGATCTCACGCATGTGCGTGCGCGTCATAGCGTCGGGCCATGCCGGGACTACTACCGGAATCTCGGGGTTGTTTCGACTCTTGTCGTTCCTGTGCTGCGGGAAGGGGTGCTCTGGGGGATGATCAGTCTCCATCACGGCGCTCCGCGTCGGGTTTCGCCCGTGCATGACACGGTGCTCAAGGGCGCATCGATCGCGCTGGCGGATGCGCTCTCGCGCATCGAAGAACTCGAGCGCCGGGAAGCCGAGCGCTTAGTCGCAGAGATGCACGCGGCGATGGCCCACAACGCTTCTCCGGATGAGTCGCCCCGTCCCTTCGTCGATAGCCAGCTCTGCACGCTCAGCGAACTCCTGGCCTGTGACGCGATTGTGATGTCGGTGGGCGTAGACTGGTATGCAGCGGGGGAGCTGGTCGAGCGTGATGTGTGCGATTCGATTGTGCGGTCGCTCAGCGCGCGGGCAGGGGATGAGCCAACGGCTTGTTCGTGCCGTCTGGCGGTCGATGACCCCGGGCTAGAGGGTGAGATCGGCTGGGCCGCGGGCGGGCTCGCGGTTCGGATCGGAGAATCGTGGAGCGATTACCTCTTGGCGATCCGTGCCGAGAAGTCACTTGAAACGCGGTGGGCGGGCGATCCGAGGCAGGGTCTCGGGCGGGATGAGCATGGCCAGCCCCAACTCACGCCCCGGAACAGCTTCCGCGAGTACATCGCGGCCACGGCGCTCAGTTCCCGCGAGTGGACATCGAGTGAGCGGCACACCGCCCAATCGTGCGGGCTTTCCTTCGGCCTGCGCCTGCTTCGCCATCAGGCTTTGGTCAGCGTGCGCACGCAGGCAGCGTTCCTGGCGAATATGAGCCACGAGATACGCACCCCGATGACGGCGATTCTGGGGTTCGCGGATGTGCTCGTCGACGATACAACCTCCGACATCGACGATTCGATCGCTCGCGATGCGGTGTCGACGATCCGTAACAATGCTGCGCACCTGCTGGCGATAATCAACGACCTGCTCGATGTGTCCAAAGTGGATGCCGGCAAGCTATCTGTAGAGCGCATCGAGACCGATGTGATCGATGTTGTGCACGGTGCTGTTGAGCTGATGCGTGGGCGGGCGAGCGAGAAGGGGCTGTCTCTCTCGGTCGAGCACATGTCGTCGTTGCCGGCAAGCATTCTTTCTGATCCGACCCGTCTGAAGCAGATCGTTCTCAATCTGGTGGGCAACGCCGTCAAGTTTACGGATGCGGGGAGCGTGACGGTACGTCTAGCGCACGACCCCGCGACCAGGCAGATCCAGATCGAAGTAGAGGACACGGGCATCGGAATGACCGGTGAGCAACTGGAGGTCGTTCGCCGGTTCGATACCTTCGCTCAGGCGGACACGAGTACGACCAGGCGGTTCGGCGGTACGGGGCTCGGGCTGAGCATCTCGAATTCGTTGGCGCGGCTGCTCGGCGGACGGCTCGAAGTCGAGTCGGAGTGGGGCGCGGGGAGCCGGTTCCGGTTGACGCTCCCTGCGATAGCGGAATCGGGTCGCGGTGGCCTTTCCGCAGGAGGCATATCTCGGACCGGTGCGCCGCGGGCAGCGGAGCGGGATGCGGCCTTGGATGAGGCCGGGCCCTCGTTGCTTTCTGGTGTGCGAGTATTGGTGGTCGAAGACGGGCCCGACAATCGGCGCCTGATCGAATTCCATCTGAAGCGCGCGGGCGCTGATGTTGAACTCGCGGAGAACGGGCGAGTGGCCATCGAACGCATCGGCTCGAATCCGGCGGAGGTCAACTTCGATCTGATCCTGATGGACATGCAGATGCCTGAGATGGACGGCTACGAGGCGACCAGATGGCTACGTGCGCACGGTCACCGGCTGCCGGTCGTCGCGCTCACAGCGCACGCGATGTCGGGCGACCGGGAGAAGTGCATCGAAGCGGGTTGCAACGATTTCCAGACCAAGCCTATAGATGCGGGTGCGCTGGTGTCTGTGATCCGCGAGTGGGCGCGGGATTACATGGCGGCTGCGGGCTGAAGCAGTTCGGGGATCGCAGACTTACGCCCAGCCTCTCGCGCGTTCGGTGGCCTTCTGCCACGATTCCTGCTTCGCGGCCCGCTCGTCGTCTCTCATTGTGGGCTCGAAACGCGTGCCGGGAGTGCGCGTTTCCTCGAGTTGCTCCGTCGAGTTCCAGATGCCGACCGCAAGACCCGCCATGAACGCCGCGCCGAGGGCGGTTGTTTCGAGGTTCTGCGGCCGCACGACGGGCACGCCCAGGATGTCGGCCTGGAATTGCATGAGCAGGTCGCTCGCGGCGGCTCCTCCGTCGACACGCAGCTCGGCGAGCGGCGGGCAGCCATCTCGATCCATCGTCGAGGCGAGATCCCAAACGCCCATGGCGATGCCCTCGAGTGCCGCCCGAGCGATGTGCGCCTTGGTGGTGCCGCGCGTGATGCCAAGGATTGTGCCGCGTGCGTCGGGGTCCCAGTGGGGCGGTCCGAGGCCGGCAAGGGCCGGGACGATGCACACCCCGCCGGTGTCTGTGACGGAGCGAGCGAGCGGTTCAATTTCCGATGCATCGCGGATGATTTGTAGCCCGTCGCGGAGCCACTGCACGATTGCGCCTGCGGCGAAGGTGCCGCCTTCGAGCGCGAACGTTGTTGTGTTATCCCGTTGCCAGGCGACTGTCGTCAAGAGTCTGTTTGTTGACGGTCGTGGTGTGTGGCCGGTGTTCATGAGCAGGAAACAGCCGGTGCCGTAAGTGTTCTTTGCGAGTCCCGGCGTTGTGCAGAGCTGGCCCATGGTGGCGCTCTGCTGATCTCCGATGATGCCTGCGATAGGGACGCCCGCGAGACCGAGGTCCGAGCGCACCTGACCGATCGTGCCGCAGGACGGAACGATTTCGGGCAAGATCGCGCGAGGGATATCGAATAGGGCGAGGAGTTCGTCGTCCCAGGCGCCCGAATGAATGTTGAAGAGCATCGTTCTGGACGCGTTGCTCGCGTCTGTTGCGTGCACCCCGCGATCGGTGAGGCGTGCGATGAGCCAGGTGTCGATCGTGCCGCACGCGAGCTCGCCCGCGCGTGCCCGCTCGCGTGCGCCGGGCACGTGGTCGAGCAGCCAGGCGATCTTCGTCGCCGAGAAGTACGGATCGAGTTCGAGGCCGGTCTTCGCTCGGACGGGATCTGCATAGCCCTGCTCTCTCAACTCGACACATCGTTGGGTTGTCCGGCGATCCTGCCAGACGATCGCGTTGTGCAGGGGCTGGCCCGTCGAGCGCTCCCAGAGCACAACGGACTCGCGCTGGTTGGTGAGCCCGAGTCCTCGGATGCTGGTGCGGTCGATCCCGGCTCGGCCCATCGCCTCGACGATCACCCCTGCCTGCGTGGACCAGATCTCTTCCGGATCGTGCTCGACCCAGCCGGGCTCGGGGTAGTGCTGGGTGAGTTCCTTCTGCGCCGATGCCACGACCTCCGCCCGTTCGTTCACCAGGACCGCCCGCGAACTGGTCGTTCCCTGATCCAGTGCCAGGATGTAGGGCATGGTGGCCTCCGCTCGGTGTGGAGCGGGCAGGGTAGGGGATTCCACTTCCCCAAGCGCGGCGGCGTATGGGGGGCGGCAGACGGAAATCTGCTTCGGGACGGAAGTGATTGCGAGAGCTAGTTGGGTTGCTGAGAAGTTTCGTTCGTGCGCAGGTCGATGAAGTGAACGCTTCTACTTCTCAAACACGGAATCGGGTGCTCACATGACCGACCACATGATCGATCACATCAAGGCGTTCAACCTCGAGGATCTTCGCACGCACATCTCAGAGTGCCCGGAGCCGACCGACGGCTCGTCGCTCAGCGAGATCATCGAGGACTCCCTCGAGTGGGTCGACACACTCCGCAACGATCTGATCGCCCTGATCAACGGCATCACGAACGACGAAGACGTAGAGATGGCTGTTGCGATTCAGTACGTCGAGATGAAGAGCCGTTGGATCGCCTTCAACACGAAGATGAACTACGAGATGTTCCGCGGCGAGACTCCGCACCCGCGGGATATGTGCAAGGCCGCGTGCGTGAGTGCGCTCCTCGGGCACGTCGAGGAATTGATCGAACCCTCCGACATCGACACGATCACGGAGTTCCTCGCTGAGCCGATTAACAAGGCGGCTTGAGCGCGTGGCCATGGCTGACCGGACCGTTGATCACGAAACGCTCCGCGAGCTGCTCTACAGCACCTTCCGACTGAGTCCCAACTCGATCGTTGCCGACTCGGAGAGCACGGTCCCAGGGGCGACCCTGTGGACCGGGGCACGGTTGTGGTGCAAGGCGTTTCGTTCGGCGGGGCTCCGGGCGGGCGACCGAATGCTGCTCGCGCTGCCTTCCTCGCGCGCGCACATTGTTGTGACCCTTGCCTGCTGGTGGGAGGGGCTCACAGTCTGCCCTGTTCCGCCTTCGGCCGATCTGGACGGTGTTGCGAGCGCACTCGACGTGAGACTCGTCGTCTCGGATCGTCCGTGTGCGGGTTCTGGTGTAGTTGCCCCCACAACGGCGGCCAACCCGCCAGAGGATCAGGCGCTCGAACTTCGATCGGTTCGGCATCATGCGACGACCGGAGTCGCGGCGATCTTCACGACCAGCGGATCGAGCTCCGGATCAGGCAGGCAAATCGCGTTGTCTCATCGCAATCTGCTCGCACAGCTACGCTCGCATGTCACGGCGCTCGGGATCAGTCGCGACGATGTCACGCTGAGTGTGCTCCCCTGGCACCACGCCTTTGGTGCGCTCGTTGATGTCTGGCCTGCGCTGATCGCGGGGTCGACGGTAGTGGCGTGTCCCGAGGGTGCACGAGATGCCGTTGCGCTCGCGCGCACGGCGGTGCGGAACGGCGCCACCCGGCTCTCGTGTGTGCCGCTTCAAGCTGTGCGGATCGCGCATGAACTCCCGGGGTTCCTCGAGAACCTGACGGGCGGTGTCGTAGGCGGGGCCGCGATTGACGCTGAATCGGCAGCGGTCTTGTCTGGCACGCGTCTGCGCGTGGGCTACGGGCAGACCGAGACATCGCCGGGGATCACGCTAGGGGCCCCGGGCCGGTTTGCTCCGGGATGCTTGGGCCGCCCTGTGGGATGCGCGACCAAAGTCGAAGCCGGCACCCTGCGCGTGCGTGGCAACAACGTCTGCGACGGTATTTGGGGAGCGGGTGGCTACGAGCCGCTGCAAGCTGGACGGTGGCACGATACGGGTGATCTCGTCTCACCCGACGGCGAGGGCGGCTACATCTTCCGAGGAAGGCGAGACAACCGGTTCAAACTCGCCAACGGGCGGATGATCGACCCACACGAAATCGAAGAGCTCATCCGCCAGGCTACCGGTAACGAGTCGGTGATCGTCCGCAGCGGTCCGAACTCGATCGGGGCGGTGATCGTCGGGGCGGTACAGGTTTCTGTCGAGCGGCTGCGAGATTTACTCGGACCGTGTGCACGCCCGCTCACGCGTTTGATCGTGATTGCCGATACAGACATGCCAAGAACCCGCAAGGGAGAGCCCGATCGCGGTTCTCTTTCCGGGCTCTTCTCGGCTGGGGAAGCGCTCGAACGCGCCGCCTGACTCGCACCGCATTTTACGAGAGCACGATGCACCAGACGTCCGAAGCCGCCCCGACCACCCGACACGCCTTCGACATCGATACTCCGATTGACTTCGGACGCGTTCTCGCCTTCGGGCCCGACGTCCGGCTGACCTGCGATGACCTGGAGCACGCGAGCTTCGGCGAGTCTCGGGGCTTCTTCACGCCCGGGGCACTCTCGGGGATGGATGAGGCTGCAACGATTCTCGCGGCTGCGCACGACCG
The DNA here is from genome assembly GCA_964576725.1 of uncultured Phycisphaeraceae bacterium. Taxonomy (GTDB): domain Bacteria; phylum Planctomycetota; class Phycisphaerae; order Phycisphaerales; family UBA1924; genus OFTM391. The sequence continues at coordinate 82,110 of CAZNUZ010000001.1, forward strand.
TGGTGACAGCATCTATGGGCTGACCACAGGCTTTGGGCCGCACGTGATCTCCGAAGCCGATGCGGATTCAGTGCTACAAGGCTGCGGCCTGATCGAGCACCTCGGTGCGGGTTGGGGCGCGTACGCCTCGCGCGAGGTCGTCCGTGCGACTCTTGCCGCTCGATGCCAGGCGGTCGCCCAAGGGCGCTCGGGTGTTGCTGCCGACGCTGCGAAGGCGTTACTCGCCCTGCTCAATCACAACGTCACCCCCGCGATCCCGGAGGTTGGGTCGGTCGGGGCGAGTGGTGATCTGATACCGCTCGCCCACGCTGCCAAGGTCATCACGGGCGAGGGCGCGGTGCTCTGTGAAGACGGGGCGGTAATCACGGCGCAGGAAGCACTGTCCGAAGCAGGCCTTGTGCCGGTGGGTCTGAGCGCTCGGGATGCGCTGGCCATGGTCAACGGGACGAGTTTCATGACAGCGTTCGCGGGGCTTGCGTGCGCCCGCGCCGAGCGGCTGATCGATATCGCCGAACGGTCGACCGCATGGCTCATGCGGGCGCTCGGTTCCCGTCGGCAGTCTCTCGATCCGAGGCTGCACGAACTCCGCGGGCACGTGGGGCAGTGCGCGAGCGCCGGCGCGATCCTGGCGTACGCGGGCGCGTACGCCGAAGACGACTCACGCCCGCTCCAGGAGGTGTACTCGGTCCGGTGCGCACCGCAGGTGCTCGGCGCATGCCGGGATCAGTTGGACCACGCACGCACGATCATCGAACGTGAGATCAACGGCGTGAACGACAACCCGGTGATCACCGGCACAGTCGAGGACCCCGCGGTGCTCCACGGCGGGAACTTCCAAGGGCAACAGATCTCGTTCGCTGCGGACACGATCAACACCGCGGTGGTGCAGGCGGCGATGCTCATCGAGCGACAACTCGACGTGCTGTGCAACCCGGAGCTCAACACCGGCGCGCCGCTGCTCCTTGCGCACACACCCGGAGCGACCAGCGGCATGGCGGGGGGGCAGATCACCGCGACGGCGATCTGCGCCGATCTCCGTCGGAGCGCAACGCCAAGCGCGTGCGCGACCATTCCCACCAACGGTCGGAATCAAGACATCGTTTCGATGGGCACCATGGCCGGACGGGTCGCGTTCGAGCAGACCGAGCGGGCGTCGGCCGTTATGGCGGTGCAGGTCATCGCGTTGCACCAACTCGCGCACCTCCGACGTGAGGGGATCGCGCCGGGCGAGGCGGTCGAGGCACAGGCCGGGCTGCCGCATGTGGACGGCTTCAATCGTGATCGTGCGCTGCACGCTGACATCGCCCGCGTGTCAGGTGCGCTGCTGAAACCCGAGCGACGGCTCGGCTGAGCATCACGGCGTTGCGCCTTGGCGTTCCTAGGTTCCCCTGGGTCCCGATCATTTGGGGTTTGTGAAGCTGAAGGGTGGCCAAGGGCCTGAGAGCGTGAGTGCGCCAGCGTCGTCGTGTGCCTCGAGGGCGTCTGCGACCTGCTCGATCTGGCCGCGCTCGACGAGCATGACGAGGCTCGCTCCGCCCGAGCGCGATGAGACCACGCGCCATGTCCGCAGGTTGCTTGCGATGCCTTGAACCAGCTCGTGTGCCCGGTCGTTTGCTCCGGGATCGATCCCGTCTGCGAGCGCGAAGTCGCGCTTCTTCTTTTCCAGGTACCCGAGACCGGTCGCCTTGTCCTCGTGCGGGTGCTCGGCTGAGACGGCCGCGGGGATAGAGACCGACCACTCTTCTGCGTTCTGGAAGAGATCGAGGAGCTTCTCAAACCGGTCCTTGCCGCTACGTAGCAAGCTGGTTGCGGCGCGGTCGTCGACCGGTGATTCCTCGGCGCGAAGCGGTACGCACGCCTGTGCATTCTGAATGCGGAGGACAGACCGCATGAACTCGACAGGCCGGGTCGTCGGTGCAGGTCCGACGCTGCGCAGCAGAGCGAGCCCCGCGTGCTCTAGTGCATCGAGTGGGTGTCCGTCTAGTCCTACGAGCCGATCGCCCGCAGTGTCTTGCAGCACTGCCGGAGCGCGCACGATCGCGTAGCCGTACATCAGGTTGCATCCGCCTCGTCTGCCGTCTCGTCGTCACCGAGACGCGGGCAGAAGGTGTAGGGGGGCCATGGGCCCGAGAGTTCCAGCGTTACGCCGAAGGCGTCTAGGGCATCGGAGTGCTTGTCGAGGGCAGTGTTGAATGCCTCAAGCGCATCGCGTTCGATCAGCAGCGCGATGTTGGCAAGCATCCAGCGGCCGTCCTCTTCGCCGGTTTCGACGATCTTGCGCTCGGCATAGTCTAGGACGGTATCGCCCAAGTGCTCGATGAGCTCGTCCAGCAGTTCGAGCACGCGATCTTCTACATGGATGAGCGCGTCGTGATCGAGTTTGCGACGTTGCAAGTAATCGGCGCCCTCGCTCGTTTGCTCGGCGGTCCTCAGCCCGGATAGCTCGGTGCGTGCTCGGTCGAGTGCGTCTTGGCGTACGACGCTCGCCTTGAGCGACCACTCGTCGCAGTCCGCGTTCTCCTCCAGGTACGCGTGAATATCACCCGCGTGCGCACGCAGGGCGAGTTGCAACGCGTGCTCCGAGCTGAACACGCCCCCGAATCCCACCGGCATCACTGTCGAGCGTTCGGAAGCATCGCGGAGTATCGCTTCGTGCTTCTCTGCACGGGGCTTGAGCCAGGTGACATCTTCGGTGCGTTTCTCCGCATCGGGACCGGAGAACATACTGGCCGGTACGCGCACGACAAGAGCATCGAAGCCCTCGATAGCAATCGCCTCGGATACTTGTCCTTCCTCGAGGCCGTGGCCGGAGAAGCTGGAGAGGCCGCCCGAAGGTGCAACGCCGACGAGGTAGAAGGCTTGGTCGAGGTCGGTCGCGTTCACGCGGCTTCTTCCTTGGCGATGCCGGTTTCGATGTCTATCGCGTGTCGGAGATCGTCCATAGAGATTTCGAGTGCGACTGCGGCGCCCGCTGCTTGGGCACGGACCGCGCGGCGGACGGTTGCCATGGCGGCGCGGCGGACGGCGCCCGCGATCTGCGCACCGCTGGCCGCGGGGCAGAGCTTGGCCAGCGTCTGCACATCCACTCCCTCGGCAACGGGACGGTTGCGCAGGTGCACTTCGAAGATCTCTTGCCTTGCGTGTTCGTCTGGGGTTTCGAGCTCGACGATCTCATCGAACCTGCCGGGCCTGAGCATCGCGGGGTCGAGCATGTCCAGTCGGTTGGTTGCCCCGAGGACGAGCACGCCGTTGAGCTCTTCGACGCCGTCCATTTCGGCGAGGAACTGCGCGAGCACGCGATCGCCCACGGGATCGGAGGAGCCGAGCCCGCGTTTGGGTAGGAGCGCGTCGATCTCGTCAAAGAAGATGATGCAGGGCGACGCCTGGCGCGCTTTGCGGAAGATCTCGCGCAGCCGTTCTTCGCTTTGACCCACGAATTTCGACATCAGCTCCGGGCCTTTGACGGAGATGAAGTTGGCTTCCGTCTGTGAGGCGACGGCCTTCGCTGCGAGTGTCTTGCCGATACCCGGAGGGCCTGCGAGCAGGATGCCTTTGGGGGGTTTGACCCCGGCTTCGCGGAAGAGGCTCGCGTGTGCGAGCGGCCACTCGACTGCTTCGATGAGCTTGCGTTTGACGTCGCCCAATCCGCCGATGTCGTCCCACTTGATGTCGGGCACTTCGACGAAGACCTCGCGCACCGCCGAGGGCTCGACCTCGGTCAGCGCAGCACGGAAGTGGTCCATGCCCACGCGCAGGTGCGTCAGTATCTCGTAGGGAAGCTTGCCTTGTGAGAAGTCGATATCACCCATCACGGTGCGGAGGCAGGCCATGGCGGCCTCCCTGCACAAGGCCTCGAGATCGGCGCCGACGCAGCCGTGGGTGATGGCCGCGATCGTGTCGAGGTCGACGTCCTCTTCGAGTGGCATCCCGCGGGAGTGGACTTCGAGGATCTGGCGGCGTCCCCGCGCGTCGGGGATGGGTATCTCGATCTCACGGTCGAACCTGCCCGGCCTGCGCAGCGCGGGATCGATGTTGTTGGGCAGGTTGGTTGCTGCGATAACGACGACGTTCGCGCGCTTGTTCAGCCCGTCCATGAGTGCGAGGAGCTGGGCGACGATGCGCTTCTCGACTTCGCCCTCGACGTTTTCACGCTTGGGTGCGATGGAGTCGATCTCGTCGATGAAGATGATCGCTGGGGACTTCTTGGTGGCCTCTTCCCAGATCTGGCGGAGGTGCTTCTCGGATTCGCCGTAGTGGCGGTGGACGATCTCGGGGCCTGAAACGACGAAGAAGTTCGCGTCCGCTTCGTGAGCGATGGTGCGTGCGATGAGTGTTTTGCCCGTGCCGGGAGGGCCGTGCAAGAGCACGCCCTTGGGCGGATCGATCCCCAGGCGCTCGAAGACCTCCGGGTACCGCAGCGGGAGTTCGATCATCTCACGGATGCGCGCCAGCTGCGAGCCGAGGCCGCCGATGTCTTCGTAGGTCGGTGTTCCGGGCTGCTTGGGGGCGTTGCCTTTGGAGGCCTGGGACTGTTTGGGCACGAGGAGCTGCGTCGTAGGGACGATGATGGCCTCGGGCCCGGGCGTGCAGGCCTGCACTGTGAAGTCTGCGGTCCGTGAGCCGAAGAGCGTGGCGCGCACGGTGTCGCCGTTGCTGACCGGGATGCCATCGAGCAGCGATCCGATGTAGGGCAGGTCGCGCTCCTGCACCTGCATGTCCTTGGGGACGAGTGTCACGGTCTCAGCAGGAGGCGGGGCGGCTGCGGTGAGTGTCACCGGATCATCGATGCCAAGCCCTGCGTTCGCCCGCGCGATCCCGTCGAGCTGGGCACGCGACTGGCCGCGCTCGTTGGCGAACGCGGGCATCGCTTTGCAGATTGTGGAGCGTTTGCCGGTGATGCGCACGAAGTCACCGATGCCGACACCGACGGCCTGCATGTCGGCGGGGTCTATGCGGACGATGCCGCGTCCTGCGTCACGCTTCAGCGCTTCGGCCACTCGGAGTTCTGTGGTGCCTTGCTCGGTCATGGAACCTGGTGCTCTCAGATGTTGGGGCGGCGGGTGCGGTGTGTCATCGGAGGCTGCCTCGGTCAGGCGGCCTCGGAGTTCGCCGATTGGAATCGGATCTCGAAGACCCCGTTGTTGCTCGAGACGGACATCTCGCCCGCGGAGAAGGAGCGGGGGAGCAGCACTTCCTTCGCGTACCGCTTCGGTCCGTTCTCGGCGCTCACGGTCAACACATCACCCTCGACGGTGAAGCTCGATTGCTCGGCGCCGATGCCGGGCATCTCGACGATGACGAGCACGTGATCCGACTCTTCGAATACATCGGTCGGCGGCTCGCGTGTCTCGGAGACGCTGGCCTCACCCGTTGAGTCATCGCGCACGACGTCTCCGAAGGGCTCGACTTTGATCTCGCGCTGCCCGGTCTTGTTCCCCATCGTTGAGATGTTGAAGCCGACCTGGAACCGCCCCTCTTTGCCGTCCTTTGTGGTGAACGAACCGTCTTGCTGGGCCGACTCGGCCTTCTCTGCGAGTTCGGCGATCTTGCCGAGCACGTCGCCGAGGCCACCGAGGATGCCATCGACAGCGGCCATGCCCTTGAGCTTCTTCTTGATGTCGTCGTTGTCGTTCATTGTGTATCTCTTTTGGCTTTGAGCGAGTTGGTGGTGAGTGATCAGGCCGCGATCTCGAGGCCAGTGGGTGTATCGACGTGGATGTTGTTGTCGAGGTACGGCCCGGGCTTGTGAAGAGCACCGAGGAAGAGGGCGCCTCGCGCGTTGTCCGGGAGTGTCTGATTGATGCGTGAGCCGATGAACATGTCCCGGCGTTCGAGCAGGGTGGCTGCGATCTGCGTGAACCGCGGGTCCGGGGCGAGCCCCGCAGCGAGGGCTTCGGCGGATGCCTTGGCGACCTCGTACTCGCGGACAAGCAGGGCAGGGTCTTCCGTGCCGATGAGGGTGGCCCCGCGATCGACCAGGTCCTCGAGGATGGCGTGATTACGCGAACCCTGTTGCGCGAGGTCGCGGACGATCGGGAGCGCGTCTTCGATCGCGGGCAGCGCGTCCTGGTAGAGGTACAGCCCCTCGGCGTCGAGGGACTCGGCCCAATCCTCCACGCGATCCCAGAAGGCATCGATGAGGCGCTGTTTCTCGGTCCAGGCGTCTTGCTCGACGTGCATGCGCAGCGCGTCGGCGAGGCTGCCGAGGTCCGCCTCGGTGTGGAGGATCGGTATAAGCGCGAGTGAGCGTGCCATGTTTATGCCGCGTCCGCGTCTGGGGCGTTGTTTGGCGAGTCGGCGTCGATGGAGGCGGTGCCGGCCGGTGCGTCGATGAGTTCGCGCTGGTCGGACTGCTGGGCGACCATCGCCTCGAGGGTCTTGATCCTCTCTTCGAGCATCTTGCGTTCTTCGTCCCGCTCCTGCTTCGACTCGGGCGCTGAGAAGACCGGCGAGTTCGCCCACCAGTCCATGCCCATCTCTTTCGCCTTGTCGATCGAGCAAACAACCAGCCGGATCTGGATGGTGAGCAACTCGATGTCGAGCAGGCTCACCTTGATGTCACCCGCGATCACCACACCCTTGTCGAGCACGCGCTCAAGAAGATCGGCCACGTTCGTGGAGTTGGTGTTATGCGTAGGTGAGGAGCGTACGACGGCCACGGTTTACAACGCCTTCCCCAGGGGACCGAGGTCCAGGTTCAGGTCGGACTCGTCGAGCCCAAACCGCGCGGCCATCTCGCGGATCTCATCGGATTGCATCCGCAGGGTGGTCCCGAGACGCTCGATCTCGTCCGGCGTGAGCGAACCGCCTTCGACCCGACGGATCGCCTGCCGTTCGAGGAGTTCGTGTACGAGGCGTACGACGGTGAGCACGAGCTGGGCGAGGCCCTTGCCGACGTTCTCTTGGTTCAGGTTGACCTTCTCCTGCGAGCGCATGGCACCTTCGAGCGCATCGACGATGGCGGTGGTGTCTTCGCAGGTTGTGGTCGGTGGAGCCGCGCTCATGGAGTGGTTATCGGTTATCCCGCCTGACGGATTGAAGTGGGGGCGCGAAATCTGCGGCTTGTCTTCATGCAGCTTGCTGCTGGTAGGCAAGGTCGGCTGCAGTCTCGACGGAACTCACAAGCGCCTGCACGCCGACGTAGATCAGCGGTATTTCGGCGACTGAAAGCACGACCTCTCCGGAGACGACCACGCCGCGCGTGAGCACGCGGTCGAGCGTTTCCGCGAGGGAAGCGTCGTTACCGAAGCTGTCGTCGGGGGAAGTCCCCACCCTTTTCAGGCGCCGTTCTTTGAGGCTTCCCGGTCTTTGGCGCTGGCGCTTGGGCATCAGGCGGCCTTCTGCTTCGCACGGCCTCCCAGGAGCATGGCTCCGAGGATGGTGAGATCTTGCACGCCATGCGGCGCACGCCCGCGGTCGATGATCGCCACGCTGCGCACGCCGGCGGACCGTTTGATGTTGGCGATCGAGGCTTCTTCTCGTGCGACGACCGCCCGTGTGAGCTCGTCGTCTGATTGCGGGGTGCGCTGGTTGATGACAACACCACCGACGGGGAGTCCCAGTCTCTCGCAGCCCTGGATGAGCCGGGATGTCTCGGCCGAGGCGAGCTCGGTGGGGATCGAGACACCGACGATGGTCGTGATATCAGGATCGGCCAGCATCGCGCGGAGGCTCTTGAGGCCCTTCGAGAAGCGGATCAGCCTCTGGTTGATCTTGGGAAGCGAGAACACATCCTCGTAGTTGAGGAGCACGCTGAAGATCGCTTCCAGCCACTGCTGGATCAGATCGGGCAGTTCGAGCAGGCGGAGCGTGTGCCCGGTCGGGGCTGTATCGAGGATGAGCGCGTCGTAGCCGCCCTCTTCGATGATCTCGGTCGTGCGCACCAGGGCCATCACCTCATCGATGCCGGTCGGTGCGAGGTCCATCAGGTGCTCGAGCGCTTCGCGGTCGAAGGCGAGGTCGAGGCCGTCGGAGAAGGAGTCGAGGAAGTTCTCGAGTTCCTCGGCGTATTCGTCCTTGAAGGCGTCGAGCTCCGCGTCTGCGTCGAGCTGCACAGCGCTGAGATTCGTAGAGATCTCGATCGGGTCTGATCCCACGGGTACGCCGAAGGCATCGCCCAGCGACCCGGCGGGATCGGTCGAGGCGATAAGCGTGCGCTTGCCCGTGGCGAGGGCGGTCGCGCAGGCGATGGCGCTCGAGACGGTGGTCTTGCCTACGCCGCCCTTGCCCGAGAGCAGGGTGATGCTCGGCCCGCCGGTACGCGGCATGGACAGGCTGCCTTCGACACCCGGGAGGGGGGCGCCCGCGCCGGTGTCTTCCCCGCCGGCGAGCAGGGCTTCGGTTGAATCCGCGAGCTGGAAGAAGCTCTCCAGCGCACTCCCACGCGGCTCGTCGCTGCGGACGGGGATCCCGTGGACGGTTGTGCCGGTGAACGCGAGGGGGAGCCCTTCGAGCGCCGCACGCTGGGCCCTTCGTGCTTCAGCGAGCACCCCGGTCGCTCCCGCAGGAATGACGCGATTGCAGACGAGCTCGGCGGCGCTGATCTCGAGCGATTTCAGATCGTCGAGCAGGCGGGCGGTCTCGGCGATGCTCATGGGTTCGGCGTTAAAGACCGGGACAAACGCGGTCGTCTCGGCGTCGCTCCATACCTGAGCGACTTGCGCGAACTGCTCGGAGATCTCCTCGATAAAGAGCTCAACCGGATCGGTTGTGTTGCCCCCGCCGAAGACCTCGGACATGTAGCGGTGCTTGCCCATCAGCGCGTCGGTCGCTTCGAGCCACTGCTCGAGCAGGTGGGGCATGGTGAGGAGCCGGAGGGCGTGCCCGGTGGGTGCGGTGTCGATGATGATGCGGTCGGCCGCGTCTTCTTCGAGCCAGGCGGCGATGCGCACGAAGCACATGAGCTCGTCGACGCCCGGGAGCGACAGATCGAGGAAACGAGAGATCTCCTCGTCTTCGAGGAAGGTGCCCCGCGCCCCGATCGCGTGCAGCGTCTCAGCGTGCTTGGCCATGAACTCTTGGTGTTCCTTGCCCGCGTCGATCTCGACCACCTTGAGGTTGGCAGGCAGGTCGGCGTCCGCGAGCGCGTCGCTCACCGAGTGCGCTGGATCGGTCGAGACGAGGAGCACCCGATCGTCCGGGCAGGCGTGCGCCAGCGCGAGTGCTGCGGCGCTCGCGGTGGTCGTCTTACCCACCCCGCCTTTGCCGCCGAAGATGAGAACGGGAGGGGCGTCGGGGGTCGTGAATCGTGGGGTGGTCATGCGGCGGCCTTCGATTGGTCGTCGTCGGTGGTGTCGGTCGGGAGGGGGGGCGAGGTGGACGCGGCGGTGAGGTCCGCTTCGATCGCACTTTCAGGTTCGTCGTCGCCGTCGTCGTCGTCGTCGTCGTCGTCGTCGTCGCTGGCCGAGTCGCCCATGGCGTCGAGTTCGTCCAGACGGTCGAGGAGGGCGGCTTCCTGCTCGTCGAACTCGTCTTCGTCGATCTGTCCGGCTTCGAGTTGCATGTGCAGCGATTGCAGTGATCGCATGACGCGGTCACGCTCCGACGCCACCTCTTTCTCAGCGGCGTTATGCAGCTCACGCACGAGCCACATGAAGCCCTTCATGGGCGACAGCAGGATGTCATCGACGATGAACACTGGCGAGTCCTCGCTGGCGGCCCGCTCGGGCCCGTTGGATCGGGATGCTCAGGCGTCCTGCGGCTCGAAGGCGAGACGCAGATCGACAAAGTTGTGGGGGGCGAAGGGCCCGGAGAGGCCGATGACGAACTCGTCGCCGAGGTCCGCGGCCATCTCTTCTACCGCTGTCTCGAAGAGCCCGAGGTCTTCGCGTGCGACGAGCGCGGTGATGGCGGCGAGGTCCTGGTCGCTGCCGGGGTCCTTGGCGACGATCTCGCGGCAGATCGCGCCCACTGCCTCGTCGAGCAGGGCCGACGCGTGCGCACGCTCTCCGTTGAGAATCGCTTCCACGCGGCGGCCGACGCTGACCTTCAGATTATGCGGGGCATCGTTCCCGTAGGAGGCGATCTCGTCGCGCATGGCGCTGAGCTCGTCGTCGATGGAGACGAGGTGCTCGAAGACGTTTTCGACATCCCAAGACAGAGACAGGCTCATCTCCAGGCAGCCTCCTACGCGGCCGAGCTGTTCGGCGATCGCGTCGCTCTCGTTGTCCAGCAGGATGCGCAGCGCTTCCTCGGACTCTGCGACGAGCCCGAACGACGCGGGCAGCGCGTCGACGCGTGAGGCGATGTCGGAGACGACCGCCTGGTGCGCTGCGAGGTGGCGACGCTGCGGACGCAGCTTCCCGCCGGGGGCTTCGGAGATAGCCACCGCGATCCCGGCGTGTTCGATCCAGCGCGTTTCGGCGCCGGAGAGTCCGGGGATCTCGACTTCGATCGGAGCGTTGGTGAATGCGTAGACGTACTGCGACATGGGGTGCTTGGCTCTCTCGGTGTGCGTGTGGTGAGTGGGTGGGTTTAGACGTCGCCGAGCTCTTGGGCGCGTTGGACGATCTCATCGAGTGCGAGCTCGGCCTCGTGAGCGGTTGGGGACGTGGGTGCGTGCGCGGGCGCTTCGTCAGGCTTGGCGGCGATCACCGCCTGCGACTGGCTCGGAGCCTGAACCGGCCCCTGGGCCTGATTGTGGGCCTCGATTGGGGCCTGGGTTGGGGCTTGTGCATTCGGAGAGGGCGTCGCATAGGCCTGGGTGTGCGTCGCGGGTGGCTGGTGCGCCTGCGGTGCGTAGTGCTGGTGGGCCTGCGGGTGCTGCGGGTGGTGGTACGGCTGAGCGAGCTGTTGGGGGTGGGGCTGGATCTGCTCTTGAGGTTGGGGCGGCGGCGCGTGGAACGAGCCGGGGCGCACGGATTTGACCATGCCATCGTCGATGCGCACATCGAGGAGCTCCCCGCAGGTGCCGCACTTGAGCAGGCCTTCGTAGTCGGCGTAGGAGTGGTCGATGCCGAAGCTGTGACCGCAGTGGAGGCAGTTGATCTTCACGACTCGTTGGCCTTTCGGTTCGAGGAGGCGGGTGTGAGGCGCCGGATCCCGTATCGGATCTGTGGTGTTTGCTCTTCTTGGTTGGTGCTTGCAGCGTTGGCGGGAGACACGTTCTTCACGGTTGGCGTGAGGCTTTGGTCGCTGTTCTTCGCCTTGGCGCTGTCGCGGAAGATCATGGCGGCGATGTCGCGTATTTCCGACTGCAGCTTGTTGACGCGGTTCAAGGCTGCGTCTGCGCGCTCGGCCGCGACGCGGTACTCCTGCTCGCGGCGCATGCGCTCCATCTCGAGGGTCGCGAGGCGCATGTACGCGCGGTGGTTCGAGCCCGGGGTGCTGGGGCGGCCGGCCATCGTCCGGATGTCCTGGATGCCTCTGCGGCGTGAGGGTGGTGCCATTGTGTGCCTCCTTGGGCGGATCAGGCGGCCTCTTGTGCGGTCGCGGGGGAGTGTTCGATGAGCTCCTGGATGAGTGCGCGGAACTCGCCGGCGGTCACGGGCTCGTCGCCTGTGGCGATGTTCTCGACGTGCTCGCCGAGCACGTCCCAGGCCATGTCGAGGAAGAGATCGTTGTCCGAGGCGATGGGGGAGCCGGAGGAACTCGTGATCCGTGCCAGCGCGATGGCGGAGCGGATGCTGGGCAGCTGCGCTTCACCGTCTTCGCCGCGCAAGGCGCGCACACACCGAACGATCTTGGCCGCATCCGAATCGGAGAGGCCGGAGGCCGCCGAGACGATTCCGGTCTCGGTCTGCGCGTCGTAGTGCGAGCAGCGGATGGTGATCAGTCGGTCGAGGAGCGCGTCGGGTGCCCGGTGGGTGCCCGCGTACTCGGCGGGGTTGGACGTCAGCAGGATCCGGAACTCGGGGTGCACACGGAGATACCCCGAGTTGCCGTCGGGGACCGAGACGATCCCCTCCTCGAGGAGCCCGAGCAGGATGTTGTTCGCCTCCGCCTTGGTGCGGTTGAACTCGTCGTAGATCAGCGTGTGCCCGAGGCGGCACGCTTTGGTCAGACGGTTGTCCTGCCAGGTGATGTCGAAGTTCTCGTCGGTCTTCAGTACCGACGAGATGTAGTTGTCGATCGTAGTTGAACGCTTGTAGCCACGGTCGCGGCCCGCGAGGTCTGTGCCGTTGAATGCGTCGTTGCCGTGGATGAGCGAGACGGCACGGCCGCGCATCGAAGCGATGTGGAACGCGAGCGTGGTCTTGCCCGTACCCGCCGGACCCGCGAGGTGCACGGGGTAGCCCGCGTCGAGATACGCGACGGCGCGCTGAGCGATCCGCTCCACTTCGGGGGTCTTCACGAACCCATCACTCGGGGCGATACCGATGTTCGCGTCGACGCGGACGGGTCGCACTTGCGGGCTCGTGCTTGTTGTGTCTTGCTTCATGCCCGTGGTATCGGTCGCGCGCGGCGTCAGGATCATCCAAGCCGGGCGAAACCGAACGCTTAAACCCGAGAATTGAAGAAAGAACTCAAGAGTAGGGGTTAGCACTTACGCCCCGATCGGGGGCACAAAAAAAGGCACCGCGCAGGGTGCCCTTCTTACGGATTGAAATTCGGTTCAGGCGGAGCGCACGATGGGGAATCGAACGCGAGCGCCGGAGCCTGGGAGCGCGGTTGGGGCGGCGCCCGGTTCGACACGGTTGAAGCGGAACCGCGCTGTGAGATTGCCCTCATCATCGGCGTGCTGCGCAGCTTCGGGAGCGGGCGCTTGGGCGGCATCTGAATTGGGGGCTGCTTCTGTTTGCGAGACTCGATCCGTCCGAGCAAACCGCACGTTCGGATTCTCCGCAGCCGGGGCTGGCGCGGGTTCCGCTGCCGACTGCTTGCCGCCATCGGGTTCCTCAGTCTCCGCTACAGGTTCCGCGTCCGTTGCCTTGGGAGGGCGTTCGGGATCATCCTCGGCATCTGTGCTGCCGCACGAACCCTCTGGAGCCATGAGAGTATTGGGATCTTCGTTGCTGGGATCATCGATGCGGGGATCCGATTGCTGCGTGTATGAATCGGAGGGGGACGCATCAGCGCTGGGCAGATCGGGCCCGATCAGGTTGGCAGTCCCCTGGGGGGCATCGAGATCGGGCTCGCACATAGCGTCGCTGGTTTCGAACTCCGTTTCGTCCGCTTCGTGTACTGGGGGCTCTTCTGTGATGGGGGGATCGTGCTGAGCGCTCGTGTTCTCTGTTGCACTCGGGCTTGTAGCCGCTTCATCCTGCCCGGGTAGCTCCGCGGAGGATGTGCGCTCACCTCGGAGTCTCGCAACAAACTCGGCGCGTGCTTGGGCGGCCTCTTGCGCTCGTTGCAGTCTGGCTTCGCGGAGCGACTTGTGCCACTCCGCCACCTCGGTCTGCAGACGTTTGGCGTCCTCACGGTGTTGGGGCTCTTGAGCCTGGTCTGCTCGTGAGTTCCCAGCGGGTGCGGTCCCCACCATCGGGGTAGCGGGCTCGTTCCCGGCCTGGGGCGGTGTCGAGGGTGGGGCTGAGCACGCTTCGAGTGAAGCGATGGCCTGCGCAATCGCTTCAGCGGCGGCTGTGCACGCGGCTGCGGTCGCCTCATCGAGGGAGACAGTGCCGACGGTACCCGCCGCCCGGCCTCGGAAGTAGGCCGCCGTCGTCTGCGCCTGCTTGTGATCGTCCATGTGCTGGTTCATGGTAAGAACCCTGTGAGCGGTTACGCCCGCAGGGCCGAGTCGGTCTGCAACGACTGTGTCACGCGCGGCGTGATCAGGCGTTGGGGGAAGCGGCGGTCGCGGTGAGACCGATCGCTTCGGCGTACTTCAGGTAGGTCTCGACCGAAGCGACGACGACGCGAGCTTCGACAGAGAGGAGCTCGATGCCGACGAGCGACACCTTCGCGAAGGCGTCGACAACGATGCCCTTGTCAAGGATGCGATCGACGACCTCGGCGAGGCTCGACGAATCGGTGGACTTCTGGATCTTGGCCATGGCCTAATTCCTCTGGTTCTTGGAGCCGCGGCTCCGAGTTGCACGAGCGGGCAAACACGCGTTGCCCTTTCACTCCGGCACTTCCGCGACACGCGAGGGCATCCGGCTCCCTTCGCCCGTGTGACTGACACGGGACGCTCGTGGAATCGGCCCGCAGCACGCGCAACTTTTGCCGAAAAACGCCTGAAAACTAGGGGGTTTACGACATATCTCCGGAACAGGGTTCGGGATTTCCCGCCTCGTGTGAGAGTTGCAAGCATGTTCATCTCGAGCGTTCAGTAACCCATTTCTCTACCCGATACCGACTACGACGTTGTCTGTGCTTCGTGAGTAACAAGCACTACACAAACGGTCATCAGGCGAGCGATGCACAACGAAGACCTCAACCAGACAGAGCACCTCCTTGCCCAGGCGCAGTCCGAGCTTTCGATGGCGGCTCGCCTCTACGAAGGTGAGCGTGAACACGCGGACAACGACGCGCAGGGCTGCGTCAGTGCGCTGCGGGCCATCGCCGCCGACGCCGACAGCCTGGGGCTGAGAGGCCTGACCGAGGCGCTTGTTGCCATAGCGGATGCAGTCGATACGACACAGGAATCGGAGCGCCTGCATCCGCCAACGGTGACACTCATCCGTGACGCGATCACGGGGAGCAACCTCGTCGTGCAGTCGATGGGGCTCGGCGAATTGCAGGCGGTGCTCTCGCCCGACTTGCTTACAGCACTGCGGGATGCAGCGGCAACTCCGATTCAACCGGCCGCAGATGCGGATGAAGAGAATGAGTGCGCTACCGACGATGATGCCGGTGTTGTCAACCTCGAAGTCGCCTGTACAGAGCTCGCGGATCAACCGAGCTCTACGCAGCAGGAAAGCACCAACGACGAAGACAACGAGGCCGTAAGCGAACTGCAGACGGTGATCCAAGAGGATGCATCCGGAGAGGCTGAGCGTGGAGGATGCGTTGTAGATCCGCTCACAGCAAGCCCGCCGCCCGTTCGCTTCAAGCAGGTGCCCCTTGCTGACAATGTAGAGAGCACCGCTGAGGAAGATCCCGTCGCAGGCGCGGCCGACGGTACCCCCGAGTTCGAGCCCGAAGCATCGAGTGATACGGCAGGCCAAGAGGCTTGTGAGCCTGTGCATGTGGAAGATGGGACCGAGTCCCCGGGCGAACCCTCTGATCTCGAGGCCGACGGATCCGATCAACCGAGCCATGATGCACAGGAACAAAGTCCTGAGGCTGATGAGTCACTGGAAGCGTGTGAATTGGATGCCGAGTCTCCAGTAGACACGGTTGAAGCGGTTCCGAGCGAGTCTGAGGAAGAGCCGGTTGGGCTGCTGCCATCAGATGACGTCCCCGAAGGCCTCGAGGAAGAACAGGCCGAAGCGTTTACTGGCAACGCTTGTGCGTCTGAGACCCCGGCGCGCGATCAACTCACCGATGTTGATTGCGAAAAAGCGCAGGGCGCATCCATCTCCGAGACCGATGCGGATGCATGCGATGAAGATGCAATAGAGACCTCAGACGACCCCGCTCCGGCAGCATCTGACCTTGACAGCATGCTCGCCGCCCTGACCGAGCAGGTCGAAGCCTTGAACACAGGTGCTTCGGCCGATGCCCGAGAAGGGACGGCCGATGACGGTGATGCTCAGGAAGCTATCGCCGACGAGGCGGACGATGCGTGGGCTGTCGATCAAGAGAGCTGTTCGGCCTTCTTCGCGGAGCATCTGGAAAAGCACGCTCAGGAACAGTCTGAACTGGATTCAGAGTTTCAAGCGAGCGGCGAACAGCCCGGAGGGACTGCAGATCCCGCCGATGCGCAAGAGTGTGAGTCTGATGCTGAGATTGACTTCGAGGTGCCAGAAGAGGCCGCGGTCCCGCAAGTCGATCCCCCTGCATCCCAGGAACTGAGCGAAGCCGAATCAGAGCCTTCATCCGAGCAGTCTGTCGACGAAGCGGATGCAGATAGCAGTACAGATGAGCGCCTGGAGTCGCCGGAATCACCGGAAGGGCAAGGGCTCATAGCTTCGGACCACACCGCCGAATCGATGGCGGATGGTGCTGACGCAAACGAAGAACATACTGGGTTCAAGTCCGCATCAAATGGCATCCATCACATGAACGACGCGGGTACTGATCCCGCCGTTGATGAAGACGCTGCAGATCCGCGTGGGCAACTGAAATCTGTATCGAACGGGATGCAATTCCAGAACGCGCAAACTCCAGCCCTGGATCCGAACCAGCCACTGGATCCGACGGGCGGCGTAGTCGCGTTGGATCCGAACCAGCCGCTGGATCCGACGGGCGGCGCCGTCGCGCTGGATCCGAACCAGCCGCTGGCCCCGACGGGCGGGGCCGTTGCGCTTGATCCGAACCAGCCGCTCGACCCGACGGGCGGTGCCGTCGCGCTTGATCCGAACCAGCCGCTCGACCCGACGGGCGGTGCAGTTGCGCTTGACCCGAACCAGCCGCTTGACCCGACGGGCGGCGCAGTCGCGCTTGACCCGAACCAGCCGCTTGACCCGACGGGCGGCGCCGTCGCGCTGGACCCGAACCAGCCGCTGGACCCGACGGGCGGGGCCGTCGCGCTTGATCCGAACCAGCCGCTTGACCCGACTGGCGGTGCTGCAGGGGTGGATAGCACTCCGTTTGCAGAAGAAGATTCGGATGAAGAGTGGGGCTCCACACCGATCATGCTCTCCCCGGAGCAGATCGAACGGCTCCAGGTGATGGTGACGGAAGTCCGGCGGAACGCCGACGAGATCGAGCCGGTGCTCTCCGAGGCCCTCGAGTTCACTTCGCGCGCCGAAGCCGCCGGCCGGCTTGTCGGGCTCGCGGGCACCATGAGCGGCCTCGGTCAAGAGTTCAATCTCAGCGCCTACGAGACGCTTGTGGAGCAGCTCGCGCTGGTTGGTTCACGCATGGCCGATCTGCCCGACGCGCTGATCCCCGAGATCGCTATCCGGGTGCGGGGGCTTGCCAATCTGTTCGACCAGTTGTGCGCCGGCCTCGAGGTAGGATTCGAAGTCAAGTGGCCGATGCGGACCTTCAAACGGCGGCTTGGGTTCCTCCTCGAAGGCAAGATGCTCCGAGAAGAGCTTGTCGATTGGCATCAGAACGATGTCGAGCGGCTGCTTGAGCTCGACGGCGTCGCCGAGGGTATGGACAACCCGCCGCAGTTCGAGATCGAGATTGACGAGAACGGCGGTACATCGACCGCGCGCCGTCGGCGCAGCTCTTCGAGCGATGCCTCTTCACCGACGATCCGTGTCGAGCGCGAGGCGATCGATGATCTGCTCGATATCCTCCGCCAACTCGTGCTGAACAAGAATTACTTCGTGAGCGCTTCGGACGCGTTGAAGGCCGACAGCGGGGGGGCGGCAGCGGAGGCCGAGCGTATTGCTGCCAAGGCCTCCGAATACGATCGGCTTGTCGCCCGCTTACAGGACCGCCTCACGAGCACCCGCGTCCAACCGATCGGGAAGATCATCGAGCGCTTCGAGCGCCTCGTCCGTGATGTTGCGAACCTCGGCGACAGGATCGTTGAGCTGAGGGTCGAGGGCGGCGAGACCGTCGTCGATAAGTTCATGCTCGACGCGATCGCGGAGCCCATCGGACGGATGCTCCGCCAATTCGCCGGGCACTGCATCGGCACGCCGGACGAGCGTGAGGCTGTGGGCAAGCCACGTCACGGCTACGTGAGTGTCGCAGCCGAGAACCAGGGCAGCCACGTCGCGATCACGATCTCGCACGATGGGCAGGTACCCGAACTCGAGGATCTCCAGGCACGGGTCGTTGCGCTCGCAGAGGGCGCCCCGGAAGCGGCTTGCGATGCGGACTTCACAACCCTCTTCAACATGCAGTACGACGAGTGGTTCCACGACAGCGAGCTCGCGGGGGTCCGGCAGGATCTCGAGGAGCTCGGTGCAACGCTCGAAGCCTTCGTTGATACCGACGGCATCTCGCGGTGCCGACTGCTGATCCCCGTTAAGGGGGCTGTCATCGGCGTCATGCGCGTGCGCATAGGCGATTCGGTCTACGCGATCCCGATCCGCAACATCAACGAGATCACCGGGCTCAGCGCGAGCAGCATCTCCACAATCGATGGTCACGAGGTCATCCAGTTCCGCGGCAGCCCAGTGGGCCTCATCGACCCGCGCCGGGTCTTGCGGCTCGGACCAACACAAGAGAACGGCGTCGAGCCGGAGATCGCGGTCATTTTCACCTCGAACGGCGAGACCGCTGCGATCAAGGCCGATGCCGTGATCGGTTACTACGAGATCGTGATCGAGTCGCTGAACCTGGACGACGAGCAGGGCCCGTTCCTGGGCGGTGCGATCCAGAACGACGGATCCGTAGCGCTCGTGTTCGATCTCGAGCAGCTCCTCCTCGAGGCACGCGCGTCCGCGACTGCTTCCGATCAACTGCCCGATGGGACCGGCGGCAAGGCCGTCGCCTAAAGCACCCGACCCGAGCATCACCATGACCGACTCAGCGTCGTTGCGCTGAGTCGGTCATGGTGATGCTCAGTGCGAGCTTGCGATCTGCACGTGCTCGGTCTCGTACTTAGAAATCTATCTTGAATATCATGTCGGACTCTTGGCCATGCCGGGTTCGCGTTTCGGTGCTTGCGTCGCGCCGACGACTGCTTGCGGTCAGGCCACCGGCCTCGAGATCGGGGTCGGTGACGCGAGGCAAAACGACAGCACGGCGGTGACCGGGTTCCGATCACCGCCGTGCTGGAATATGAAGAGATGTATCGGCTCAGAGCTTCGCGCAGAAGACGAAGTTCTTGCCCGTGTTGGGGCAGCGGTACATGTGGAGGCGGACGTTGGTGGGCTTCATCTTGAAGGTGAAGGTGTAAGGGATGACGACGTTGAGCGCGCCGCCGGCGATACCCTTCTTGAAGGTGCCGTAGATGAGAGCGTTGTTGGTGCAGGGGGCGATCTTGGTGAACCAGTGCTTGCCCTCGTAAGCGGAGGGGGTCAGGCCGGCAAGGTCGGCCTGGTAGCGGTTGGCCATGATGCCGTTGCCGGCGTCATCGAGCTGGATCACACCGAAATCACAGGCGTCGGCGTCGGCACGGGTCAGGTTACCGAGCACGTTGAAGAACTCGGCGGGCACGAAGGTGCCCTGGGAGGCTGCGCCGGGCTGGGTCATCATCTGGGTCATTGGTTATCTCCGTTCTCGAGGGATTCTGTCCATTGGGCCCGGAGCACGGGCTTGTCGTCTACAACCGAAAACTCAACGGTCTTCTTGGAGTACATCTGATCAAGCGTCGTGCTGAGCGACTTGATCTGATCGATCATCACCGCGGTCTCGGCATCGCCCATACCGTCGATGCCGCCGAAGCGGTCGTAAAAATCACGCAGCTGAGCCTCGAGCGACTCCACCATGCCGGCGACTTCGTCGGCAGAGGAGACACCGAAGCGATCGGCGAGGAACTCGCGCTCTTCGTAAAGAACGCGAAGCTGCGCTTCCATACTGTCCACCGTGTCCTGGTTCATCTATCGTCCTTTCCCAAAGAAAGCGTGTTCGACTACGGCCTGCGCGATGCGATGGTCTCGCACGGGCGGAGAGGTCATCGGCGACCCCTCGGGCACCGTTCATTCACCTGCATGAATTGCGCAGTAAAACACCGAGTCGTCCCGGACTAGGGTTGCGGAAAACGTGTATGGGCTGTGGTTCGCCTTACCGTGAACCGGTGTGTCGGGAGCCGGCTACGCACCCGATCTGACTGGTGGATTGCTGCAGTCAGGGCTTGCTTGGCTTCACCCCGTTCCGCCCAGCGCACTATCGGCCCACATCGATGGCCGTTACCAAAATCGGCACTCTTGAGCGGCCCGATCGACTCAGGTCTATCTGCAGTTGGTTGGGGGTGTGTACGCCGCAGCAGTGCAATCGGGTCATGCAACACGACACGCCCGTTCACAGCACCCCTAAGGGTGCAGGCACTGGACTGCAATGGAGCGGAGGGGACTCGAACCCCTAACCTCCAGCTTGCAAAGCTGGCACTCTCCCAATTGAGTTACCGCCCCCAACGGCCCTGTTGAGCCGTGAGTGGGGGGAGTATAGCCCCGAGAATTGCAAAGATCGTGTTGCCCCCCGTACTCGGGCGGCCAGAACGGACCAGCAGGCGTGGACGATCGCTAGAATCCTCGCACGCCCGGAAGTGGATCGGGTTCCCAGGCCCAGAGAGAAGCGACGCTGGAGTGCCAGAATCGTGTCACGACCCTCCATACTCATCGTCGAAGACGAAGCAGACATCGCCCAGCTCATCGAGTTCCACCTCGAGCGTGAGGGCTTCCCCACGCGCGTCGCGTCCTCGGGCTCAGCGGGCCTCGAGATGATCGAGAAGAGCCCGCCGGCACTCGTGCTCCTCGACATCATGCTTCCCGATGTGGACGGGTTAGAGATCTGCAAGCGTCTCAAGCGCGATACCGCCACGCGCGATGTCCCGATCATCATGGTCACGGCGAAGGGCGAGGAGTCCGATGTTGTCGTCGGCCTCGAACTCGGCGCTGAGGACTACATCACCAAACCGTTTAGCCCCAAGGTGCTGATCGCAAGAATCAAGGCGGTGCTGCGCCGGCGTGACGCGGACGTTTCTGGCCACATCGTTCTCGCGGGTGGCGATCTCTCCATCGACCCCGCTCGGCACACCGTCAAGGCGCACGGTGAGGAGCTCGAACTCACACTCACGCAGTACCGCCTGCTCCATTTCCTGGCACTGAGGCCCGGGTTTGTGCGCACGCGTGATCAAATCGTCTCGGCGGTGCGCGGCGAGGACGCCGTCCTCTCGAGCCGCGTCATCGACGTGCACATCGCAGCTCTCCGCCAGAAACTCGGGGACCTCGGGCACCTCGTGGAGACGATCCGAGGCGTCGGATATCGGATCACCGAACTGAAGGAGACGTCGGGCTCCGCCTGACGCTCCGTGCAGCAGACCGCAAACACTCGGAATCCCTCGCGCATGTTCGTCGTCGGCGGCATCGTGTGGCTTGGTGCGCACGCAGCGATCCTCTGGGCCGTCTCCGCTTCGGCGATGGGGGGGAGAGCGGGTGTTCTGATCTCGGCGACGCTGAGCGCGGCTCTTTTTGCCGCCGCGCTGCTGGCCTTGAAGAGATGGGACCAGGCGATCGCCTCACTTCTTGGCGCCGCGCGCAGGCACCGCGAGGGGCAGGATGTACAAGGTGCCGTCGCTTCTCGCGTCCCGGGCGGCGCGAGCGTATTGGCTTCGGAGTTCCTCGCGATCGCGGATGAGAACCGTGACCTGCAGTCTCAGCTCAACGTCCAAAGGCGCGAGCAGGACGCGATCCTCCGGTCGATGGAGATCGGTCTGATCGTCGTAGACGGCACCCACCGTGTGCTGCGAATGAACAGGTTTGCAAGGCGCATGCTCGGAGTCCTGGAGCCGCACACGCGCGGGCTCTCCATCGCAGAGGGCATACCCGACCCGAAGCTCGCTCAGTTCGCCGCCGACGCGATCTCGGACCCGACGCCCGACTCCGTCGAGCTGCGCCTCTCACCCAAGGGGTCGCAGGGGCCCACGGTGCGCGTAGCTCGAGGCCCGCTGCTCGACACCGAAGACGAGCCCATCGGCGCGATTATCCTGCTCTCCGATGTCACCCAACTCCGTCGGCTCGAGTCCGTTCGCACAGACTTCGCAGCCAACGTATCCCACGAGCTCCGCACGCCCATCACGAACATCAAGGGGTACGTCGAAACGCTAATCGACACGCACAACGAGTCCCCCGAACTCTCCGCCAAGTTCCTCGAGGTGATCGCTCGAAACACC
>CAZNUZ010000002.1:0-81403 GCA_964576725.1 uncultured Phycisphaeraceae bacterium
CGCATCTTCAACCGCGCCCGCCAGGCCCAGATCACGACCGAGCTCACCGAGATCATCTCGGGTGCCGCGGCCCTCGACTGATCCCCCGCGGGGCGAGCACTGCTCGATCTGATCCCGAACCGACTGCGAGCCCGCCTACCGGCGGGCTTTTTTCTTGTGCGCTCGCGGGTTATTGGTCCGGGCGGCGGAGGAAATCGCTGCTGCAAAAACGTTTCACCAACCGGAACTTGGGCCAGCTTCGCACGCGCGGGAGGCGGGGCGAACCCTGACTCCGTATGATCTCTTCTCGCGCCGGATCGACGTCTGGCGCCCATGGATCGGTGGTCGCGCTTGCCGGGTGGGCGGGGTGTATCCCGTCGGCGGCGTGACTCGTGTGGGCGCAGAGGCGGGCCGGCCCTTAGATGGAGCCGCGTTTTTCATGCACGCCAAAGCCTCGATCGCCGCGCCCGACCGCACGTCGAACCCGATGTCCAGCCCGGTCTTCGACCGCCTGGGACTCGAGCGCAACCCCGACAACCTCTACCTCCAGACGCTCGACGCGATGCTGCAGGCGGCCGACATCCTCGCCGTCCCGGACCACGTCCAGTGCATCCTCGCCCAGCCGAAGAACGAGATCATGGTCCACTTCCCCGTGGAGATGGACGACGGCTCGTACGAGCTCTTCAAGGGGTACCGCGTCCAGCACAACAACGCGCTGGGCCCCTACAAGGGCGGCATCCGCTTCCACCACCACGTCTCGCTCGACGACGTCAAGACGCTCTCTTTGCTCATGACGATGAAGTGCTCGCTCGTCCGCGTGCCCTTCGGCGGCGGCAAGGGCGGGGTGAAGTGCAACCCGCGCGAGCTCTCGCCCACCGAGCTGATGCGCGTCACCCGCCGCTTCACCTCGGCGATCTCTTCGCAGATCGGCCCCGATGTCGACATCCCCGCGCCCGACGTCGGGACCAACGCGCAGGTCATGGCCTGGTTCGCCGACACCTATCTCAACATCACCCAGGGCCTCGTCGGCAACGACTCGATGGCCGTCGTCACCGGCAAGCCCCTCGAGATGGGCGGCTCCCTGGGCCGCGAGAAGGCAACGGGCCAGGGCGTGATCGACGTCCTCGCCGAACTGCTCCCCGAGGCGGGCCTGACGATCTCCGACGCGTCGTGCTCGCTCATCGGTTACGGCAACGTGGGCTCGTGGGCCGGCCGCCTCTTCGCGGAGCGCGGGGGGACGGTCAAGGCCGTCCTCGACCACACCGGCGCCGTCTACAACGAGCAGGGCCTCGACGCGCTCGCCCTCGCGGACTGGGTCGCAGCCCACGGCGGCGTCGCGGGCTTCGAGAAGGAGCACGCCGCCGAGGCGATCTCCGAGGACCAGTTCTACGCCGTGCCCGTCGATGTCTTTATCCCTGCGGCGCTCGAGCAGATGATCACCGCCGAGAAGGCCGACCTGATCGACTGCAAGATCGTCGCCGAGGCCGCCAACGCGCCGACGACCCCCGCGGGTGAGAACATCCTCCTTGCAAAGGGCATCGAGGTGCTCCCCGCGATCCTCTGCTCCGCGGGCGGCGTGACCGTCTCCTACTTCGAGTGGGTCCAGAACCGCAGCAACTCGTACTGGGACATCGAGCGCGTCGACGAGGAGCTCAACCGCCACATGGTCCTCGCGGCCCGACGCACCCAGCTCGCCAAGCACCGCTACGACACCGACATGCGCACCGCCGCCTACATCGCGGCGCTCGAGCAGATCGCGAGTGTCTACCAGCTTCGCGGCATCTTCCCCTAAAGCAACGCATCAACCCGACCAACGCAAGCGGCCGCGCCCCTCGGGGCGCGGCCGCTGTTGTTTCTACGGGTTGGTTCTGTGTGCCAACGCTGCGATGTCTCACTCGTGTGACTTGATCATTGACAAGAGAGACTCGCAGCGCGAGCGATTACTCGTCCTCGCGCCACCAGGGGCGTGAGGGGCGGTCATGGTCGGAGTAGTGGGGGCGGCGATCGTCGTAGTCGATCTCGCACTCGTCGTCGTGGTCATGGCTGTGACCGTTGCCGCCGCGTCCGGGGAGCTTGGACGTGAGCCGGCCGCGCTCGTCGTAGAGCTCGAGCACCCCGCCGCGCCTGCTGCCGTACCCGTCGGGGTCGCGGCCGAGGCGAGCGCGGACGCGTTCGTTCCCGCCGTAGGTGATGACCGAGCCATCGGCGCGGAGCTGCACGCGCAGGTCGCCGTGCTCGTCGAAGACGCGGATGTTGCCGCCGTCCTCCGCGTTGCCACGCAGACGCAGGCGGACCTTGCCGCGGCGGTCGGTGACATCGAGGCGTTGCACGGTCAGCGCATCGAACTCGGCGTCGGGGCGGTCGTTGTGATGGCCGCGCTGCGAGCGCTGGGCGCCACCCAGAGCGAGGCCGGTGCCGAGGAGCAGCGCGCCGGCCAGTGCGCCGAGCACAAACGAACGGCCTGTTGTACGGCCTGTCGAACGGCTGGCCGGCTTGCGGGCGGGTGGGGCGGCGGGCGGAGAAGGCGTGGTATCGGTCATCGGAAAGTCCTGTCGTGTGTGCAGCGGTGTGATGCACGCTCCGAGACTTCCAGCGCGGCAAGGCCATGCGCGGTTCACTCCTCGCGGACTTTCCTTGACGCGCGGCATTTGTTCGGTACTCTTTCGGTATGGGGCCCCACGCGACGACTACCACCGAGCAGGATCAGCGAGCCGAGCTCACGCTGCGCCTGCATTTCAGTCGGGGCATCGGCCCGGTGTTGGGCCGTCGGATTTTGGGGCAGTACTCGTCGGTCGAGGGCGTGTTCCAGCGAGGCACCGCGGGCTTGCGGTCGGTGCCGGGCATCGGGCAGGCCAAGGCCAAGTCGCTGCTCACAGCGTTCGAGGCCTCGGGGGGCTACCTCTCGGATCAGCGCACGCGGGCAGCGGACCTGGGGGCGCGCATCGTCGCGCTGAGCGAGCCGGGGTACCCACGTATGCTCGCGCCACTCGACGATGCGCCGCTCGCCCTGACCATCCGCGGCAACATCAACGAAGCGCCCGCGGAGGGGCCGCCCATGATGGGTGTGGCGATCGTCGGCTCGCGTCGGGCGACGGCCTACGGGATCGAGCAGGCGGAGCGCTTCTCCTCCCAGCTCGCAGGCTGCGGGCTCACCGTTGTGTCAGGCGGGGCGCGGGGGATCGATGCCGCAGCACACCGCGCCTGCCTGCGCGCGGGCGGGCGCACGATCGCTGTCCTGGGTTGCGGCGTGGGGCGCACCTACCCGCCCGAGCACGGACCGTTGTACGACGAAATCGTGGAGGCGGGCGGCGCGGTGATGAGTGAGTACCCCGTGCAGGCCGAGCCCGCAGCGGAGCACTTCCCGGCGCGGAACCGCATTGTTTCGGGGCTCTCGCTGGGCGTGCTTGTGGTCGAAGCGCCGCGCGGCTCGGGCGCGCTGATCACTGCGCGCATCGCCATCGATCAGCACGGTCGTGATGTGCTCGCGATCCCCGGTCGCATCGATACACCCAGCGCCGAGGGTTGCCTGGAGCTCATCAAGAAGGGCGAAGCGGCACTCGCGACCTCGCCCGCGGACGTGATCGACCTGCTCGAAGCGCCCGCACGCCACGCGTGGCAGGGCACGCACGCCGATCGGTACGAGTCGCTCACCCAGCCCAGCGATGAACCGCGACCGCCCGCTCCGCCGAGCCCGCCGAGTTCAACCACGCCAGCGCCCGCAACACGAGCCGCGGTCGAGCTCAGCGAGGTCCAGCAGCGGATTGTCGAGGCGATGTCGGAGCCCCTCACACTCGAAGGGCTCTGCCGCCTTGTTGATGCGCCCGCAGCAGAGGTGCAGGCGCAGCTCACGATGCTGGAACTCAAGCGTGTGATCGTGCGCGAGGGCCCGCGGTTCATGCGCCGGTGATCGGCTGACATGTCCCGAACATGTGCGCACAAATTTGAAGATTCTGGGATCCGTAAGGCGATTGATGGGGTATCGTACCCCGAACAAGTGAGACGGCTGTGCACGCCCGCGGATAGGGGCGTCACCTCGCAGCGGCCCGGTCGGAGGACCACACGCCCGCTGCCCTGCCAAGGCATCTGTATGGCACTCATCGCACCAACCCGCTCCGTCTCTTCGACGCCTCTGCTCCGGCTCGGCCCGGGTGGGGACTTCGTCACTGAGATGAAGCCCCAGCAAGGTTCGGCTACTACTGCCGACGGTGGCGCCGATGGCGGTGGCGGGAGCTGGCTGCGGGGCTTCTTCGGGCTCCGCAAACAGTTCGGCGCCCCCGAGGAGCAGGCCGAGCCGGCAACGGAACCTGCGTCCAAACGGCCATCGCGCAAGGACGCCGTCGAGATCGGCGCCAGAGCTCGCCTCATGAGCACGATCGCAGCGGTCCAGCAGCTTCTCGATGCGCAGACTGAATCACTCTCGGGTGCGCGCCGGTCGCTCGCAGCACTCTACCTGAATACACCCGAGCGGGTGCGCCGTGTCCGCAGGCAGGCCAGCGTGCTCGTCCCAGCACGGGGTACTCCGAGCGGCACACCGACCCGCAGATCCGAACCGCTCACCCCGTCCACCCATCCCAGCCCATCGCCCATCACGCCCGCGCGGACGCCTGTTTCGTCCCGCACCGATCCCACGGAGGACCGTCTGTATGAACCTCACGCCCAAGCAGCTCAAGATTCTCACGCTGATCCGGGACAGCCGGGTTCGGCGTGGCTTTTCCCCGACGATGCAGGAGCTCGCCGACCAGCTCGGCGTCTCCAAGGTCACCGTCTTCGAGCACGTCGAGGCGCTCATCAAGAAGGGCGCGCTCCTGCGCGAGCCGAACAAGGCTCGCTCTTTGTCGATCGCTGAGGGCATCTCCCTGCCCGACGAAGAGCGTGAGCTCAGCTTCCCGCTCGTCGGCAAGATCGCTGCGGGCTACCCGATAGAGAAGTACGAGGACTCCGACAGCCTCGACCTCGCCCAGCTCTTCGGCCCGCGCGTGGGTCAGACCGGTGCGACCTTCGCGCTGCGTGTCGACGGCGAGTCGATGCGCGACGAGGGCATCCTTGACGGGGACTATGTCATCATCGAACGCCGCAACTCGGCGCGCAACGGCGAGCGCGTCGTGGCGCTCTTGCCCAACGGTGAAACGACCCTCAAAACCATCTTCCGCGAAGAGGGGCGCATCCGGCTGCAACCCGCCAACCCGGAGTTCGACCCCATCTACGTCCCCGACTGCACCATCCAGGGCGTTGTCATCGGCGTCCTCCGCCGGTACGACTAATCCACGGGCGTTCCCGCGTCACACCGGGCCGCGACCGTGACGTAAGCCGGTCCGTGTACTGGGGCGTGTGGCGGGGCATGTGTTCAGCCATACGCGGGGCCGTATACCAGCCCGCGTACGTGGTCGCTTGCCAGGCGTGTGCTCGGACGATTGCGGGGCCGTTTTCCGCTGCGTAATCGCCTTCGATCCGCTCCGGATCAACAGTTCGTTCGTCCGAGTGGTAGGTGCGCGTTGCCTGTCAGATCGCCGGCCGCGATCACGCGGGGCGATCGCCTAAGCGGAAAGTCCTCTCGGGTTCGGCGTTGTGCCGATATTCAGTACCAAGAGGACTCCTATGCGCACGACTCTCCGGTTCCTGGTCTGTCTCAGCCTCGTTTTGCTCGCGGGCGTAGCGTCCGCGCTCGGCTACCGGCTCGTCCGTGCTGACGTGCGGGCATCACTCTACGAAGAGCGGATCGCTCAACTCGCAGCCGATTTCGACGGCCTCCGTGAGCATTACAACGCAGCGGTCCGCAAGACCGCGATCACCGAGCTATACGTCAACCGCGGGACGCTCTGCGTGCGGGTGCGCACCGCCGAGGGTGTGGTGCGCACGATCGATACCCCCTTCGACCCCACGGGTGAGGTCTACGTCGATTACGTCGTCCAAGGCGGGCGTGTGTGGATCCGCCGCGTTTTCGATGAACGGACAGCACCGGCCGACGCGGTGGTGATCGATCCCGCGATCGACGGCGTGGACTGGGCCGACCCGAACGCGAAGGTCGGCAAGGCGGTCTACCGCGCACTCGACGAGGGACGCTGGATCGTCACGGTCACGGGCGACGGCGCACTGGGCCTTGCGCGTGCGGGCGACGAGTCCGAGCGCAGCGAGCTCACGCAGGCCCCCGAGGTCCGCGACTTCGAGGAGCTCGATCGCCAGGTGGATCGTGAGCTCCGCCAGACGACGCTGCGCGATATCTGGGTCGCACTCGTCGGCGAGTAAGCAGCCCGCAGAGCGTGAAGCCCGGCGGGGTGAAACAATCAGTTAGTGCCCGACCTTGAAGCGGTCGACCATGCCCCGCAGCTCCTCGGCCTTGGTCGAGAGCTGGGTCGTGACGCGGTTGGTCTCTTCGACGGCCTCTGCGGTGTCGCTGACCACGCGGTTGATCTCGGCGATGCTGGAGGAGATCTCCGACGCCGCCGACGACTGCTGGTCGCAGGCGACCGAGACGGAGGAGATCGATTCCGCGACCCCCTGCGTGCCCCGCACGATCTCGTCGAGGCTCTCGCCCGCCTGCCGTGCCTGTTCGAGGCCCGCGTTGACGCGTTCGCGGCCTTCGGTCATGCGGTTGACGGCCTGCACGGTCTCGCTCTGGATCTCGCGGATCGAGCCGCCGATCTCGTCGGTCGCCTTGGTCGTGCGGTCGGCGAGCTTGCGGACCTCGTCTGCGACGACTGCGAAGCCCCGGCCGTGCTCGCCCGCGCGGGCCGCCTCGATCGCGGCGTTGAGCGCGAGCAGGTTGGTCTGCTCGGCGATGTCGTTGATGACCTCGATGATCTCGCCGATCGCCTCGCTCTTGTTGCCGAGGCTCTCGACACTCGTTGCGGTCGCGTCGACGGCCTGGTTGATCTGGTTCATATCCTCGATCGTGGTGCGGACGACCTTGCCGCCGTCCTGCGCGATCACGCCCGTGTTGGTCGACTGCTCGGTGGCTTCGCGCGAGCGGCTCGACACCTCCATGACGGTCGAAGAGAGCTCTTCGATGGCCGCGGCGATCTGGTTGACCTGATCACGCTGCTGGCCCATCGACTGCGCGGTGTGCTGCGCGGTCGCGGAGAGTTCGGTCGAGGCGGCTGCGACCTCGCGCGAGTTGTTCGCCACCGCTGCGACGACATCGTGGATGCTCTCGATGAAGGTGTTGAACCACCCGGCGAGCTCGCCCATCTCGTCTTTCTTGCTCGCGTCAAGACGCTGGGTGAGGTCGCCCTCGCCCTGGGCGATGTCCTTGAGCCGCGCGATCATCGCAGCGAGCGGGCGGAGCACGCTCCGCAGAACGAAGAGCGATACAAAGACCGCGATGCCCGCGGCACCGATCCCGAACCCGACGATCGAGGCGCTCGAGGTTTTGACCGTCTCGTGCGCCGCATCGCTGGCAACAAGGGTGTCTTCCTTGAGCGAGTCGAGGACCGCGGTGCCGCCGTTGGCGACCGCTGCGCCCACGGGGTTCAGGCGCTCATGGACCACGGTGTTGCGTTCGCTCATGAGCTTCTTCACGCGGGAGGCGCCCTCGGTGTAAGTCGTGAGCATGCCGTCGATGCGGGCGAGCGTCTCTGCGTGAGGCCCGCCGGCGAGGCCGGCCTGTGCTTGTTCGAGCTTGGTGCGCGCCGCCTCGAGTTCGTAGGCTGCGCGGTCGAGATCATCGTCACTCGACGAGCGGAGGAACTTGAGCGTGTAGAGGCGGCTCTCGAAGGCGTCGTTGGAGATGCCCGAGACGATGCGCGCGTTCGCGTCGTCCCCCTCTTCGATGAGCGCGTAGGTGAGGCCCTTGGTGGTCGCGCTCAGGTCCGCGCCGACGACATCGAGGGTCTCGGAGACGATCGTGTTCCGCTGAGCGATGATCGCCTGCACGTCCCCGAAGGCCTCTTGGTACCCCGCGAAGTCGGTCTTGATCTGGTCCAGAAGTTCGACCCGGCGTGGGTTCTGGAAGCTCGATTGCGCGTCGGCCAGCATCTCCTCGAAGTGCGCGACGTGCTCGGTGCGCTCGGCGAGGTCTTCGGCGGAGTTGGTCAGCAGGTACTTCACCGAGGCGAGGCGCACCTTGAGCATGTCGCGGAGCATCGCCGCCCCGATGCCGCTATCGGCGGACATCTCCGAGAGGTTGGTGGTCTGCTTGTCGACGCTCCGCATGCCCATGATGCCCATCGCACCGATGGTGAGAGCGCACGCGGTCAGAAGGGCGAAGCCCCCGATGAGTTTGTTCCGGATGGTCAACATGCCCTGTCCTGCAACTTCGTGTCTACAGATGCTGAGTGCCAACACACCACACCACGTGGGCGGCTAGCGGCAGCATCGGGAAGCGGGCGTGCGGAGTGTTGTCCGAGTGCAGTAAGTTGCGCACGACGGGCGCGGTTTCGAGCGGTTTGCCCCGCACAAACGTGCGTTCTACGTGCTATCCCGTGCACCCATCTGGTGGGTAGGACAGTCCCGCGGGGGTGAGTACTACCGCCTGATCGGGCGGCTTCGATCTGTGAACAAGCGGGGGGGGAGGGCCTTGGTTGAACGCTTTACCAACTGTTCGTGAATAGGCACGACCAGTGCGCACCGGCCCGTCTTTGTGCAGCTCGCCGGGCCTCGGGACGTCGTACTGGCGGCAGCGCATTCAGCGGGGCGTCGTCGGGCCGTTGATGTCGAGCACGACCTTGATGCCCTCGCCCGACTGCATGAGCGCGAAGGCGCGCGCGTACTCATCGAAGGGCAGCGTGTGCGTGATAATCGGCCCGAGGTCGATGCGCTTCGAGAGCAGCAGTTGCTCTGCCTGGAACCACGTCTCCCACATGCGCCGGCCGTTGACCCCGATCACGGTCGCGCCCTTAAAGACGATGTGGTTGGTGAGGTCGAAGGCGGGCGGCTCGCTTGGGATGCCCAAGAGGGCGGCGGTGCCACCCGATCGCAGCGCGCGGAAGCCGCTATCGATGGCGGCGGGCGCGCCGGACATCTCGAGGAGCACGTCGACGCCGTCGGCCGGGGTGGCGGCCTCGATCTCATCGATCCACCCGTCGCCCTCGCGCACGTCGAAGGCGTCGTCGGCCCCGAGCGCTCGGGCGAGTTCCAGGCGGCGCTCGTCTACATCGGTCACGAAGACACGCGTCGCGCCCGCGGCCCGCGCGACGGTGACCGCCATCAGCCCGATGATCCCCGCGCCCGTGATCAGAACGCTCTTCGCGCTCACCCCCGCCGACATGACCGTGTGCACCGCGTTGCCCAGCGGGTCGAAGACCGCCGCGTGCTCGTCGGGGATGTCGTCGTGCACGGGCCAGACGTTGGTCTGCGGCATCATGAGGTACTCGGCGAAGCACCCGTCGCGGTCGACGCCGATGATCTGCATATCACGCGCGATGTGCGCGTTGCCGGTCAGCGCGTTGTAGTCCGTCATCGAGGAGATGTGCCCCTCGCCCGACACGCGCTGGCCGACCTTGAGGTGCTCGACCGCGCTGCCCACACGCTCGATGATGCCCACGAACTCGTGCCCGGTGACGATGCCCACAGGGATGCGGCCCGCGGCCCATTTGTCCCACTCCCAGATGTGCCGGTCGGTGCCGCAAACCCCCGCCTTGTGGACGCGGATGAGCACGTCGTTGGGCCCGCAGACGCCCGGCTCTCCGGTGGAGCCGGCGGGCATGGGGCGCGCGGGATCGAGCTCGAGCCCTGCGCCGGCGTGATGCTTGAAGAGTGCGCGCATGGTGCGGTTGCCTCGGCCCGGGTCGGGCGATGTCGCGTGGGGGGCGCCCGGGCGGGCGGGTGTGGAATCAAGCGTTGCCATGGCGGGCGACCCCTCTCTGGCGGGCACAGCGTCGGCCCGGCCTCAATCGTAGAGCCTGCGATGCATCCGTGCCCGCTGGACTTTACGCCCAAGGGGTGAGAGGCTGTACGGGGTCCCCAAAGGGTGCCCAGACCCGTGCGATCGACCCACCCGCCAGCACCAACGCTCCACCACCGAGGTTCCCATGCCCGCCACCACCGCCGACGCCTTCGCCCGCCGGGCCACCACCACGCTCGCCCAGATCGAGTCGGCGGGCGAGACCAAACGCCTCCGCGTCATCGAGGGGCCGATGGACGCGCGCGTGCGCATCGTCCACCCCGACGGCAAACAGCAGGACGCACTCTGCTTCTGCTCCAACAACTACCTCGGGCTCGCCAACCACCCCGAGGTCGTCGAAGCGGGCATCAAGGGACTCGAGCAGTACGGCGGCGGCACGGCCTCGGTCCGCTTCATCTGCGGCACCTTCACCCCGCACCTCAAACTCGAAGAGCGCATCGCACGCTTCCTCGGCGCCGAGTCCTCGTACACCTTCGTCTCGTGCTGGAACGCGACCGAGGCCCTGCTCCCCACGCTCGCCGAGCCGGGGGACGCCATCGTGTCGGATGCGCTCAACCACGCCTGCATCATCGATTCGATCCGCCTCGCGGGCGTCATCAACAAGGGCGTGACCAAGCACATCTACCCCAACAACGACATGGCCGCCTTCGAGGAGAAGCTCAAGGCGGCCCGCGCCGTCACGGACGATGACCACGTGATCTGGGTCATCACCGACGGCGTCTTCTCTATGGAAGGCTCCCTCGCCGATCTCCCGACGATCCGGCGCCTGTGCGACGAGCACGGCGCGGTCCTCATCGTCGACGACTCACACGGCACCGGCGTCATGGGAGCGACCGGGCGCGGCACGCACGAGCACCACGGCATGCCCGGCGAACGCGTCGACCTCTTCACCGGAACCCTCGGCAAAGCGCTCGGGGGCGGCGCGGGCGGCTACGTCGCGGGGCCCGAGCACGCGATACAGATGCTCATCCAGCGCGGCAGGCCCACGCTCTTCTCCAACGCGCTGCCCGTCACCGTCGCCTGCTCCGCGGACAAGGCCATCGAGATCCTCGAGCGCGAGCCCCAGCGCGTCGCCAAGCTGCGCGACAACTGCGACTACGCACGCAAAGAGATCACCGCTGCCGGCTTCGAAGTAATCGATTCGCCGACGGCCATCTGCCCCATCATCGTCGGCGAGACCGCCAAAGCGATCTCCATGAGCGCACGGCTCCTCGAGCTCGGCGTCTTCGTCATCGGCTTCGGGTACCCCGTCGTGCCCGAGGGCGAGGCGCGACTCCGCTGCCAGATCTCAGCGGCCCACTCCCACGCCGACATCGACGAACTCGTGGCAGCCCTCAAGAGGCTGTAACCCAAGAAGCTGTAACCCACGCGGACCCGCGTCGCCGATGTTTCTCGATGACCCGCTGGAATAGCACCGCGCAGCGGTGGGTTAGAGCCTTGTGCCGCGGAGAACTGTCTCGAAGCGCGGTTCTCGAACGCGGTTTTCCACGCGTTTTACCCAGCGATTGATTCGCCCGAACGCTCGCCGTCTGCCCGAAGGGTCCGCATTCGTATGAAGACCAACATCATCTTCGCCCTCGTCTGTCTGGGCATCTTCGCGTTTGTCCTCATCTCCCGCGGCCGGGTCGCTCCGACGCCCGAGGCGCTGGTGGGCAGCGCGTCCGATCTCCAGGCCGCTGTGGCGCAGGCGCAGAACGAGGGCAAGGTGGTCGTCGCAATCGCGACGGCCGACTGGTGCCCGCCCTGTCAGGTCTACAAGCGCGGCGCGCTCGCCGACGCGGGCGTGGCGGAGTGGCTCAACGAGCACGCCGTCAGCCTCGTGATCGACGTCACCGACCGGACCACTCGCCACCCCGATGCCGAACAGCTCGGCGTGTCCGGCATCCCCGCGACGTTCGTCATCCGTGACGGTGAGATCGTCGCTGAGGCCAGCGGCGCGATGCGCGCCGGTGAGCTGCTCGAGATGCTCAGCAGCACCGTCACCAACTAACTCGCCCACTCCGACCCGATTGCACTATCGGCCGGTCGTGGCTCACCCGCTTCGACCGCCATTCCCCGCCGCACAGCTGGGCGACCAGCGACCAGTTCAGGACACGACCCATGCACATCCGCTCCGCCTTCGCGCTCCTCGCTACCGCTTCTCTCGGAGTCGCGGCCCTCGCAATGACCGGCTGCCAATCCACTACCACGCCCACAGCGAGCGCGGCATCGAGTGAGCCCATCCCCGCCTCGTTCCAGATGATCAGCGCCGACGCGCAGGCCGCGGGCAAGCCTGCGCTCGTAGTCGTGGGTGCCGAGTGGTGCAGCGCGTGCAAGCGGTACGAGGCAGGCACGCTCACGGATAGCTCTACGCGCGCCGCCATCGACCGCGTGGCCTACTACAAGAAAGTGGACTTCGATCAGAACAAGAGTGACGTGCGCGCGATGGGAATCACCGCGCTCCCTACGACGCTGTTGATCGTTGATGGTGCGCCGGTCGCGCGCTTTACCGGCGCGAAGTCGGGCGACGATCTTCTTGCTTGGATCGATGCCAACGACGGCTGATTCTCGCTGTACCTCATACAGACCCCCGGAAGCGATCGCGGGCGGCCTCGGATGACCAGGCCGCCCGCGTCGCGTTTTGCTTCGGCGCTCGGGGTTTTAGGGCCGGGCACCGAGACGGCGCACGACGTAGACCGCCGCGTAGAGGCCCGCGATCTCTTCGCGCGGGACGAGGGCCGCGGGGTACTTCGGGTTGAGGGGCTGGAGGCGTATGAGCTCCTCGCCCCCCGCGCTGCGCTCGAAGAAGACGCGCTTGAAGGTCGTCTCCGTATCGCGGTCGAAGCGGGCGAAGCAGTCGTTGCCGGCGCAGGTGTCGGCCTGCGGGCTGAACACAACGATGTCGCCCTCGCGGTAATCGGGCTCCATCGAGTCGCCCACCACGCGGGCGGCGAACGCGTCGGGGTCGTGCACGTCGGGCACCGCGACGTACTCATCAGCGACGCGGACGGGGTACCCCATGTCGGTGAACTCGCGCGGGTAGCCCGCCGTCACCGCGTTGATAAGCGGCACCTGCACGGGGAGCGCCGCCCGCACCCCCTGGGCGTGGGATGCGCCGTCGCTCGGAAGCGCGTGTTCCGAAGCGCCTTCGATCTCGCGGATGAGCTCGCTCAGCGCGCCCGAGGCGTGGGCCTCGTTCAGCCCGCCGCCCTGCACCACGCGTAGCAGGCGGTCGCGCGTGCGCGTGCGCTCCGCCTCGAGATCCTGCACGCGCCGTTTCACCTGGCCCGGCGTGCTCTGCCAGGCGGCCAGGTCACTCAGCACGCCCGGCTCGATGTGCAGCGCACGCTCAAGCCGCGCCAGCATCTCATCGCTGGGCGGGGCGGTCCGCTTCTGGTTCTCGATCTCCGACAGGTAGCCCGGCGTGCAACGCGCACGGTCGGCAAGGGCGCGCAGGGTCATGCCGAGTGCCAGTCGCTGTGCGCGGATGTGGGGACCTATGTGCGGCATGTGCGACGTCCGTGCGCTGTTCTTGGGATATACCAAACAAACCCCTTGAATCCTATCATAGAGACCGTACAAATTCCTCACGAGTTTGTTCGCCAATCAAAGAACACCTGCCTGTGTTCACTGGAAAGCCACTTAGAGAAGGAGAACGCACATGATCGCTGAGCATGCCGGGAGGAGACCGGCCGCGGGGTCTGGGCAAGGCGTGGGCCCCGCAGACGACGGGCTCGGGGCCCTTCCATCGGCGGTGCTCGCCCCCGTCCCAGCCCGTCTGGATCTGCGGAAGACGGCCCACCGTGACTACGCCGAGCACGTTGTCGCCCGGGCCCAGGCCCTGCCCGAAGAGGAGCGGGCGATCCTCGAGGCGGTCTTCGACGACGGGATGACGATCTCGCGCCTCGCCGCCCTCCGCGGTGTGAGCCCGAGGCCGCTCCGCCGGCGTATCCGGCTCCTCCTGGGTCGGGTCCTCAGCGAGCGGTACGCCTTCGTGGTGCGCGAGCGCTCGATCTGGCCCGACCGCCGCCGGCGCGTGGCGACCGCCGTCTACCTCCACGGGCTCTCCATGCGCGACGCCGCCAGGGGCCTGGGCACCACACTCCACGCGGTGCGCACCGAACTCCAGAAGGTCGACGCGCTCTACGAGAGCGAGTGCGGGGCGGGGGCGTGAACATGCAGGGCAACGATCTACTCACCGTCGAACGCACGCACCGCGCGGGCCCCGCGCGCACGCGGGTCAACTGCGCGGTCGCGGCCTCGTTCGGCCTCACTCTTGACGACCTCGCACCGAGCGCGCCCGCGCCGGCGCGGTTCAAGCTCGAACTGCCGCCCGCGGGCATCGCGCTCATCACGGGACCGTCCGGCGCGGGCAAGACGACGCTCCTGCGCGACATCGCCGAGGCCGCATGCAACGGCGCGGGCGAGTGGGTACTCGTCGAGCCGCCCGCGGTGCGCCCCGGTCGGAAGACCGCCGTCGAGCGCGTGCCCGGGAGGAGCACCGACGATCGCATGCGCGCGCTCGCACAGGCCGGGCTCGCCGAAGTGGGGACGGCCCTCCGCCCCCCGGGGGCGCTGTCGTCGGGCGAACGCGAGCGGCTGCGCCTCGCGCTTGCGATCGCCAAAGCCGATCTGCGCGCACGCCGGGGCGAGCGGGTGCTTTTGCTCATCGACGAGTTCGCCGCAGCGCTCGACGACGCGACGGCGCGCAGCGCCGCCCAGGCGCTCGTGCGGTTCCTCCAGCGAACGCCGAGCGTGCGCGCGGTCGTGGCGACCAACGCGCCCGCCTGCGCCGCGAGTCTCCGGGCGCGCACCCACATCCGCGTGGACCGTAGCGGCCCGCTCCGTGTAACCACGAGCGCGCGATCGAATCGCCCGCAGAGCCCCTGCGTCATCGAGCAGGGGAGCGAGCGCGACCTCCAGGCCCTCGCTCACCACCACTACAGGCCCGGCAAACCCGCGACCGTAGCGCGCGTGCTCACGGCGCGAGACTCCGCAAGCGGGGCCCTCGCGGGCGTGCTCGTGGTCAGCATGCCCACGCTCAACGGGGCGTGGCGCTCCCGCGCCTGGCCCGACCGGTTTGATGTGGGCAGCAAGCGCGAGCGCGCTCGCCGGATCAACGACGAACTCCGCTGCATCTCGCGCGTGATCGTCGCACCGGAGTACCGCGGCTCGGGGCTCGCGGTGCGGCTGGTGCGCGCGTACATCGACGCGCCCCTCACGCCTTGCACCGAAGCGATCGCAGCGATGGGGGGCGTCTGCCCCTTCTTCAGCCGGGCGGGGATGACGCCCTTCAGGCTCGTGCGGTCCGCGCGGGATCAGCGTCTGCACGATGCGCTGCACTACGCGGGCGTGCGTGATGATTGGCGGTACGCCACGCCCGACACGTCGCTCGCGCGGGCGATCGCGGGCGGGGGGCGGGCGTTCGTCGAGGCGGAGCTGCGCAGGTGGGCCTCGGGCTCGCGCGCCACCCGCGCGGGCACGGGCGAGCCGATCGAAGATCTCTTCGCGCGGGCGTGCAGGGCGCTGGCCGTGACGCCGGTCGCCTACGCCCACGCAGCGCTGTAACGACCGCACACAGATTCGCACGCCCCGGCGGAGAGCACCGGAGCACGCGATGCACACCACCACGAAGACGCCCGGACCGCTACGAAGCCCCGAGGCAGAGACGAAGCACCAGCAAGACAACCTCCCCGCGAGCGTGACGTTTTTCATGACCAGCGCCGAGCGCTCGGCGCTCCTGCGCCGGCTGCGCAAGCGCGACGCGGGCGACCGAACCGCGGCCCTCCTGACGGCGCTGGGCGTGCGCAAGGGGGCGCGTTGACGGAGTACCCCGATATGCCGCGCACGCGCGGGGAGGTCGCCGAACTCGCGCTCGCGCTCGCGGGCGTGCGCGTTCCCGATAGGCCGATGATCCGCGGGCACGCCTGCCCGCTCGATTATCTCACCCACGCGTGCGTCGTCGGCGACGAGCCGCGCGACTGCGTGGTGTGGGCGAACCGCGGCGGGGGCAAGACCTTCTACGCCGCGCTCGCAACGATGCTCGACCTGGTCCTCAAGCCGGGCATCGAGATCATGCTTTTGGGAGGGTCGCTCGAGCAGGCGGGGCGCATGCACGCGCACCTGCGGTCGTTCTTCGAGCGCGAGGCGCTCCTGCCCTTCGTGAAGGGGCGGGTCACGGAGAAGCGGATCGCGCTCGAGAACGGTTCCCGCGCGACCATAGCAGCGGCGTCACCCACCGCCATCCGAGGGTCGCGCCCCACCATCCTCCGGTGCGACGAGGCCGAACTGCTCGACCGCGATCTCTGGACCGCAGCCCAGCTCACGCCCCGATCGCTGCGCCTTGAGAACGGTGTCCTCGTGCCCGCCGCAATCGAGGCGCTCAGCACGCACCACCGCGCGGGCGGGTTGATGCACGATCTCATCGCAAGCGCGCGGGGCGATGACCCCCCGAGGCGTCTCTTCCGCTGGGGCGTGCTCGATGTGCTCGAGCGCTGCGCCGACGAGCACGACTGCGAATCGTGCGTGCTGCACGAAGAGTGCCGGGGCCGGGCGAAGAAGCCGCGCGAAGGCCACGTTCACATCCGCGACGCGGTGCGATCGAAGAAGCGCGTCGATATACGCACCTGGCGCTCCGAGATGCTTTCTCAAAGACCCTCGCGTTCCGACGCGGTCTATCCAGAGTTCGATGCTGCGACGCACGTTGCCCCCTTTGAAGTCGACACGAGCGACGGCGGCATCGCGTGGTACATGGGCGTGGACTTCGGTTTCCGCGCACCGACCGCGATGCTGTGGGGGTGCGTCGGGGCCGACAACGTGCTGCGCATCGTCGACGAGCGCGTGGAGGCCGAGGTCACGATCGCCCGGCACTGCGAGGCGGTTCGGCGGTCGCCGTGGCCGCTGCCCTCGTGGATGGGCGTCGATCCCGCGGGCAACCAGCGCTCGGATCAGACGGGGCTCTCGCCCATCACCGTCCTGCGGCGCAGCGGCTTCGCGGTGCGCTCGCGTCGGACGCGGCTCGAGGACGGCCTGCGCGCGGTGCGCGCCCGTCTCGCGCCGGCCGTCGGAGGGCCGACGCTCCTCGTCCACGAGCGGTGCGAGCAGCTCATCGAGGCGATGCGCACCTACAGGTTCGCCGAGTCCGAGGGCGAAGCGCCCGCACCCGCCAAAGACGGCCCCGACCACGTCGCCGACGCGCTGCGCTACCTGATCGTCAACCTCGACGCCTCCACGCCCTCCAAGGCGAGGGCCTACTGGTGAGGCTCGTCGGCCCGCGCTGGCGGCTCGGCGGGGCCACCCTGCTGCGGCGCCGACCTCTTCAACGCCTGCTCGTGCTCCCACGCCTCGCGCTCGGCGCGGAACTTGGACCACTTGTCGGCGTCGTCGCGCTCGTCCGTCGCGCTGATCCCGTTCGACAGCAGCAAGAAATTCAGCAGCTTCTTCAGCACAGCGAGGTCCTTTCCCAGCGGAACACATCAGATCCTAGGAATCCCGGATCCAGCGGTACACTCGCGGCATGAAGCTACGCACCAACCGACGCACCAACCGACACTCACGCACCCGCGCACTCGCGCTGCTCGCTTCCTTCAGCGGGGCGTGGCTCGTTCCGGGGTGCGCGGGGCTCACTACGAAGGCGGCGCACAGCGCCCGGTTCGAGCGTGAAGCCGTCGCCGCCGATCATCCGGACGCGTCGCGCGCGGGCGCGCGGGTGCTCGCGATGGGCGGCAACGCCGTCGATGCCGCGGTCGCAACGAGCTTCGCGCTCTCGGTGGTGCGCCCGTACTCCTGTGGCCTTGGGGGCGGCGGGTTCATGGTCGTCCGCATGGCCGACGATCCGCGCACCCAGGGCGTTGTTGATCCGGTGAGCGTTGTCTTCGATTACCGCGAGCGCGCACCCGCTGCGGTAACCTCCGACCACTTCTTCGATCTCCCGGAGGACGCGAGCCGGTTCTCCGGCAGCGCAGTGGGTATCCCCGGCACGGTGCGCGGCCTGCTCGCGGCGCACGACCGGTTCGGCGTCCTCCCGCGCAGCGCGGTGCTCGCGCCGGCGATCAAGCTCGCCGGCGAGGGCTTCTTCCCGGGCGAGCACGGCGAGCAGGCGATCGACGCGCTCGAGCCTCATCTCGGCGAGCGGAGCGGGAACACCTTCGGCGACGCCTGGCTGCGCTCGACCTACACCCAGCGCACCGACGGCTCGCTCGTGCGCAACCCGCAGCAGGCCGAACTGCTCCGGCGCATCGCGGAGTCCGGGGCGAGCGCGTTCTACGAGGGAGACGCTGCCAGCGCGATCGTCCTCGCGGTGCGCGAGGCCGGCGGCGTGCTGACAAGGCAGGATCTCTCCCGTTATCGCGTTACCGTTACAACACCCGTCGTGCACGATGTCACACTCACCGGTGACAGTTACACCCTCCTCACCATGCCCTCGCCCTCGTCTGGCGGGGTGGCGATCGCCCAGCTCTTCGGCCTGCTCGAGGCGTACCACGCGCAGATGACCAGCCATGTCGGCGCAGGGCCACTTGATCCCGGCGGTCGCTCAAGCCATGTCTACGCGCACGCACTCACAGAGAGCATGAAGCACGCGTTCGCCGACCGCGCGCGGTGGATGGCCGACGCGGAGTTCGTCGAGGTGCCTACAGACCGCATGCTGGACCGAAGTGCGATCAACTCGGCTGCGGAGAGGCTGCACCCCGAACGCGTGCTGCCCATCGAGGAATACGGCGTACACCGCGCCGGGCGCACAGCCGCCGAACCCTTGGAAGACGGCGGCACGAGCCACCTCTCTGTCGTCGATGCGGCGGGCAACGCCGTTGCCTGCACCGAGACGATCAACCTCTCGTTCGGTTCGCGCATCGCGGTCCCCGAGCTCGGCATCGTGCTCAACAACGAGATGGACGACTTCCTCACCCGCGTCGGCGAGGCCAACGCCTTCGGCCTCACGCAATCCCGGCGCAACCTCCCCGCGCCGGGAAAGAGGCCGCTGAGCTCGATGTCGCCCACCATCGTGCTCGACGGCGACGGGCGAGTGATCGCCGTGGCGGGCGCCTCGGGCGGGCCGCGGATCATCACCGCGACGGCCCACGCGCTGCTCAACAGCCTGCACTTCGGCATGGCCGCGGGCGATGCAGTCGCCGCGCCGCGCTGGCACCACCAGTGGGCGCCCGACACGCTCTTCGTCGAAGCCGGCATGCCCGCGGCTTGGTGGGATGCGTTGGGTTCCAACGGTCACGCGATGCAGGAGCGCAGCGAGCTGGGCGTGGTGCAGCTGATCGTGCGCGACGGTGACGGGTTGGACGCTGCGAGCGACCCGCGCAAGGGCGGCGCCCCAGCGGGACGCTGACCGAAACCAAGGGCGCGTGAATCTGAATCATGCATTCAAGCGATGGCAGCTTTCGGAGAACCAACGCATGAATACGCAGCAGCAAGAATCCAAACCCGCCCCCGGTCTTCTGAGCACGCTCCTCTTCGGCCGCTTCGGAGAGCGCGGTGCAGCGGGGCAGGCACGCATGCTCCCGCTCGACGTGCCACTGGCCTTCGCTCGCGTGTACGCGGGGTGGATGATCATGACCGCGGGTTTCGACAAGCTGCCCACCCCCGGCTGGATGGTCGATCAGGTCGTGGAGATGGGATTCCCGTTCCCGTCGTTCAGCGCTACAGCCGCGTGTCTGACAGAGTTCGTCTGCGGCCTACTCCTGATGGTCGGTCTCTTCACACGCTTCAGCGCCTTCGCGCTCGCGGTCGTCATCGGATTCGCGTGCTTCCGCTTCCACGGCATGCGCCCGATCGTCGACTTCCACATCACCCAGTTCTACTTCGCCCTCTTCCTGTGCTTCCTTGCCGTCGGCAGCGGGCGTGTCTCGCTCGACTTCCTCTTCGCGCGTGTGGCGCAGAGGAAGCTGCTCCCTGCGGTGCTCACAGCGCTCGTGCTCGCTGCTGCGCCTTTGGGCTACGGGCTAAGCCTCGAGCTCTTCGGCGAGCGCGCGCCGGCGCCCGATGAGGAGGCGAGCCTGGGGATCAACACCCTCTCGATCTCCGGCACGTTCAACGGCTGGGATCTCGAGGCCGACCCGATGACCAGCATCGATGAAGGGCTCTGGCAGGGAACCATCTCGATCGAGTCGCCCGGCCTGATCGAGTTCAAGTTCGCAGCCAACGGCGGCTGGGCGCTCAACCTCGGCGAGAACGACGACCTGCCCGCAGACCTCCCGCTCACCGGCGCGGGCGACCCCAACGGCAACAACATCCGTTTCGTTGCGCCCGCTCCGGGCCGCTACCTCGTCCGGGTCGCAGAGCGCGACGGTGCCTACAGCGTCGAGGCAATCCCGCCCGATCCCGCTGGGGCAGGCTCCTCCGAGTGACAGCCCCCTGGCCAAGCACCGCCCCCGCGAACAAACCAGCGGGACAGACCAGCGGGACAGACCAGCGAACAAACCAGCGGGCACACCAACAAGCGAACCGTGCGGGCGCCAATACAGCCCAGGCTCAAAACGACGCACGCCCGCGTCCCAAAGGGGGAGCGGGCGTGTGGTTTCGTCCGGGAAGTGGGCCTGACAGGATTCGAACCTGTGACCTCACCCTTATCAGGGGTGCGCTCTAACCAGCTGAGCTACAGGCCCGCCGCTATTCGTCCGAACCCAAATAGGCCGGGAGGCGAACGGGACGGATAGTGTAGCTCCGAGGTGAATCATCGCCACCGGAGGGGAGAATTTTGGCCAGAAGCAGCCGTCAACTCGCCCGCAGGCGTCGGACCCCGTGGTTCGGGGCCGTCTGCTGCGCCGCGTGGTTGAACTGCGGGCTCGTGATGGCCGCCCCCGTCGCCCCGGAGGGGTCTGCTTATCGGGCCGACGAGCTCGCACCCTTCTTCAAGGCCGCTGCGACCCGGCGGGTCGATGTGGTGGGCATCGGGGATTCCAACCAGCTCTTCGACAATCACGGCTGGGACGAGGGCTGGATCGAGGCCCTGCACCGCCGGTTCGGTGCGTACGCGACCCCGTTGCAGTCCCTGGGAGAAAACGACGGCCGATCCTCCGGGACGGGCAACGGCTCGATCGTCTTCGCCTCGCGCAGCTCGCTCACCTTCGACTACGACGGCGCGCCGCCCGAAGACGACGCGCTGCTCCCCGCCAACACCGGCGTCCGGCCGATGGCCTACGTCCACATACCAGCGGGCGAAACGCGCCGCGTCACCGGCCACGGCATCATCAACCTCAGGCGTAGCTTTGTGCCCACGAGCGGGGCGCTGCGCTTCGATGTCTCGTACGCACGCAGGCCCGACGCGCTCGGCTCCACCTTCCGCCCCGTCATACGCAACAACGAGTGGCCCTTCACCGAGCTCGCGCGCGCTCAGCCCGTCGACATCGGCCTCGGCGCACCCGGGCTCGGGTTCGCGAGTGTCGAACTCCCCGCGGGCGATCGCCCCTTCTCCCTCGGCGGGCTCGTGCAGAGCTTTACAGGCAACATCACCGGACCGTTCACCGCCTACGACGCACGCTTCGTCGCAACAACCCGCAACGCCGGGGCGAGCTTCTCCACCATGTACGGCGTCGGCTCACAGTCCCTGCGCGATATGGCAGAGGCCTTCGCGACGGCGGGCACGCCCTTCATCACGAGCTACTACCGGCGGGTCACGTTCGCCCAGGAGAACGAGCCGGTCGTCCTGGTGCGCATACATTCGGGGCTCAACGATCAGAACGAGAACCTGCCCCCGCTCTCCCCGTGGGGCGACGATGTGACTGCGGGGCCCTCGAGCGCCGAAGCCTACGAGGCGAACCTGCGCACGCTTGTGGATCTCCTCACGCAGGGGTGGGCTGACGCGGGCTACGCGCCCGAGGGGCTCTTCTTCCTCTTCACGCCCTCGCACCCCATCGCCGATCCGGACGACGAGGATCTCGTCGGCTACCGCGAGGCGGCGCGGCGGGTCGCCGATGACACCCCGCGGGCAGCCGTCATCGATATGGCCCAGCTCACCAGCGAGGCGGAACTCCTCGAAGGCGGCTACCGCGTGAACACGCTCGACCGCAACCACCTGCGGATCGGCGCGTACACCGCACTCGCCTCGCGCGAGCTCGCAGCACTCCAGGCCGGCCGCTCGTGGGTCGATGTCAACGCCGACGGCGCGGTGGACGAGGAAGACCTCTACCTCCTCGAATCCAAGCCCGACGCCTTCGACGGGTGGAAGCCCGATGATCTTTGCATCGAAGGCCTCCGGGCGGCGCTCCTCTTCGAGCCCGCAGAAGCCCCCCCGGTCCAAGGCCGCTCGTCTGCACCCGCCGGCGAGTGACCTACCATCGGCCCCATGGCCGAACCCGCCCCCGATCACCATCCCGACGCAACCCAGACAGAGTCCCAGACCGAGTCCAAGACAGACCCCGAGCCCGGGCGCAAGCCCGAG
This sequence comes from uncultured Phycisphaeraceae bacterium, assembly GCA_964576725.1. Classification (GTDB taxonomy): domain Bacteria; phylum Planctomycetota; class Phycisphaerae; order Phycisphaerales; family UBA1924; genus OFTM391. The sequence goes on from CAZNUZ010000002.1 coordinate 22,185, forward strand.
CCGGCCCAGCCGCCGCGCTTCGAGCTCGGCTCCTTCGCGGGCCTCTTCGTTCGCGGCATCGGCATGGGCGCCGCCGACGTCGTACCGGGCGTCTCGGGCGGCACCATCGCCTTCATCACGGGGATATACGAGCGGTTCATCGCAGCGTTGGGCTCCCTCTCGCCGGCCTTCCTGATCGCGCTCGTACGCAAGGGGCCACGCGCCTCACTCGCCGAACTCAAGCGCGTGCACTGGGCGACGCTCGCGCCCATCGGCCTCGGCATCGTGACGGCGATCATCCTCCTCTCCAAGATCATCACCGGTCTGATGGAGACGAGGCCCGGCCCGACCTACGCCCTCTTCTTCGGGCTCATCGCCGCCAGCGCGTGGACGCCGCTGGCCCGCATCCCGAGGCTCCGCGCCCAGCATTGGGTCGCCATCGCGCTCGCTGCGGTCTTCGCCTTCCTGCTCGTCGGGCTCACGCCCTCGGGCGGCGCGGTATCAACCACCCGCACCAGCGCGAGCGCCGAACACGCGTTCTACCTCGGGAAGATGCGCTCCGCCGAGCAGGCGGCCTCGATCCGCGCCGAGGCCGGTCCCGATCTCACACTCGCGCTCTACGACCCCGAAGGGGTGCTCGACCCCGCGCTCGAGGACGCTCTTCTCTTCGCCGATACCGAGGCCTTCGCCGAGTTCTCTCGGGCCCAGCCCGATGCCGTGCTCATCGAGGACCGCGTGCCCACGCTCGTCTACGTCTTCGGGTGCGGCGTGATCGCGATCAGCGCCATGATCCTGCCGGGGCTCTCCGGCTCGTTCCTATTGCTCCTGCTCGGGGTCTACGCCTCGGTCTTCGGGGCGCTGCACCGCGTCGTCGATCATGTCTTCGAGCTCGTCGGCCGGTCGCCCGACATCCTGACCAGCCTCTCAGCAAGGCCGCAGTGGGGGGACTACGCGCTCGTCGGGGTCTTTCTGGTCGGGGTGGTTGTCGGCCTGGGGACCTTCTCGCGGGTCGTTTCGTGGCTCTTCCGGCGTGCGCACGACGTCACGATGGCCGCCCTGACCGGGCTCATGATCGGCGCCCTGCGGCTGCCGTACGAGGTGATCGTCAGCGACCCGGCGGCGGGTACAGGGAGCTCGTTCTGGCCGCTCGTCATCGGCGTGGGACTGACGGGCGCGGCAGCGGTCATCGGCCTGCACTTCGTCGAACGCCGCATGAACGCCGCGCGCAACCCCGGTCACTGAGACGCTCTTAGGTTGTGATCAACCGGCGCTGAACCAATCGGTTCTGAACCAAGCGCGTCTGGTCAAAGCCGGGCGCGGTCGGCGGCCTTGACCATCTCGCGCACCCGCTCGGGGTCGATGTCGTTCGCCCAGTCGCCGCGAACCTTGAGTGACGCACCGACGATTAGCGCGTCGGCGTACTCGAAGAGATCCCGCGCCGTCTCGGGGCGGGCCCCCGAGCCGATCACCACGGGCACCTTCGCCGCAGCACTGGCGGCCCGCACGTCCTCGATGTCCGCTGCGCGCCCGGTCGCCACACCCGTCACGATCACGCCGTCCACGCCGCAGAACTCCGCCGCCCGCACCGTTTCGGGCAGGCTCACGTCGGCGGTGAGCGCGTGCGAGCTGTGCTTCTTCTTGACGTCGGCGAGCACGTACACGTCCTCGGCGCCGATCGACCTGCGATAACGCAGCAGGGGCCCGGCGTCGGCCTCGTCGAGCAGGCCCTCGTCCGCGATCGCGCTGTACACGAACCCCTCGGCGCGGATGAACTGCGCACCGATCGTGTGCGCGACCGCCATCGCTGCCCGGTTCGCGCCCGCGAGCACCTGCACACCCATAGGTACGTCGACCGCCTCGCGCACCGCCCGGCCGACGGTCGTCATCCCCGCGACGATCTCGGGGCCCACCTCCCGGCGGAGGTAGGGCAGGTCGTGCATGTTCTCGATCATGATCCCGTCGAAGCCGTGCTCCACGAGCGTCTGCGCCTCGCGCACCGCGCGGTCGATGATCGTGCGCACCGAGTGCTTGTGGCGGGGCGTGCCGGGCAGCGCACCGACGTGCACCATGCCGATGAGCGCCTTGGGGATGCCGAAGATGTCCGTCGAGGTGGGCGGAGTCATACCCGGATCATGCGCACGCCGGGTGCCGCCGGGCCACCCGATTGCACACAAAGTTTTGCACGTGCTCAAGCCCCCGCGTGCAGATCGACCCTGGTCAGCCCGAGCATCGCGCCCAAGCTGCGTGCCCGATCGGCGAGTGTCAGCGCCGGGGGCGCTCCGCCGTTGCGGGTGAGGTAGATCACCGTCGCGTCGTCGTCCGCGGGCGCCCCGCTACGCCGGTCAGCGAGGTGCGCCTCGAGCTCGTCGAGCATCGCACCGGGATCCCCGGGCTCCAGGCCCGCGACGACCTCGAGTAGCCCCCCCTCGCCCAGCATCGCGCCCTCCGCGTCCGCCGATTCCACCAGCGCGTCGGTGTAGAGCAGCAGCGCGTCGCCCGCTGCGAGGTGCAGCGGGAAGCGGTGGTACCCACCCTCCTCGACGATCCCGAGGGGCAGGTCGGCCGGCGCAGCGCCCAGGTCGCCCGCGCCGATCGTCTCGTGATCGACGAGCGTCCAACAGTGGGCGCTCGCGCGGTAGAGCAAGGGCCGCGGGTGCCCCGCGTTGGTCAGGATCACGTGGCCCGTGGGCGCGAAGTAGGTCGCGAGCACCGCCGTCGCGAAGCGTCCCTCGGTGTCGCCGTGCAAGACCTCGCGCGAGAGGTCGGTCATGAGCTCCGATTGATCGAGGGTGTTCATGTTCTTGCGGAGCATCGTGCGCAGGCTCTCCCCGACGCGGGCGGCCTCCTCGCCGTGACCCGAGACGTCCGCGAGCGCGAAGCGGGCGATCTTGCCCATGGCGCACGTCGAGATGTAGTACACGTCGCCCCCGCTGTCCCCGCCCTTGTACGTCTCCGAGCGCACCGTCGCGTCGATGCCCGGGGTCGAGATCGCCTCGCGGATCGGGCGGTTGCCGCCCCAGATCTGCATGCACCTGAGGGCGATCGTCTCGCTGCTCGTCGGACCGGTCACGGCTACTCTCCCGTTCGTAGATCAAGCGCGCCCAGCAAGCTCGCGATACAGCGCCCTAAAGAAGCGCCGAGGCAACGCGTTACGCACGCACCATTAGGATGACGTCCATGATGACACACCCGCCAGCGGACCCGCACCTCCTCGCCGTCGCCCGAGGCGACGAGCCGGGAGATATCACGTTTCGTAGCGGCCTCGTTGTCAACACCCTGACGCGCGAGATTCTTCCCGCCGATGTCACGATCTCTCGCGGACGCATCGCCTGCGTGGGCCCGAGGCGGGAGGCCCGCGAGGTGATCGACGCCAGCGGCGCGACACTCTTCCCCGGCTTTATCGATGCGCACATGCACATCGAATCCACCATGACAAGGCCGAGTGTCTTCGCCACACTCGCCAGCCCGCACGGCACAACGGGCGTCGTCGCCGACCCGCACGAGATCGCCAACGTGCTCGGTATCGCGGGCATCCGCTGGATGATGGACGACGCCGAGGGCGCTCCGGTGCGCGTCTTCTGGACCGCGAGCAGCTGCGTGCCCTCGTGCCACCTCGAAAACGCGGGCGCCGCCCTCGGCGCGAGCGACCTCCGACCGCTCTTCGACGAGGGCAAGGTCGTCGCGCTCGCGGAGATGATGAACTTCCCCGGCGCCGCGCTCGGTGATCCGGGCGTGCTCGAGAAGATCGATCTGGGCCTCTCCCGCGCGATCGTCGACGGTCATGCGCCGGGGCTGACCGGCGACCGACTTCAGGCCTACGCAGCCACGGGCATCTCGAGCGACCACGAGTGCACCACCGCGGGCGAAGCCCTCGAGAAGCTCCGCCTGGGCATGCGCGTCTACATCCGCGAGGGCTCCGCAGCACGCAACCTCGAAGCGCTGCTCCCCGCTGTGACCCCGCACAACGCCCACCGATTCTGCTTCTGCACCGACGACCGCCACCCCGACGACCTCCAGCGGGCGGGCCACATCGACAACGTCGCCCGATCGGCGATCGCGCTGGGCCTCGACCCCGCGACCGCGATCGCCATGGGCTCGCTGCACACCGCCCAGCACTACCGCCTCGCGGGGTTGGGCGCGATCGCGCCGGGCTACCACGCCGATCTCGTGATGACGCCCGACGTGCGCACGCTGAGCGATATGACGGTGTACGTCGCGGGCGAGCGCGTCAGCGCTGCGGGCGCGTGCCTGCGCGCGCCCAAGCCCATGCAGGCCCCGCCCGCTGCGCCCGTCCGTATTCCAGATGACCTTGGAGTTGAGCGGCTGGCGGTCCGCGAATCGCCGCGCGTGCGCGTGATCGGCATGGACCCGACGCAGCTCGTGACCGAGCACCTCGCGCTGGAGCCCAAGGTCGCCGGCGGCGTGTGCGTCAGCGATACCCAGCGCGACATCCTGAAGATCGCCGTCGTCGAACGGCACGCGGGCACGGGCAACGTGGGCCTCGCATTCGTGCGCGGGTTCGGCATCCAGCGCGGCGCGATCGCCTCGACCGTCGGGCACGATGCGCACAACCTCGCGGTCGTCGGAGCGAACGACGCGGATATGGTCGCCGCCTGCCGGGCACTCGCGGAAGCGGGCGGCGGCCAGTGCGCGGTGCTGGAGGGCGAGGTGCTCGCGATCCTCCCCCTCACCATCGCTGGCCTGATGAGCGACGCGGATGCAGCGGTCGTGATCGATCAGCAGCAGGCGCTGCTCCGCGCCGTCGGCGAACAGCTCGGGTGCCCGCACCACGACCCCTTCATGCCCCTGAGTTTCATGCCGCTCCCCGTCATCCCGAGCCTGAAGGTCAGCGATCTGGGCGTGGTGGATGTCGACGCGTTCCGCGTGGTTGCGCTGGGCGTAGAGGGCTAGCGATCAGCGCTTCTCGAACCGGGCGGTCGAGGTGCCGATGTCGGCTGGGCCCTCTTTGCCCTCGGAGTTCAGGTACGTGTGCGCACCCTCGTCCTCTTTCAGGTGTGCATCGAGGAAGGCGAGCGTGACCTGCCGGGTGTGGTGGGCGTGCGCGGGGTCGTTGCTGCGTGTGTCGGGGCGTACGTGCCGGGTGCGCTCGAGGAACGAGCTGTGGGTCGCGCCGTCGATAACAAGCAGGTGCTTGTCGCCCGCCGGTGCGTTGCGGAAGGGCACCGTCCGGTTCTCCGGCGTGAAGCCGTCGTGCGATTCGTCGTGCGTCCCGGTAATGAAGAGCGCCGGGATGCGCAGCTCGCTCCACGACGCGTCTGCGAAGCCGGCCTGCCCGGGGCCTTGAGGCGAGATCGGGATCGCGATGTCGACCCGCTCCTCCGCGAAGCCGAGCAGGGCTGAGCCCTCGTACCGCTCGACCCGCCCGCCCGCCATGAGCACCGCGGTCTGGGCGCCGTACGAGTGCCCCGCCGTGGCAATCCGATCGAGATCGACCTGGTCTGCGCCGAGCCCTTCGACCGCCTGGGCCCACTCCTCGACCCGGTCGATCACGAGTTTCTGATCGAGCACGCGCCTCTCCCAGCGCTTGCTCCGCGAGAGGCGGCGCAGCGAGGCGCGCAGCTCCGGGTGACGCATCGAATCCAGGTGCTCGCACACCACGACCACGTACCCGTGCGACGCCCAGTACGCGCACTCGATCTCGAAGGCGTTGTTCGACCCGCCCAGCCCGTGCGAAAAGACGACCAGCGGGAAGCGCGACTGCTTGTCCGACCGCTCCTCTTCCAATTCACCCTCGTGCGGCTCGCGCTCGGCTGGTTGAGCAGCGTTCGTGTCATCGGAGGGAGTGGGTTCCATGGGCGCGTAGATGCGCACCGAGAGCGGGGCGGCGCGGGTCTTGTCGGCGATCTGCACATCATCCACCATCCGCACCTCGTACGGCCCCGGGTCGGGCTTGTACGACACAGCGTCCGAGACGGCAACGAATGTGAAGAGCGAGATCAAGGCGGCGAGGCGTTGCACGGGCGTCTCCTTCGATTCACGGGCTCGGCGTCGAACGAGGCAAAGCAGCCGCTATTGCACACGGCCATCGGCGGCTGTGCTGGGGCCCGCGGTGATCGCGCCGTCGGAAGTGATCTCGAGCATCAGTGCCCCGTGTTCCGCGGTGCTCCACCACGCCGACGCCCGCCGAACGCCCGCCCACACCGGGTCTGCGATGCGCGAGGGGCCCGTCGATTGCAGCACCACTTCGGGGCCGACGCCCGCGACGAACTCGGCCGCGAACGGGCGGGCCGAGCCGTGGTGCGGCGCTTCGATCACGTGGGCGGCGAGGCCCGGGTGCCGGCGCACGAGCGCCGACATGCCCTCGCGCTCGAGGTCGCCCACGAAGAGCGCCCGGCGCGGCCCGGCATTTGTGGGGACGTCGATCAACAGCACCATCGCGCGGTCGTTGTCAGAGGTCAGGTCGTCGCGGGGGTGGGGCGCGAGCATCGTGATCGTGGCCTCACCGACGCGCCAGGCCGCGCCGGGCGCCGCGATCTCGACGGGTATCGAGCGCCGACCGAGCCCGTCGAGGAGCGCCGCTGCTGCGCCTTCGGGTTTGCTCGCTGCGCTCTCCGCGAAGGCGCTCGTCGTGACCACGCGGCGGAGGCGGATCGGGTCCGCTGCGTCGAGCAGGCCCGCGAAGTGATCGACATCGTCGTGCGAGACGAACGCGCGCTCGATAGCAGGAGCGCCGAGCGCGCGCAGCGCGTCGGGCACCGTGCGCAGGCCGATGCCCAGCCAATCCGACCCGCAATCGAGGAGCACCGCCTCGTCTCCCGAGCGCACGAGCCAGCAGGTGCCGTCGCCCACATCGAGCACGTCCACACGAAGCACCACGCCTGCGTCGAGCGTGGGCCTCGTAGCGAGGTGCGTCGTCCACAGCGCGAACGCGAGCGCGCCGAACGCAAGCGCCGAGCGGCTTCGCCACCCCCGTCCGGCCCCGCACGCGAGCCACCACACGATCAGCGCCGTCCCGACGATCGACCACGCGAGGGGCAGCGCGGGGGCGTAGGTGTGACTCAGCGGCAGTGTGTCGGCGGCTGAAACAACCGCGAGCAGCGGCTCCGCGCTGGCCAGTAGCACGCCCGAAACACCCGCGCCCAGCCCCGGAACGACGAGCCCAACAATGACCGCGCCGTAACCAAGCCCCAGCGCGAGTGCCGCAGCCGGTAACGCGATGACCGCGGTGAGCGTGCTCCACCACGACACGATCCCGATCGACTGTGCGACCCACACCGCCGACACGGCCCACGCGACGAAGCTACCGATGAAGACCCGGGCGACCCACCGCCGGAGTCGCTGGGGCAGCCGCTGCTCGTCCGTCGGCGGCGCGGGGGGCATCCAGCGCGACTCGACACGCGGCACAAGAAGCACCAGCGCCGCCACCACCCCGAAGCTGAGTTGGAACCCCGGCGAGAAGAGCTCCGTCGGCTTCCAGATCAGGACCAGGACGCCCGCCCACGCGAGCATGACCGTCGCGCGATAGCGCCGGCCGAGCACCCCGCCCGCCGTGAGCGCGAGTGCGATGCCCGCCGCCCGCAGGATCGGTGCCCGCGCCGGCACGAGGAGCAGCAGCAGACCCAGGACGATGACGAGCACGATCGATTCAAGGCGTGGCCGATCGCCCGCCGAGCGCACCAGAAAGACCGACAGCACCGCGAGCACGCCCAGGTGCATGCCCGAGATCGCCAGCACGTGCGCAAGGCCCGCGCGGGTAAAGGGCGGTGCGAGTTCGTCGTAGCCCGCCTCCCGCTCGCCCAGCACCAGCGCATGCAGCAGCGCGGCGCGCGGCCCGCTCTGCGGGTCGGGCAGCGCCGACCGCGCCCGCTCGCGCAGCGCATCCCGGAACCGCAGCACACGGCTAGAGAGATGGGCCGGCCCGGACAGGCGCTCGAGCGTCGCGCCCCGCGCCAGGCTCACGCTCCCCGAGAAACCGCGTTCGGCGAGCAGGCGCGAGAAGTCACGCTCGCCCGGGTTCGTCGGCCCGAGGGGCGGGGTGAACCAGCCGGTGAAGCGCACCGTGTCGCCCGCGCGCACGTGCGCCTGTTCGGCGCTCATCCGCAGCCGCACAATGCCGCGGATGGGGACAACGGCGCCGTCGCCCCCGATCGCGTGTGTCGTGCGCAGGTGCGCGGTGAAGCGCGACGCGTCGAAATGGGTGAACCCCGCCATGCTCCCGCGTTGGCCGGGCACAGCGCGGGGTGACTCCAGCAGCACGCCCTCGAGGGAGACGAGCGTGCGCGGCTCATCAGCCGCGAGGGTGCGCACATCGTTGGGCGGAATGGTGTACCAGCGGTGCGCCGACCACGCCCACGACCCCGCGACACATGCGAAGCACAGCACGATCGCGCGGCTGCGCTCCGGAATGACAAAGTGCGCGGCGCACGCGAGCAGGCCCGCCGTCGCAGCGACCGCCGCCGGCACAGCCGGTGTGGCATGCGCGAGGAGCACGCCCAGCGCCACGCAGCAGAACGCCCACGCCGAACGCGGGATCTTCACTTGCGCACGTACAGGGCCGGGGGGAGTTCGTCGAGGAGCGGCTCACCCTCCGCGGCCCGGCGAGCGTTCTCGCCGGCGTGTTCGATGAGCCTGTCCCAGAATCCTTCGCCCGCCGCTGCGATGTGCGGGGTGACGACGACGTTGGCCATCGTCCAAAAGGGCGAAGTGGGGGGCAGGGGCTCGGAGGCGAAGACATCGAGGGCTGCGCACCCGAGCAGGCCTCTTCGCAGTGCGTCGATGAGCGCGGCCTCGTCGGTCACGCCCCCGCGCGAGACGTCGATAAAGACGCCCGAACGCTTCATCGCGGAGAACTGCTTGCGGCCCATCAGGCCCATGGTCTGCACGATGCGCGGGGTCGCGCAGATCACAACGTCCGCGTGGGCGAGCACGTCGTTGAGTTCCGAGAGCGGGCGGGCGCGGATCGATTCCTCGTCCAGCGCGCGCTCCGCGCCGGCGGCGCCGACGACGCACGCCTCGTACTCCGCGCCGAATGCCGCGAGCGGGCCCGCGATCGCCCGTGCGAACGGAGGCGGAGAGATGACCGCCACACGAGATCCGCGCAGCGACCGAATCTGCGGCGTGAGTTCCTGGACCGACCAGTCGTGCTCGGACTGCTTGATGGCCGCCAGGTCGAGCCGGCGGAGCATCATGAGCGTGGCGGCGAGCGTGTGCTCGACGACACGCGCCGCCCGCGGGGTCGCAGCGGACGAGGCGCGGACGCCCGCGCCCATCGCGTGCACCAGCGCCGGGGTCGCATCGCCGGCCGAGCGCGAGAGCTGGATCCAGCGCAGCCGTCCCACGTGCGGAGCGATCTGCTCCTCGGTGAGCGGCAGGCCCACGATGCCCACGGTGTCGCCCATCGCGGTGAGGAGCTCGGTCCGCGATGTGACCTTGCGCACCTTCCACGCCGGGCCCGCACGATCGGCGAGCAGCGACACCAGCCCGTCGGGCAGCGACCACCCGGCGGCCTCGTCGAAGATCGCCACGGTCAGGTTGCCGGTGATCACTGCGCGGGCTCCGATCTCGAAGGGGTAGCGATCAGTCCTTGGTGACGTTGCGGATAACCGTCGACGACTGCTGCGACGAGCGGACCGACATCGTGCCCAGGACCCAGCGCATCGACACGTTCTCGGTGCTGGTGAGGAACTCGAGACCGCCCTCGGGGCTCCAGAGCATGCGGCCCGTGCCGGCGTACGCCTCGATGACGCCTTGGGGCGCCGTGTCGTTGGCGACCGCGGGCGGGTCGAGGGCCATGGAGTAGACGCCCGAGCATTCGAGCGCCGAATCGCCCTTGCCGCGGGTCCAGCCGCGGGTGATGACGAGCGAGCCGCTCGGGCCGAGGTCGATGTTCTCGGAGGTGGTCCAGGTGGTGGTGGGCGCGTCGCCCGCGGTGAACTCCACGCCGCCCTCGGCGTTGGCGAGCTTGCTCAGCAGGCGGGGGAACTGCTCGGCGTCGAGCGGGCTGAAGATGTCGCTCGCTGCGAGGTCGCTCTCCGCGACCGCGGCGGCGAACTCCTCGAGGCCCGCGATGGTCGTGACGTTGCCCGCGGCATTGAACTCGGCGCGGAAGCGCAGGCCCGCGAGGGCCGACGCGACGGCATCGGTCTTATCGACTTCGCCCGAGAGGTCGTACGTCACCGCGACGGGGCCCGACTCGTCCTCGATCCGCCCGTCGAAGGCGAGCAGGCGACCCTCGATCACGCCCGCGCCGTCACCGCTCGCCGAGGCGACGGTGATCTCGAGGGTCATGCGGTGGCTCTGCGTCGATTGCGCTGCCGAGGCGGCGTTGTCGCCCGACTGCTGGGTGAAGTCGATCGCACGCGTGATCTCGTACTGGGCCGTCCGGCCTTCGACGAGGCCCGTCTCGAACTTCGGGAGCGCTGCGAGCGCTTCCAGTTCGGCCTGCTGGGCAGGGGTGAGGTCCCGCGCGGGCTGGGCGTGAACAAAGCCAGTAGTCACGAGCAGGGCAAGAGCGGCGCCGCTCAGCACACGATTCACCATCGGAGACATCCTTCGGGTTGGTTGATGACCGCCTCGCGGGCGGGTCGGTCTGCCTGTGCGGCACGAGGGCCATGATAGTCCCCGCACCCGCGGAAAACCCTCGAATATGCTCGTGCTGCCCCCGCTGCGACCCGCACGCTGGGCGACCCCCAGGCTCGGGCCTCGGGCGCCGCCCGCGGGATCAGGCCTTCGAGGGCCAGTCGCGCGTGGCCCGTGCCTCGCCCGGGAGGGCCACGGGTGCCCCCTCGGCGTCGGTCAGCGTGAACCGGGCGCCGCCCGCACGCAGGCGGGTCAGCTGGCGCTCCCCCACATCGCACACGAGCGTGACCGAACCGTTCTCGTAAACGCGGTCGTGGATCGTCGCACGCTTTTCGAGCGTATCGATCGCCTTGCCCTCGGAGAGCGGGAGGCAAACGCGCAGTTCTCGGACGCGCCCGCGCGCCGCCGAACGCACCCGGCGGATCAGCTCATCGTGCCCCAATCCCTCGGGATCGATCGCAGCGATGGGGATCGACCCCGGCACGCGGCGCTCCCACACCAGCAGCGGCGCGTTGTCGCGCAGGGCGTCGGCCTTGTTCAGCAGCGTGAGGATCTCGGGGCGGTCGTCCTCGTGCGTGCCGCGATCGGTGAAGAGCGTGTCGAGGGTCGACATCACGGTGTTGTAGTGCAGCTCGGCCGAGGGATCGCTCACGTCGAGCACGACGAGCAAGAGGTCGGCGTTGGTCGCCTCTTCGAGTGTCGCCTGGAACGACTCGATCAGGTGGTGGGGCAGGTCGCGGATGAAGCCCACCGTGTCGGAGAGCATCACGCTCTCGCCCCCGCCCAGGTTCCACTCGCGCGTGCGCGTCATGAGTGTGGCGAAGAGCTGGTCGTTGGCGAAGGCCCCGCCCTCGGTGACGGCGTTGAAGAGCGTGGACTTGCCGGCGTTGGTGTAGCCGACGAGGCCGACGGTGAAGTGGTCGTTGTTGCGCGACTCCACCTCGCGGCTCTTCCGCGCGGTGATGCGCTCGAGCTCGCGGCGGAGGATCGTCTTGCGTTTCTGCACGAGCCGGCGGTCGATCTCGATCTGCTGCTCGCCCGGGCCGCGCGTCCCCACGCCCCCGATGCCGCCCACGCCCACGATGCGCTCGAGGTGGTCCCACATCGCGCGGAGGCGCGGGTAGGTGTACTCGAGCTGGGCGAGCTCGACGGAGAGCCGCGCCTGCTTGGTCGTGGCGCGGCTGGCGAAGATGTCGAGGATCAGCTCCGAGCGGTCGAGGACCTTGCAGCTCGATTCTTTCTCGATGTTGGCGATCTGCTTGGGCGAGAGCTCGTGGTCGAAGATGATCACGCCCGCCTTGAGCTCCGCCGCCATCGCTGCGAGCTCTTTGAGCTTGCCGGAACCGATGTAGGTGCTCGCCTCGGGGCGCTGCTTGGTCTGGATGAGCTCGCCGACGACCTGCGCGCCGGCCGTCTCGGCGAGCGCTCGCAGCTCGCCGAAGGGATCGCGCTCGTCGAAGACGCTCTCGGGCAAATGCACCGCTGCGAGAACGGCCTTCTCGCGGCGGATGCTGACGGTGGTGCGGTCTTTTTGTGCGGGCATAAAGCGATGGCCTATAGCTGAAGCGAGGCGTCTAAAGAGACGCGTCCCGCTCGGGGGACGAGGAGAAGGTGCGCGACATGGGGGTGTGCGGGAGAATGCCTTCTCAGTCGTTGACCATCGCTCAGAGCTCCTGAAGGGGTGAGCCGAACACTAGGCGCTCATCCACGCCGACGGCGGTGCGCAGCCCGCAGGTCATCGACGCTCCGCTCGACGAGGGGTGAGATTTCTTCCGTTCGCTCGGGCTGGGGTCTGCCCGTATCGTGTGAAGCACGCGCCTCGGGTGCACTCGCGGAACCGATCGGGCCGAGTAGCAGTACACCCAAGGTGGTCGGGGTCCGTTCTGGGCCCCGCGCCCCCCGTCTCCGGCCCCCCGCCAAGGGGTGCCCCGAAAGGAGCCCACGTGGCCTCGATCAAGTCTCTGGCAGCAGCTGTTCTCATCGGTGCCCCCGTCGCGGGCGTTGTCGCCTACGGGATGCAGGACGCGATGTCCCCCACCGAGAACATCAACTCCATCGCCGAGGCGTACCAGCTCATCACCGAGCGCGCCCGCGAGCTCCCCGACGGCGAAGCCCTCCGAGACGCAGCCATCGTCGGCATGCTCGAGGCGCTCGACGACCCCTACACGAACTTCATCCCCGCCGCCGACCTCGCGGACTTCGATAAGGACGTCCGCGGCTCGTACGTCGGCATCGGCGCAGAGGTCAACGGCTCCGAGGGCTTCCTGCGCATCGCTTCGCCCATGGACGGCTCGCCCGCCTGGGGCGCCGGGCTCGAGCCCGAGGATCTCGTCGTCGGCGTCGACGCGACGAGCACCTACGCCATGCCGCTCAACGACATCATCGACCGCCTCCTCGGGGAGCCGGACACGCCGGTGCGTCTGACGATCGAGCGCACGGGCGACGAGTCCGACTGGCCCGAGGGCGCCGCCGCTGCCCCCGAGCTCGCTCCCGCGCCCCCCTTCACGGAGGCGGAGGCCGAGGGCGTGAGCGAGGCCGAGCTCGACACCCTGCGCGACCCGGGCGTGAAAGAGGGGCGGACGCGCTTCGAGATCGGCCTGGTGCGCAAGCCCATCCGCACCATCACAACCAAGGGCCTCTTCCGCGACGGGGAGGACTGGAAGTACTACGCCGACCCCGAAGACAAGATCGCGTACGTGCGTCTCACGCAGTTCACCGACACCACGCCGCGAACGCTCCGTTCGACGCTCAACCCGCTGATCCGCGACGGCATGCAGGGCCTGATCCTGGACCTGCGTTACAACACGGGCGGCTCGCTGCTCGCTGCGATCCAGATCTCCGACATGTTTTTGGAGCGTGGGACGATCGTCTCGACGCGTGGCCGGGGCCCCGCGCGCAAGGCCGACGCGACGCACCGCGACGGCAAGCTGGGCGACTTCCCGATCGTGGTGCTCGTCAACGCGGGCAGCGCGAGCGCGAGCGAGATCGTCGCCGGTGCGCTGGCGGACAACGATCGCGCGATCGTTCTGGGCGAGCGGACCTTCGGCAAGGGCTCGGTGCAGGGGGTGTACCCGCTGCGTTCGGGCGTGGGTTCGGTGAAGATCACCGAGCAGTTTTACTACCTGCCCTCGGGCCGCCTGCTGCACCGCACGGACGACGCGACGGAGTGGGGTGTCGACCCGACGCCCGGGTTTTATGTGCCCGTCGAGCCGCGCGAGGCGGTCGAGATGTGGCGTGAGCGCCGCGCCGCCGAGACCCTGCGCTCCGACCCGCCCGAGGGCGACTGGTCCGACCCCGCGTGGATCCTCGAGCACCTGAAAGACCCGCAGCTGGCGTCGGCCATCGAGGCGCTGCACGACAAGATCGTGGGCGGCGCTTGGGTCGCGGTCTCCGATGGCCAGGTGCCCGCGGGCACGATCGAGCTCGCCGAGCTCAAGGCCGAGGAGGAGCGACTCGAGCTCTTCCAGGACGAGATGGAGCGCATCCAGCGTCGCATCGCCGCCCTGCGCTCGGCCGCTACCGATGAACCCGCAGACAGCGAGATCGACCTGATTCCCGACGACGCGACGCTCACCGACGGGCGCCTCGAGGTGTACGACGCAGAGGGCAACGCCGTCGCCACCCTGCGCATCACCGCCGATGACCTCGAGCGATTCCTGAGCCGGGCGCCCCTCGAGCCTTCGGGCGCGGGCGAAGAGGCCCCGGCCTCCGAAGAGGACTGAGTCGGCTGTGCGGGTCCTGGGCATCGAGTCGAGCTGCGATGAGACGGCGGTCGCCGTTGTAGATGAAGCGCGCACCGTGCGTGCGTCGGCCGTCGCCTCCCAGCACGACCTGCACGCAGCGTTCGGCGGCGTCGTGCCCGAACTCGCAAGCCGTGCGCACGTCGAGCGCATCGTCCCCGTGGTGCACGCGGCGCTCGCCGAGGCGGGCGCGGATCTCGACGAGATAGACGCCGTCGCCGTCGGGCACACGCCGGGCCTGATCGGGGCGCTGCTGGTGGGCGTCAGCGCCGCTAAAGCGCTCTCTTGGGCGCTGGGCGTGCCGTTGGTGGGCGTGCATCACGTCCACGCCCATCTCTATGCGGGCCTGCTGGGGACCGATCTCGATGAGGCGGGCCTCTTCCCTGCGCTCGGGTTCGTCGGCTCGGGCGGGCACACGGCGCTCTACGCGATGGAGGCCCCGTCCTCGATCACCCCGCTCGGCGCGACGATCGACGACGCCATCGGCGAAGCGTACGACAAGGTCGCTGCCACCCTGGGCCTCGGGCACCCGGGCGGGCCCGCGGTCGATCGCCTCGCGCAGGCTGGCGACGAGCGCGCGCTGAACTTCCCCGTCTCGATGCTGGGCAAAGAGACGCTGGACTTCTCGTTCTCCGGGCTCAAGACGGCCGTGCTGTACGCCGTCCGCGGTCAGCCGACCAAGGGCCCCGACGGGAAGCCCGTCTTCGAGCGCACCACCGATGACCTCACCGATTCCGAGCGTGCGGATATCTGCGCGAGCTTTCAGCGGGCCGCGGTCCGCGCGGTGGAGAAGAAAATCGTCCGCGCGCTCGATCAGCGTGCAGCGGTGGCCGAGCCCACGCGGGCGCTCTTCGTGGGGGGCGGCGTCACCGCGAACTCCGCGCTGCGCGCGCGCCTCGAAGCGCTCTGCGCCGAGCGCGGCCTTCCGCTCGTCTTGCCCGAGCCGCGCTACTGCGTCGATAACGCCGCCATGATCGCCGGCCTCGGTGCGCGCATGCTCGAAGCGGGCGCACGCGATGACCTCACCCTGGCCGCCAGGCCCACCTCGCGATGAACACCAGGCTCCACAACACCGAGGAGAAGCGCCTCGAGCCCTACGCGCACCCCGCCGCGTGGTTCGACGAGGACATACTCGCCGCGTGCACGCTCACGCGCGGGCGGTCGAGTGGCCCGGGCGGTCAGCACCGCAACCGCGTCGAGACGCAGGTCACGATCACGCACGACGCGACGGGCCTCACGGGCCAGGCCGGCGAGCGACGCGAAGCTCACGTGAACAAGCGCGTCGCGCTGCGCCGGCTTCGGCTGCTCCTGGCGACCAAGCACCGCATCGGCGTGCCCGACGGCTCGATCGGTTCGCCCCTCTGGCGCTCGCGGCTCGAGCGGGTCCGCCAGAAGGACGGCACGCACAAATCGCGCATCGTCGTGAGCCCCGACCACCGCGATTACGCCTCGCTGCTCGCCGAGGCGATGGACACGATCGACGCCGCGGGGCACGACATGAAGCGCGCGGGGCTCAGGCTCAACGTCTCGCAGGCGCAGCTCGTGAAGCTGATCGCCAAGCACCTGCCCGCGCTGGCGCACCTGAACGAAGAGCGTCAGAAGCGTGGCCTTCAGCCGCTGCGGGCGTGAGACTTGTCCGCGATCGGTGTGAGTTCTTCGGGCGGCTACCGCGGGCATTGGTGTAGGCTGGGAGGATGACGCCACACGACCTGCTGCACCTGGGCGACGAGATGACCGGCTTCGGGCGCACGCCCAGCGATTCGTGCGTCGCGTTCGACGCGGGCGTGCCCGTGAAGAAGGCGCTCGCGACCATCAACGCGACGACGGGCGACCTCATGCTCGCCAAGCAGCTCGGGTGCGACACCGTCCTGGTGCACCATCCGCTCGCGGGCAGCGCCCGGCGGGGCTTCCACCGCGTTCTCTCCCGCATGGTCGAACTCATGACCGAACAGGGCGTCTCGTCGCACGCGGCGCTCGATGCGACCCAGCAGCTGCGCGACCGCTGCCGGTACAACGACCACGCGGGCGACTACGACCACCTCGTGAGCGCCGCGCGTTTGCTCGGCTTGAATCTGCTCAACATCCATCTCGCCGCCGACGAACTCGGCCGGCGCGAGATGGTGAAGGCGCTCGAGGGCGTCGGCCCCGAGGCGAGCGTGGAAGACGCCACGCGTGCGCTCCACGCGATCCCCGAACTCGCCCACGCCGACAACGAGATCCTCATCGTCCCCGAGTCGCCGATGCGCCAGGTCGGGCGCATCGCGGTCATGCACGCGGGCGGGACCAACGGCGGCGCCGAGGCCGCCGAGGCGCTCTTCGAGGCGGGCGTCGGCACCGTGGTGTACATCCACATCTCGGGCGACGCAGCCGCTCGCCTGCGCAGCCGAGCCGAAGCGGGCGGCCTGGGTGGGGTCATCGTCACCGGGCACATCGCCTCCGACGCGATCGGGATGAACATCCTCCTCGCAGAAGCGCAGCAACGCGGCATCGAGTTCGTGCGCCATGGCGGTCTGGGTAGTTTCGACCCGCGCTAACGAGCCCCATCCCACATCCCAAACCACACCCGCCAGCGCGGGGAACCCGCAGGGGTGTGCCCTCGGCAGCGGGCGTACACTCTCCCCATGGCAGACACAGCGACCTCCGAGCCGATGCACGCACTCGAAGCACGCCTCCAGCACGAGGCGGAGCACGCGCAACGCGTCCGACACGACATCCACGCGCACCCCGAGGTCATGTTCGAGGAAGAGCGCACCATGGGCGTCGTGTGCCGGGAGCTCGAGGAGGCGGGGGTCGAGTTCGTCTCGGGCCTCGCGCGCGGCACGGGCGTGCTCGGGTTCCTTCCCGCGACGACCAAGGCCCCCGAAGAAGCGCTGACCATCGGACTCCGCGCCGACATGGACGCCCTGCCCATCACCGAAGAAAACGAGCTCGCCTACGCCAGCACCAAGCCCGGCACCATGCACGCCTGCGGGCACGACGGGCACACCGCCTCGCTCACCGGCACCGCGAGGCTCCTCGCCCGCGCCGAGCGCAGGCCCAACAACGTCCTCTTCTGCTTCCAGCCCGCAGAGGAGGGCGGGGGCGGGGCGAACCTGCTCTGCAAAGAGGGTGCGATGGACGGCAGCCTCATCGGCACGCCCGTCGACCGCATGTACGGCGCGCACGGCTACCCCGAGCTCGAGGTCGGCAAGGTCGCTACCCGCGACGGCGTGATCTTCGCCTCCACCGATGAGTTCCGCCTCACCCTCACCGGCAAGGGCGGGCACGCGGCCTACCCGCACACCACCATCGACCCCATCGTGATGGGCGCCCACCTCGTCGCCGCCCTGCAGACCGTGACCTCCCGACGCGTCGCGCCCACCGACCCCTCGGTGATCACGGTCGGCTCGTTCCACGCGGGCAGCACGTTCAACGTCATCCCCGACAGCGCGCACCTCATGGGCACCATCCGCGCCCTCGACACCAAGACCCGCGCCTTCCTCGAAGAAGAGTTCCGGCTCATCGTCAACAACACCGCGGCCACCTTCGGCGGCTCGGCGCAGATCGAGTGGATCCCCGGCTACCCCGCGACCGTCAACGACCCCGAGCTCACCGCCCGCTTCCGCAGGGTCGCCCAGACCGTCATGGACGCGGGCCTCATCGTCGAGAAGAGCACCCCGACGATGGGCGGCGAGGACTTCTCGTACTACGGCGAGCACGTCCCCGCGAGCTTCTTCCTCGTGGGCCTGCGCCCCGAAGGCTGGCACAGCTACCCGGGCCTGCACACCCCGCGCTTCGACTACAACGACGACGCGCTGGCCGTCACCATGCGCCTCTTCGCCGCCCTCGCGCTCGACGAGAGCTAAACGGCGGCAAACGGCCAGCGCCCGGGCCTTCGCTCAAGCGCTCGCCGGTGCTGACCTTTGCTCTTCCCACGCCCGTCGCACACCGAGCAACTCGTCGAGGTGGTACGCACAGACCCATAGGTACCGCCGATCGTCCGACTCGGTGTCGTCTAGTCGAATCAGTGCTACGTGGTATTGTTCGCCGAGCACTGTGAGATCGGTTCGTGACCAATCCCAGAAACGCGATCCGCCGAAGAAATTAGGAACATCAACGCCACGCGCGTCGGCGATTGGCATCCAGAATGAGAGCCATCGGTGCGGTGTCACAAGAAAGTAGATAGATACAAAACCAGATATGCCCATGGTAACTATGAATCCATATTCCCAAATGGCTGCGGTACCGATTCCGAATACTATACAAATCGCCAGGATTGTTAAGTGTGCGGCGTTATGTGCCGTAAGGGCGATCTGTTCGTGGTATGGGCTTGCCTTTCTGTCCTTCGGTGTCTCGAGCCGAATGGGCAAGAGGCGGGCTGGGAATGAAAGAATGCGGATGAGCGGGCTTCCCCCGCGTGATTCAATCTCAGGGTGAAGCACGTTGAGCACGCCCGAAACGGTGACATAGAGGGCAATACTGGCGAGCGATAGAATCACTACGGCACTTAGAAACGACGAGATATCACCCTCACGAACTCGGCCCGTGATAAATGGCAAGATCTTCGTCCCGGCGGGTATGTGAGCGGCGATAAACATGAAGCCGGCGACGGCAAGTGGTTTGCCGTCAATGACGCTGTAGGATCTAGCTTGTGGTAGGTAACCAGTCACTCTGGTTGCTGTACCTGGCCGCAAGCCACGATGCAAAGTGCCTCGATCGCGGCCTCGTAGTTGTTCTTGGCGGTCCCTAGGGCAGCTGTGTAATCGATGTCACATACCACTATGCCGACTGCTGCACCGCCCGCTGCTCCGAGTGCGAGCATGATACAGGCGTACACTAGTGGGGGGACGGGTAAAGCGAAGCAGGCTGCGTACCCGAGCAGTGCGCCGATCGACACTGCTAGTGCTGTCTTTAGGCAGCGCTCCATTTCTGTATTCGCGTTCCGCACTTCGCGAACGTACTCAGTCATGGCGAGTTGCCTGTCGATGCATAATTGATTGTAAATCGAAGCAGGCATCTGGTCCGTTAGGCCATCGTTGTTGCAGTCGCACCCGCAGTCTTTCGAGATCGACGGGTCGACATTGGGATTGATCGACGGCCGATCTTCGGGCGCCACGTCGATCAGGTCGCTCGCCACGACCGCTTGGTACATGGTAGGGTCGGTGGGCAGGCCCCGATCGTGCAAGCTGAGCAACCGGAGATCGGCGCTCACCAGATCGCCCGTGTCATCGCCCAGAACGAACGCGGTTGCCGCTGCGGCATTGGCGACATCGTCCATCGTCGGCGCTTCAAGGGGGATGACGGCATTTCCGTCGACCGACTCAATCACCATGAACGAGCTGGGCACGGCCTGCGAGCCTGTCACATCTGCAAGGGCCGTAATGAGGCGTATTTGTGCGCCGGTGGCAGCGAGGGTCGCCTGCTCATTGGGGTCGTTGCTCGTGAGATTGTCGACGACGATCTCCGAGGCGATGTAGAGCTGGACGCCGTGCTCAACCCCCGAGTAGAAGAGGCTCCCTCGCACGGTATCGCCGAGGGTGAATCGCTGGGTTGGCGTCATGTCGAGTTGGCCGATGAGTGCGTCTTGTTCGGAGACCGGGGTGCCGAGCGTTGGGAAGCTCGAGATGCCCAGGCGGTCGACCAACGCCAAGCTGTAGTAAATCGTCTCGTCCAAGCCGACGTGCGTGCCGGGGTACCGGAGATTGCTGTTTTCGAAGCTCGGGACGCCCGATGTTTGGCCTAAGGGCGGTGAAGCATGTGCTGTCGATGTAAGCCAGGGTGCAAAGGGCAGGCAGACGAGGGCACCGATCAGGATGCCGACGAAAAGCGGGTTGGTCATTTTCATATATAGATCCTCGGAATTGGATGCAACACAAAGGCACCTCATGTTTATCGTGACACGTTGTGGAGAATGCTACCGCCGAGTGGTTGTGGGTATTCCCCTAGTTGATCGTGGTTGTGGCAAGCACGCCCCATGTCTCCCGGGGCATACGCTTGAACTGTGGCCGACGACCCCGACGCACCGATCCTCGACGAAGACGGCCTGCTCCCGTCCGACACGCCGCCCCTGTGGGGCACGGAGTCGCGCGAGGAGCGGCTGAAGCGCTTACTGCGCAAAGCGCGCGAGCTCCCGGCGCAGGCGGGCGTCTATCTCATGAAGGACCACAAGGGCGTGGTGCTCTACGTCGGCAAGGCGGCCCGGCTGCCCGATCGGGTGTCGTCGTACTTCGTGCCCTCGGCGGATCTGGGTCACAAGAAGCAGCCGATGCTCGACGTGGTGCACGACTTCGATGTGCTGCCGTGCGTGGGCGAGTGGGAGGCGATGCTCGCGGAGAACCGCCTGATCAAGGACATCAAGCCGCGGTACAACGTGCGCCTGGTGGACGACAAGACGTTCCCCTACCTCGTCGTGACCCAGCGGGAGGACTTCCCGCGGGTCTTTGTGACGCGGAACCCCACGGGCGATCTGGGCGAGGGCGTGACCGCTGCGGAGATGAAGGGCGCCAAGGTGTTCGGCCCCTTCACCAACGCGGGCGCGCTGCGCGAGGCGGTCTCGGCGCTCCAGCGGGTCTTCCGCTTCCGCACCTGCAAGCTCGACATCATCGAGAACGACCCGAAGAACAAGTTCTTCCGCCCGTGCCTGCTGTACTCGATCGGCCAGTGCACCGCGCCGTGCGCGGACCGCGTTTCCAAGGAGGATTACCGCGTCGACGCGGACCGCTTCGTGCGCTTCCTCGGGAGCAAGCGTTCCGCTGTCATGCGTGAGCTGCGCGCGGAGATGGAGCGTCACTCCGTCGAGCTCAACTTCGAGCGGGCTGCGCAGGTGCGCGATCAGATCCAGGCCATCGAGAAGCTCGACGAGCGCGGCGACCGCAAGGACGGCTGGCAGCCCGAGTCCGAGATCGCCTACGTCGACCCCAAGAAGGGCACGCGCTCGCTGCAGAAACTCCTCGAGCTCGAGAAGCCCGTGCGGGTGATCGAGGGCATCGACATCGCGCACCTCATGGGCGGCGAGACGGTCGGCTCCAAGGTATGCTTCGTCGACGGCAAGCCCTTCAAGGACGAGTACCGGCGGTACCGCATCAAGTCCGTCGCCGGCGGGAACGACGACTACCAGTCGATCCGCGAAGTGGTCAGCCGGCGCTACCGCGAGGCGGGCGCCGGCAACGAGCTCTACCCCGACGTGATCCTCATCGACGGCGGGCTCGGCCAGCTCCACGCGGCCCAGGAGGCCTTCGAGACCCTCGACGTCCGCCCGCCCATGGTCATCTCTCTCGCCAAGAAAGAAGAACTCATCTACGTGCAGGAGCGGGCGGAGCCCGTGCGCGTGGGGCGCGACCACTTCGGGCTCAGGCTCTGCCAGGCGGTGCGCGACGAGGCCCACCGCTTCGCCCAGCACTATCACCACGTGCTCCGGCGGAAAAAGACCCTCGGGGAGTGAGCGCCCCGCGAGGTCGGTACCCTGTGCGCATGGTCCGAGCACTCATCGCGTTCCTCGTCTTCCTGCCGCTCGCGTGCTGCGCGGGGCCGACGCGCCAGGTGGTCTTTGTCGTCACCGACAGCGGCGGCGCGGGCATCGCCGGCGCGCGGGTGCACGCCACGGTCCTCGGGCGCTCGCCCACACCGCTCCCGCTCAGCTTCGAGACGATGGAAGAGGTCCTGACCAAAGAGATCTCGGGCGGCGTCACGGGCGACGACGGCACCGTGACCCTGACCCTTGACGACGACCAGGCGCACCACGTCGACGTCTCGCCGCCCCTCTTCGGCCCCGGCTCGCGCGAGGGGCAGACCCCCGCGTGGCGGTTCCTCCTCCTGCCCGATAACACGCTGACCCTCGACCCGAGCGCGATCGGCTCGGCGCCGTGGCTCTTCGTCGAGACGCGCCGGCCCTGATCTCTGCGGGCGATCGGTCTGATCTGTTTTTACGGGTGTTGCACGGGCCAGCACGGGCCCCGCACGAGCAGCACCCAAACGGCGCGCACGGAATCCGCACGAATCGCGGCGATCGCACCCCCCAATCGCCCTTGTGTGCTCCTCGGATCGGGCCGATGCGTACCGTTGAGGCCCGCGCCATTCTGCGCGGCGTTCGGAGCCCCGCATGCTGCGCGTGACCGCACTCCAATCCCGACCAGGCATGGTGCTGGCGATGCCCGTGCTGCACCCCAGCGCGCCGGATCGCGTGCTGCTCAAGCCCGGCTTCGTGCTCGACGAGCACACCGTCGGGAGCCTGCGCGAGCACCGCGTCGATGCCGTCTGGGTGCGGTACCCGGGCCTCGAGTTCGTCGAGCGCTTCGTCTGCCCCGAGGTCTACGCCGCCCGCGGGGCGCTCCAGCACGCCATGGGCACGATCTTCGACCGTATGACGGCGGAGGCTGCGGCGCCCCTCGAGTACGACGCCTTCCGCCGGTGCATGCGCGACTTCCTCGGGGCACTCAGCAACAACCCCTCAGCGGGCCTGATGCTGCAAAGCATGTCCGAGACGAAGCACCCCCTCGTGCGGCACAGCTCGGACGTCTGCTACCTCGCATTGCTCATGGGCCTGCGCCTCGAGGAGTACCTCGTCCAGCAGCGTGCCCGGCTGCCCGTGCACCGCGCGCGGGATGTCGTCGATCTGGGCCTCGCTTCGATCCTGCACGACATCGGCATGCTCGAACTCGATGAGGGTGTCTACGAGAACTGGCTCGCGGGCGGGTGCGACGAGACCGACGCCGACTGGCGCCGGCACGTGAAGCTCGGGCACGACCGCGTGCGCGGGCAGCTCTCGCCGGCGGCGTGCGCAGCGATCCTGCACCACCACCAGCGCTTCGACGGCTCGGGCTTCCCGCTGCGCAAAAACTCCGAGGGCGAGTACCGCGCTCTCGCGGGGGAAGAGATCCACATCTTCGCCCGGATCCTCCTCGTCGCGGACCTCTTCGACCGCTTCCGCACGCCGATGGACGGCTCGGCCACGACGCCCTCGGTCCGCGTGCTCAGGCAGATGCAGCAGCGACCGGTGATCGACTGGATCGACCCGGTTGTGTTCCGCGCGCTCCTCGCGGTCGCGCCGGCGTACCCGCCGGGCTCGATGGTCAGGCTCTCGGACGGGCGCGAGGCCGCGGTCGTGGACTGGTCGCCCGCCGACCCCTGCAGGCCGACGGTGGTCGTCCTCGACGACGAGCCGCCCGCCGACGACGGGCCCTACCTCAACCGCGTCGACCTGCGCGACCACAAGCACCTGATCATCACCCACGTCGACGGCGTGCACGTCGAGCACGACAACTTCTTCCCCAAGCGCTACGGGGAGTTCGCGCTGTACGTGGCCAACACCTCGGCCGTCACGCCGCTCGAGTCCGAGGATGACCCCGCCGAGTCGGAGCAGGGGCAAGACGCCGACGACCACGACACCGATGTGTGGAGCTTCAGCGCCGCGTGATAGGCGGTCGGCGCATGCGATGCGGTTGGGCGCACGGGTGCGCGTCGAACGTCACACCTGAAACAAGCGCTTGAGTTGGGCGTGGACGAGGCTCAGCGGGCGGAGGCGACGCCGTCTTCGGGCGTGCGCGTCTCGATGATCTCGCCGGGCGAGGGCTGACGCAGCAGGACGCGCTCGCCGACTTCGAGGCCCGCGCGGATCTCCGCCTCCTGATCGCTGCGCCGGCCGAGCTGCACGGGACGGCGCTCGAACTTGCCGGTGCCGGCGTCCACGTAGACGACGCTCGAACGGTCTTCGAAGAAGACCGCGGGCACGGGGACGTAGAGCGCCTGCTCGACGCGCTCGACGAAGAGCGTCGACTCACAGCGCATCGAGGGCTTGATGCCAAGGGCCTCGGCGTCGACCTCGAGCAGCACGCGGACGGTGTACTCGCGCAGGTTCGGGTCGCGCCAGCCGCCCGACTCGGCGACCACACCCACAGAATCAACGACGCCCTCGATCACCTGCCCGCGGAGCGCGTCGATGCGCACCGCAGCCCGCTGGCCCTGCTTCACCTTGCCGACAAGGCTCTCGTGGACCTTGATCGAGGCGACCATCTCGTTGGAGTTGGGCAGCTGGATGATCTCTTCGTTGGGGCGGATCTCCCGGCCGATGTCGATGGGGTCGTCGTTGCCCCAGCGCCCGCCCTCGAGGCTCGAGGCGTAGACAACGAGCCCGCTCGAGGGGGCGTAGATCGTCGTGGCCTCGAGCTGCTCGCGCAGCTTGTTCACACGCTGTTCGCGGACGGAGAGCTGGCGCTCGGCGTTGGTCACGCTTGCCTGGCGGCTGGCGATCTCGCTCTCGTTCTTGCGCTTCACGCGGTCGATCTCGGCGGTCGCCTCGTCGATCTCGTTCTGGAGCTTTTTGAGCTCCATCTCGCGCTCGTAGGTCGTGTAGACGTCCTGGCGGAGGTTGGCCTTCTCGAGCTCGGCCTTCGCGCGGATGTGCGAGAGGCGGTCCTGCTTGAGCTGGTCGCCCGAGAGGAAGTCGCGCTCGGCAAGCTCCTCGGAGCGGGCGGCCTTCTCCGCGAGACGCTCGAGCTCGCGCTCGGCGGACTCGATGTCGAGCGCGAGCTGGCGTTGTTTTTCGACGTCCGAGCCCTCGAGCCACTTGCGGAGCTCGAGGTTGGCCAGGTCGAGGCGCACCTGCGCCTGCCGGAGGTTGCTCGCGTTGTCGGAGACCTGGATCTCGTAGCTGTTCTTCGCGCCCACGAGGTCGGACCGGGCCGACTCGAGGCTCAGCACCTCGGTCTCGAGGCGGTCGCGCACCTCGTCGGAGGAGAGCTCGATGAGCAGGTCGCCCTCTTCGACGAAGGTGCCCTCGTCCACGATCGAGACGATGGAGGAGCGTGTCTCGAGCTCGCTGCGAACGGTCGTCGAGCGCTTGGCCTGCAGCTCGCCCGTCGCGACGAGGGTGATGTCGAAGTCACCGACCGAAGCCTCGTGCAGCACAAGGTTCGCGTCGGCGTTCTGCTGGCCGTTGTCGCTGAGGAGCGTCATCCCGCCGTAACCGGCGCCCGCGAGGAGTCCCAGCGCGATGACGCCCTTCACGAGCGCGGAGCCCGTGCGACGGTGGCGGCGGGAAGGGGGAGCGGCGGATGCGGGTGTGGTGCGTGTGGGCATGGGCAGCGATCGACTGAGTGGGGGTGTGTGAGGAGACATTCGGCGCACGAGCGCCCGGGCGGGCGTGTGCAATCGCGTGAACTGATACCGGCCTATTTCTATTCGGTCGCGTGGTGCGGGCCGATTCGCTTTGTGCTGAGGGCGGGTCGCCCCGCACGCAAAGTGCCCACTGTTTGCGTCGGATACGGAGGTCCGTGTGGGGGTTATCCAGTGCGCAGTGCAGCACGGGTAAGGCCCCGGAGCGGCCTTCACGAGAATTTCACTGGGCCTTGCCTGCCGGCGGCGGGTGCCTCGCCCGGCATTTAGTTGCCCGCTTGGTCCTGCTGTTGGCGGGGCGCCGGTGCGGGAGCGTTGTTCGGGATCAGGAGGTCGGCGGGCTCGATATCGTCGGGGTCGAGGTCCTGGAAGGGCTCGGCCAGAATCGGGTCGTCGGACGCGACGATCCGAACGTCCATCCCAGGCAGGGGGTCGAGGGTGCCATCGGGCTCCACGCGGAGCTGGCCCGTCGCCAGCAGGTACTCGAGGATGGCGTTGCGCAGGTCCAGTCGGGCGTTCTCGAGCGCGTTCTCGAGGCTCAGCTGGTCGGTCTGGGCGTCGATGACGTCTTGCGTGTCGATCTCGTCGGCGCGGATGGCGAACTCCTCGAGGCGGCGGGAGTTGATGCGGACCGCGAGCTCGCGGAGCGCGAGGTCGTTGCGGGCGCGGTCGATGTTCCGGACCGCCGCCCGAGCCTGGACGATGGTGTTGTCCCGGAACTCGTCGAAGTTGCGCAGGCTCTGCCTGAGGCTGATGATCGAGGAGCGCAGCCCCAGGCGTTCGATCTCGCGGTCAAGCGGCAGGCCGAAGGTCACGCCGAAGGCGTAATCGGTGTCGTCGAGGTCGAAGTTGGGCCTGCTCGATTCGTTGGGCTCGCCGTCGGTGCTCAGGGCGGCGCTTGCGGTGAGGTCGAGGTCGGGCAGGAGCTGGTTGCGGGCGATGGCGACATCGCGGCGTTGGTCGTCGATGCGGTCGCGGGCGTTCTGCAGGTCGAGGCGCAGCGCGAGGGCGACCTCGGCGGCCTGCGTGGGCGAGATCTCCGGGTCGGGCAGCTCCAGCGCGTCGGGCGTCAGCACGAGATTCGTCGAGACGGGCAGACCCAGACGCACCTTGAAGCGGTCGAGCGAGAGGCGGTAGTTCTCACGCGCCGATTCGAGCGTCGCTTTGGAGTCCAGCAAACGCTGTTCGACGTTCTGGGCCTCGAAGGCCGGCTCGCGCTCGGCCTCTACCAGCGCTTTGCGCTGCTCGAAGAGCTGCTCGAAGCTAAAGACCTGCTGCTTGAGGTTGCGGATGGTCCCGAGCTGGGCGACGAGCGAGAAGTAGTCGTCGGCGACGTCGACGAGGAGCGACCTGCGGAAGCGCTCGAAGTCACGCGCTGCGTAGACGAGGTCGCGCTCGGCTTGGATGATGTCCTCGCGCGCCACGAGCCCCGCGTTGCGCAGCAGCGGGATGCTCGCGCTGAGCACGAGCTGGGACGACTGCGTGTAATCGTCGCCCGCGATGTCGATGAGCTGCTGGGCCGCCTGCGTGACGAGTCGCGCCTCCACGTCGCCGCCGTAGGGCAGGCGCTGCGTCGCGCGGAGCTCGTTGATCACGCGCAGGGCCGTCGTGTACCGGCCGTCGATCGAGTCGATGTTGCTCGACATCGTGGTGTCGTTGAAGAACCGCGGCCCCCAGCGGTGCCTTTCGATGAGCAGGCGGATCACCGCGAGGATGTACTCCTCCTCCGCTGCGATGTACTCCCGGGAGGACATCTGCGCCAGGCGCAGCGACTCCACGATCCCCGCGTAGACCGGCTCGCCCGTCACGACGCCGAACCCCTGCAGGCGGGCGAGCACGTCGCGCTCGGGGTCGGCGGGGGTGAAGCCCAGCTCGTCGGCGGGGGGGTTGTTCGTCGCGGGCTGGGGCTCGTACTGCAGGCTCGACCGCTCGCCCGGGAGGCGGGGGTCGTTGATGCGGGGCTCGATGGTGCCGATCTGGCCCGAGCTCTCCCCGAGGACCCGCGCGATCCGCCGGTCGACCGCGTCGAGGTTGCTGCACCCCGCCAGGGCGACCGTCAGGCCCCCAAGCAGGAGGGTGCAGGCGGTGCGGGGGGAGATTTTGCATCGGTTTCGGGGGCGCAGCATGGCGGGAGTGTACGGAGACGCCCGCTCCGCGTTGCGATCGCGCGGGGAGAGCCATAGGCTCTCGGTCCGGCGATACGGGTTGCTCCGCGGGTGCGCGGCGATCTGATCGGTGCAACTCGCTCTTTGTAGGACAGAACTAGACATGGCCACCCTCACCATGGACGGGCACAGCCTCGCGCTCGACGGACGCCGAATGTGGATCGTCTCGGGCACTATTCATACCGCTCGCGTCCCCCGCGACCTGTGGGCTGCGCGACTCCGCCAAGCCCGCCACGCGGGCCTTAATACCGTCGAGGTCCCCGCGGTCTGGGCCCTCCACGAGCCCCTGCCCGGGAAGTTCAGCTTCTCGGGTCAGAACGACATCGCCCACTTCATCGCCCTCGCGCACGAGGAGGGCCTGCGTGTCGTCCTCCGCGTCGGCCCCTACGTCGGGGAGGGCTACGACCTGGGCGGGATCCCCGCGTGGCTCGTGCCGCAGACCGAGCGCACCATCCGCGTCGGCACGCCCGAGTACCTCCAGGCCTGCTCGCGTTACCTCTCCAAGCTCTGCAACCAGATCGCGCCCCTGCAGGCGACCCGCCGGGGCACCGTCCCCGGGCCCATCGTCCTCGTCCAGGTCGAGCACGGGTGGGAGTCGGGCGACACCGAAGTGGCCCAGAAGTACCTCGGCGAGCTCGGACGCTTCCTCCGCGAGGGCGGGATCTCGGTGCCGCTCATGAACCGCAACCAGCTCGCTGCGGGTTCCGAGGGCGACATCGACACCTGGGAGGGCTTCGGCGGGCTCTTCGGCGTGGTGCGGCAACTCGGCGTGGTCAACCCCGATCGCCCGCGCATGATCATGGGCCTCCAGACCGGTGCGCCCGACGTCTGGGGCGAGGAGCGCACCAGCCGGAAGACGCCCGCGCTCGTCCAGCGTGCGATCGCCGAGACGCTCGCAGCCGGCGGGCAGTTCAACCTCGCCCCCTTCGCGGGCGGCGCCGCGATGGGCTTTAGCGGCGGCCGGCTCGACGGGCACGCCTGCCACTACACCACCACCAACCGCGACGAGTCGGGCCCCATCACGCAGACGGGCCGCCCCGGCGCGAGCTTCGACGCGATCCGGCGGGTCTGCACCTTCGCGACGCAGTTCGAGCGCGTCTTCGCGGGCCTGGAGATCGAGCACCCCAGCGCGGTGATCCCCCCCCAGATCGTCGCGCCCACCATCCTCGACGATGTCACGGGCGAGCACACCACCAAGCGGCCCGCCGGCGCCCCGGTGATGACCGCCGTCTACGCCGCCGGTGCCCCCGGCGCGGTGAGCTTTGTCTTTACCGACGCCGAGCCGGGCGGGCGCACCAAGCACGCCACCACGCTCATGCTCCCCGACGGTTCGGCACTCCCTGTCGACCTTGGCGATCAGCCCGTCTCGTGGTTCCTCTACGACACCCACCTCCACGGCACCGCGACCCTCGATTACGCGAGCCTCTCCCCCCTCGCCACCCTCGGGCGCACCTGCGTCTTCTTCGGCCCCGCGGGCGCCGATGCCGTCATCTCGATCAACGGCTCGCCCTTCGAGGTCTCGGTCCCCCGCGGGAAGCTGCCCAAGGTCGAAGAGCACGAGGGCGTGGTGCTTGTCGTCTGCTCGGCGGAGCAGGCCGACGCGAGCGTGATCACGCAAGACGCGATCTACATCGGCGCCGCCGGCATCGACAACGAGGGCAACCCCCTGGGCCACACGACCTTCAAGACGTGCACCGTCTTCGACGCCGAGGGCAACAAGAGCACCGAGTCGCTCAACACCCCCGCGGGCGGGCGCACCAACCTCACCTTCGACGCGTGGGAGCGTGCCGACCAGAGCGACTACCTCGACGGCAGCAACCCGCGCTACGCCCAGATCGACGGCCCAGAGACGATGGAGCAGCTCGGCACACCCTCCGGCTACGGGTGGCTGCGCATGCAGACCAAGTCCGGCGCCGCGAAGAAGGCCCAGCTCGGTTTCTTCCACACCGCCGACCGCCTGCACATCTACGAGGGCGACAAGCTCCTCGCGCTCACCGGCGCCGACGCGGGCGCCGAGGGCGACCTCGTCACGCTGCCCCTCAAGAAGGGCAACCAGACCTTCGTCGCGCTCATCGACAACCGAGGCCGCCTCTCCGCCGGCAACGGCATGGGCGAGCCCAAGGGCCTCTTCGGCCACGTCTACGAAGTCGAACCCATCAAGACCGCCAAGGCGGGCAACAAGGGCGAGGCCGTCGAAGCCGACTCCATCGACCCCTTCGAGATCACCGAGCACCTGCCGCGGCCCTTCTTCGGCGTGCAGCGGGGCGACCGCACCGACCCCATGCGACTCCGCTGGGCCTTCACCCACCGCAAGAAGTCGCCCGTGCTCGTCACCGTCGACCCCGAGTCGCCCGTCCAAGGCCCCGTGCTCGTGCTCCTCAACGGTGAGCCGCTCACCATCCTCGGCCCGGGCGGGCGCACCCGCCTCGAGATCGACGCCGAAACCCTCAACCGCGGCAACAACGAGCTCGACCTCGCCTTCTTCGACGGTGTCGAAGAGGGGCACGAAGCGCTCGTCGGCGCGGTGAAGGTCTACGACGGCGCAGCCTGCTTCACCGAGAAGGCCGAGCTCGCCTTCGCACGCTGGGAAGCGCCCAAAGACGCCTACTTCGAGCCCGTCACGAAGACCGCGCTCACCGGCAAGGGCGCCGCCGCCACCGCGGGCAAGCCCTGCTGGTGGCGCACCACCTTCAGCCTCAAGCACACCGAGCGCCCGCTGCTGCTCGACCTTGCCGGCATGAGCAAGGGCCAGGTCTACCTCAACGGCGAGAACATCTGCCGCTACATGGTGGGCGACGCCGAGGGCAACCCCGTCCCCCCGCAAAGCGAGTACTACCTCCCCGAACCGCTCCTGCACACCGACGAGCCCAACGAGCTGATGATCTTCGACGAGCACGGCCTCTCCCCGGCGAAGGCGGGCATCGGCTACGAGTCGTAAGCGCGTTCAACTCCGTGCCGGAGACGACATAGAAAGAGATCGCGCTCCATGCGCACACGCAGACGGACCCGCATCGCGCTCGCAACACTCGCGCTCGCCGCTGGGATCAACGTCCTCGTCGCATGGACGCTCGTCTTCGCGAGCCCGACCGTGGGCGACTGGAACACCTCTCACTCGCTCTCCAACGGCGGGCGACTTACGACCGAGCAGTTCCTCGCGGGCGATCTGCCCGGCTATAAGTTCAACACGCGCACGTTCGCCCGAATCGACGAGCCGCACGAGATCCCCTGGCCCGAACCCGTGCCCCCGGGGTGGGACCTCGCGCCCTACGGCGGTACCCGCTCTCACGGCCTCGGGTACCGCGAAGCCAAGTACGCACAAGACGCCGGCTATTACAGGCACTACACCTACGAAGCAGGCTGGCCCCTGCGCTCGATGCGCGCGAAGCTCTTCTCCGCCCTGCCGAGCTACAGCCACTCCGGTTCGTGGGTATTCGAAGCGCACAAAGACGAGCCTTGGAGGCTCATCGAGCTGGGCCTCCCGCTCTGGCGGCTGGGTCTGGCGATCGATCCTTCGACAACGCTGCACATGGCACAGAAACGCTGGCGGTGGTACGACCGCCGGCTCCCGCTCGTCCCGATGTGGGGCGGGTTCATCGTCAACACGATCGCCTACACCCCGCTCGCCTGGCTGCTCCTCTTCGGCCTGCGGGCCATGCGAAGTCGCCGACGCCGGCGCAAGGGCCTGTGCGTGCGCTGCACGTACGACCGCACCGGCCTCGACCCCGCTGACCCCTGCCCCGAGTGCGGGCGTACCATGCGGGCATGACCACCGCGACCTCGACCGACGCCTGGAACTACGCCCCCGCGCCCGAGCGCGTCCCCGTCGCTATCGCCGATGCCTACGGCCACTACATTGACGGCGCCTTCACCGACCCCGCGACCACGATGGACACACTCAACCCCGCGACCGAGGAGCCCATCGCGCAGGTCTCGACGGCGGGCGAGGCGGAGGTCGATGCGGCGGTGCGGGCCGCGCGCAGCGCGCTGCTGGCGTGGAGCGCGCTGCCGGGACGCGAGCGCGGGAAGTACCTCTTCCGCATCGCCCGGCGTATCCAGGAGCGCGCACGCGAGCTCGCGGTCCTCGAAACGATGGACGGCGGCAAGCCCATCAAAGAGTCGCGCGACGTCGATATCCCCATCGTCGCCCACCACTTCTTCTACCACGCAGGCTGGGCCGACAAGCTGCAATACGCCTTCCCCGGCGCGACGCCCAAGCCCGTCGGCGTCTGCGGCCAGATCATCCCGTGGAACTTCCCGCTCCTGATGGCCGCGTGGAAGATCGCCCCCGCGCTCGCGTGTGGGAACACCGTCGTCATCAAGCCGGCGGAGACCACGCCCCTCACGCTGCTGCGACTCGCGGAGATCTTCGAAGAGGTCGGCCTGCCCAAGGGCGTGGTGAACGTGATCACCGGCGATCGCAACACCGGCGCGCTCCTCGCCCAGCACCCCGGGCTCGATAAGCTCGCCTTCACCGGCTCGACCGCCGTCGGTAAAAAGCTCGCCGGCGTCGCGGCCGAGCGCAACATCCCCATCACACTCGAGCTCGGCGGTAAGTCGCCCAACATCGTCTTCGAAGACGCCGCCATCGATCAGGCGATCGAGGGCGTCATCCGCGGGATCTATTTCAACCAGGGCCACGTCTGCTGCGCCGGCTCGAGGCTCTTCCTGCAAGAGTCGATCGCTGATGAAGTCACCCGCCGCCTCGAGCACCGCATGAAGAGCCTGCGCGTCGGCGACCCGCTCGACAAAAACACCGATGTCGGCGCGATCAACTCCAAAGAACAGCTCGCGCGCATCGAGGCGTACCTGAGCAAGGCCGACGACGAGGGCGCCGAGAGGCACTCCTTCTGCGCCACCGACCTCCCCGGCAGCGGCTACTGGTGCGCGCCGACCTTCTTCACCGGCGTGCAAGAGGCACACACCCTCGCCCGCGAAGAGGTCTTCGGCCCCGTCCTCGCCGTCATGACCTTCCGCACCCCCGAGGAGGCGCTCACCCGCGCCAACAACACGCCCTACGGCCTCTCCGCCGGCGTCTGGACAGACAAGGGCTCGAAGATCTTCTCCATCGCCGCCCGTTTGAACGCGGGCGTGGTGTGGTGCAACACCTTCAACAACTTCGACCCCTCGGCCCCCTTCGGCGGGTTCAAGGAGTCCGGCTTCGGCCGCGAGGGCGGGCTGCAGGGGCTTCGGGCGTACGTGAAGCTCTGAGGGCGGTGTGAAGTTCCGGGGCACAACCCGACGCTTGCTGTTGCCGTGGAAGCGCGTGATCGCGTCACTGGTCCTTGGCGCGATCGCCAATGTGCTTGTCGCGTGGGGGCTCGTCCTCTGGCTCCCGGTCGCGCCGATTCGCCCGATCGAAGCCGCGGGCCCGGAAATCACCAAGCACGGCTACGACATGCTCCCGGCGGTCGGGCTCGGGCCCGCGTTGTCCGAGGGGCGTAGTGCTCATCTTGTCGGTGGGAATGGGTACAGCACACTCAGCCGGGTACAGGATGTGCTGTTCGAGGGCCGTCGCATCGGACTCGAGTTCCACGAGGGCACACGCGCAGGCTGGCCCACCGTCAGCATGCGCGCGGACCTTAAACGGGTTTCGCTCTTTCAGACAAGCACGATCCGTCGGTTCCAACCCGTGCCGCTCCGCGATCGGATCGCGATGGGATTGCCCGCTTCGGAATTGCCCGTCTGGCTGCAAGAGCTCGGGATCGGTTCGCCGCACGCGAACCTGTCGCACGCGTGGCCGGTCGGGAATCCGCCCGGTGCGTATCACCAAGGGCACAACCAGTTCCACGAGCGCACTGTCCCACTCCGCCCGGTGCCGCTCGGCTTCATCATCAACTCGATTATCTACATGGTGGCCGTGTACTCGCTACTGAGCGTCGGTATCCGTCTGCGTGGCATGATCCGCCGCCGCCGCGGCCTCTGCCCCAAGTGCGCCTACAACCGCGCCGGCCTCGACCCCGCCGCCCCCTGCCCCGAGTGCGGCACGCCCGGGCCCACCACCAAACCCGTCCGCAGCCCCGCATTCCAGCGATGAACCCCGGATCGCCGATGTGCGCTGCATGAGCAGCCCCGCACGCGAAAGGCCATCCATGCAACGCTCTTCGTTCGTCCCCGTCATCGTCGCGCTGTGCGCGGGTGTCGCCCTCGCGATGGTCTTCGCGCAGACGCGGCCCCAAGCCGCACAGGCCCAGACCAGCTTCTCACGCAGCGATCTCGACGAGGTCGTGATCGGCCACCCCGACGGCACGCTCGTCCGCGTCGCGGGCAAGGGCGATATCACTGTTGTTCCCTCGATCGCGGTCGTCGACGCCGGCGTGGTCTTCGAGGGCATCCGGGCCGAGGACGCGACGCGGGAGGTCAACGACCGTGTGGGCCGCATCATCCAGGCGGTGAAGCGGGTGGGCGTGCCCGAGGAGCGCATCCAGACGGTCTCGTACGCCGTCCGCCCGCAGTTCGATTTCTCGAACAACGGCGCACAGGAGCCGCGCATCGTGTCGTACATCGCTCAGAGCGTGGTGCGCATCCGGGCGGAGGTCGACCAGCTCGACGAGGTGCTCGACGCCGCCCGCCGGCAGGACGCCAACCAGATCGACAACATCGTTTTCGAGGTCGAGAACGAGGAGGGCGCCTTCCTCGAGGCGCTCGCCCTCGCCACCGAACGCGCGCGCGGCCGGGCCGACCGCATCGCCCGTGCGCTCGGCGGCCGCGTGATTGAGATCGTCGAAGTGCGTGAATCGAACCTGTCGCAGACCCCCCGGCCCGTGCCCTTTGCGCGGACCGGCGTCTCGACCGGGCTCGCCGTCGAAGGGGGCGTGAGCCCCATCGCCCCGGGCGAGCAAGAGATCGTTGCTGAGGTCGAGCTCGGCGCTGTCATCGTCGTGGAGTAAACCCCGCGCCGCCCGCTCAACCCCGCAACATCTCACACCAGCGCCCGCTCATCCATGAGCCGGCGCACGCTGCGTCACACGCTCAGAGTCGCCGCCTGCGCTTGGCGCACATGAACCCCGCTGCTGCGAGCACCGCGGCGCCGCCCGGCGCGGGGACGCTGTTGACGACGAACTCGAAGTCGCCGTCGATGTTCGCCGAGCCGAGCGTGGACGTGCCGCCCGTCGGATTGCGGAAGACGACGTTGGTGCCCTTCTCGAAGAGGACGAAGACGGTGCCGTACTGCCTGCTCGAGTCGTTGGCGATGGTGAGCCCGGCGAAGGGGTCCACCCCGTTGCTCTGGAGGTGGTCGCCCGACCAGTAGTCCACGCCCGAGTGCCCGCCGTTCCAGTAGGCGAGCGCCTCACCCGCGCGGATCTGATCATCGAGGCTAGCGGCCGAGACGTGCGTATCGCGCGTCACCTGATGGAAGCCGATGAGGCCGACCACATGGTTCTCGTCGAAGTCCCACACCCGGCCCGAACGCTCGACGATCACCTTCACGGGCGAGGTGACAAACGAGGCCTGTGTCGCAGCGGCGAGCGTGAGCAGCCCGCCCGCTGCGACGAGCGCGGAGAACCGAGAGCGGGGGGCGTTGTCGGCGGACATAAAGTGCGTTCCCTTCTGTGTGGATCAATCGAGGCCTGCGGGACCGGTGCCCGCTGCGGCCCTCAAACCTCGCAACCACGCCTGCCACACGCAAAGCTCCGGGGTGCGGAAACCGGCCAGCCGGCCGCGCGTTGCGCACGACCGGCACAGCCCGACCCCGTACACTCCGAGCATGACCGACCGACTCCCCGTCACCAAGACCAACAAGCTCTACATCAACGGCGCCTTCCCCCGCTCGGAGTCGGGGCGCTCGATCAACGTCCGTGCGAGCGACGGCTCGACGTACGCGCACGGCTGCCTCGCCTCGCGCAAGGACCTGCGCGACGCCGTCCGCGCCGCGGAGGGCGCGTCCAAGGGCTGGGCCGCCCGCACCGCGTACAACCGGGGGCAGATCCTCTACCGCCTCGCGGAGATGCTTGAGGGCAAGCGCGCCGAGCTCGTCGAAGCGCTCACACTCGGAGACGCATCGAAGGGTGACGCTGCTGCGCACGAGGTCGAGACCTGCTGCGACGTGCTCGTGGCCTACGCGGGGTGGGCCGATAAATACGCGCAGGTCCTCGGGTGCAACAACCCGGTCGCCGGTCCGTACTACACGTTTACTTCGCCCGAGCCTTCGGGCGTGGTGGTGAGCGTCGCGCCCGACGAGCCGTCGCTCCTCGGCACGGTCGCGCTCGCTGCTCCCTTGCTCTGCGCGGGCAACACGGTCGTCGCGGTCGCGCCGGCGTCGAACCCCGTGCCGGCGTGCGTCCTCGCCGAGGCGTGCCACACCTCCGACCTGCCCGCGGGGGTCATCAACATTCTTACGGGCGAGCGGTCCGAGCTCATCCCCTGGATCGCCGAGCACCGCTCTATCGCCGGGGTTCACGCGGGCGGATTGTCGGAAGACGAGGCCGCGGCCCTCCGCGCGGGCGCCGCCGAGAACGTCAAGCGCGTCCGCACCCACGAGATGAGCGCCCCGGACTGGCACGACATCGACGCCGTCGCGAGCCCGTGGCGGATTGAACCATTCGTCGAAATGAAGACCATCTGGCACCCCGCCGCCACCTGACCCTGCAGAGCGGGCGCTATCGGACGACAGGCTGCGCGAAGCGAACGCTCTGCGCCTGCCAGCCCGCGGTGCATCCGTGCCCAGAGCGCCCTCGGCCTCGAATCCCAAGCCTGCGCAGCCGATCTCTCGCCCATGCCCGAGGATGAGAATCACACGCAATCCCCCGCTGGTCTTGCTGAACCCGTCGACCACGTTGACACCGCCGGCGCTCCCAAGCGCCAAGGCGAGCCGCAAGAGGCGGGCGTGCGCACGCAGGCGGCGCTCGTCGTGGGCTTCGCGTGCATCGGCTGCGTGGTGACGCAGGCGGTATTGGGGCTGCTCTTCGGCGTTGATCCGAGGGTTGCGATGGCCGCCGGCGCTGTGGTGGGGTTTATCGCGGGCGCGTGTTGCCTCGGGCCGATGGTGATCGCGCCGATCACCGCAACCGACCGCCGCCGCCGCGAGATGATCGCCCGCATCGAGCGCATCGCGCGCACCGATCGCGAAGAACTCTTCGAGGACCTGCTCACCTGCTCGAGCGACCCGGCCCTCGGCCCCCTCGCGCAAGCGCTGCACAGCGCCCTGACCCGCGCCCACGCCGACCGTCTCGAGGCCGCCGCCCTCCGCAGAGAGATGGCGCACCGCGTCGAGCGTGAGACGGGCAAGCGGACGCGATCCCTTGAACACGCTGCGGAGCGCGACGAACTGACGGGCCTGACCAACCGCCGCGGCTTCGACCGCCGGCTCGAGGAACTCATCGCCCACGCCAAAGAGACGTCGACCGAGCTCGCCCTTGTCGCCCTCGACATGGACCGCTTCAAGAACCTCAACGACACATGCGGGCACGAGAAGGGCGACGAAGCCCTCATCATCGCCGGCGAACTGCTGATGGCCCACACCCGGGAGGGGGATCTGGCCGCCCGCATCGGCGGGGATGAGCTCTTTCTCGTCCTCGCGGGTGCGGACGCGGAGCGATGCTCGCACGTCTGTGCACGGATCTCGGACCTCTTCGCCCGCCACCCCGCGGGGAGCGGCATCCCTTGGCCCGGCATGAGCTTCGGCGTCTCGTTCTGGCACGCCGACAAGGCCCAGGACACCGCCCACCTCAAACGAATGGCCGACGAGGCCCTCTACGCGAGCAAGGCCAACGGTCGCGGCACCGTGACGTTTGCACGGGCCGCCTAACCCGACCACCCGCTTCGGGCCGATAGACCCGATCTCCGGGCAACAGCACCGAACGGCTGCGCTCGGGCCGGCGTACTATCGCGCCCGCGACCACGCGCCCCGCACCGACTTCCCTCGCACCAATTTTCCCAGCACCAATCCGCCCCCGAACCAACAACCGACGCACCAGCCAGGCACGCGCCCGCCCATGACACCCGCTCAAGAGACTAAGCCCGCACCGGCCGCCCACGCGATGCACCTCCGCGGGCTCTCGGTCGTCGGTGCGCTCGCGCTCATCGTGGGTGGGGGGGTGGCGGCATACGCAGGCGTGCTCGCGCAGATGCACGGCACCGGCATCCCCGCCAAGTTCGTCACGCTCTTTGGCCTCCTCGGCCTCTCGACCGCGATCGTCGGGCTCATGGTCGCACTCGGCAGGCTCAGGGGCGTCGTTGCCATGTCCATGCTCTGCGGCGTGGGAACACTCATCGTCTCCGGAGCGCTCTCCGAACCTCAGCTCGTCGCCAAAGTCCTCGGGCAGGGCGGCGGCACGCTCATGGTCTTCGGCGAGACCACGCTCCGAGACCTTGCGATCGTCCAGCTGCTCTGTGCTGCGCTCGCCGGCGCTTGCACAGCGCTGCACGTCTGGCTCCGCAAGCCGGGCAGCTCGTTCGTACTCGTTGCGCAGGCGGCGCTCATGCTCGGCGGCGTCGCGGGGGCGATCCTCCTGGTCTGGAAGCACGACACGACACGAGACTTCCTCACCGGCTTCCCGCCCTTCGGGCAGGCCATCGCTGCGGTCATCGGCCTGATCTTCGCCGTCGTCTTCCTCGCAGCGGGCGGCAACGCGCTCATCCGCTCCTTCGAGGTCGCGGGCGACGACCAGCCCGCACACTGACCCGTCTCCCAAGACGACTTCTCAAAGCGCAAACCCAAGCCGCACATGCAAAGCGCGGGCTAACGCGAGAGCGCTCCGCTCCCGGGCGTCTCAGCGCCGAACCGCGGCGAGTCTTCGTTGAAGTGCCTCCCGATCCAGTCGAGCATCCCCGCCTCGTGCAAGCGCACAAAGCGCTCGACCGCGTCGGGGCAGTACGCGCGGCCGCGGCCCGAGAGCAGCTCGTCCAGCGCTCGCGCCTCGGCGTCTTCGGGCAACACGGTCTGGTACGGGCGCCGGCTCGTCATCGCGTCGTAGCTATCGACGACCGCGAAGTACATCGCCGCCCGCGGGATCTGCTGCCCGCGCAGGCCGTCGGGGTACCCCGAGCCGTCGAGGCGCTCGTGGTGCGAGCGGACCATGTTGAGCACGGGCGGGGCGGTGATGCCCGCGTCGCGCAGCCGCGCTTCGCCCAGGATCGTGTGCGTGCGCACGATCTCGAACTCGTCGTCGCTGAGCCGGCCCGGCTTGCGGAGGATGCTCCCGTCGATGTCGAGCTTGCCGACGTCGTGCAACGCTGCGCCTAATGAGAGCAGGTCCACCAGGTCGTGATCGAGGCCCGCGTCCTCAGCGATCGCGCGCGTGTAGAGGATCACCCGCCAGGTGTGCGTCGCGGTAACCGTGTCGTGCGACTCCAGGCGATCGACGAGCGCCAGCGCGCGGTCGAACCACTCCCCTGTCGTCGCAGCATCGAAACGCATCGGGTTGCCCGACGCGTCGTTCATGCGGTCCCGTGCTTCTTCTGGGCCTCTTCGACGAGACCCTTGAACCGCTCGTAGCTCGAGCGGTCGATGTCGGTGAGCGCGTCGGCCTGCGCGTCGGCGTGGTAGCTCGAGCGCACCATCGGCCCCGATTCGACGACCTTGAACCCGCGCTTCAGCCCCTCCTCGCGGTACATGTCGAACGTCTCGGGCGTCACCCAGCGGTCGATGGGCAGGTGGTTGCGCGTCGGCTGGAGGTACTGCCCGATCGTCAGGATGTCCGTCTCGGCGCGCTCGATCAGGTCGTCCATCAGTTCGAGCACTTCGGCGTCCTTCTCGCCGATGCCCACCATGATGCCAGTCTTGGTGACGAGGCCCGCGTCCTTCGATCGGCGGAGCACCTGTATCGACCGGTCGTACTTCGCCTGCGGGCGCACCGCTGGGTACATCCGCGGGACGGTCTCGAGGTTGTGGTTCATGATCTCGGGCCGCGCATCGATGACCATCTGCAGCGCTGCCTCGTCGCCCAGGAAGTCAGGGATGAGTACCTCGATGGAGAGGCCCGGAGAGGCGTCGCGTGTGCGCAGGATGGTCTGGGCCCAGATGCCCGCGCCGCCGTCGGGCAGCTCGTCGCGGTTGACCGAGGTGATGACGATGTGCTTGAGTTGTGCGCCCTCGACCATGAGGCGCACGGATTCGGCGACCCGTCGGGGCTCGTCTTTATCGAGGATGGGCGGGCGGCCCGTCTTCACGTTGCAGAAGCCGCAGGCGCGGGTGCACGTGTCGCCGAGGATCATGATCGTCGCCACGCCGCGCGCCCAACACTCCCCCATGTTGGGGCATCCGGCCTCCTCACAGACGGTGAAGAGGTTGTTCTCGTGGAGGATGTCGCGGAGGCGCTCGAAGCCGGGCCCGCCGGGCATCTTCGCCCGCAGCCACTTGGGCTTGCGCTTGGTCGAGAGCTGCTGGGGCGAGGTGTCCTGGTTGTTGAGCACCATGCCGGTGAGCGAGACGGCGGGCTTATCGAGCCGCTTCATCGGGTCCCCGCCCAGGGGCCTGGGGTGTCGCGCGAGCGCCTTCTGCTGCCCGGGGGAGAGGGGGGTGTCGTTGCTCGTCGCGGTGTCGGGGGGCGTCATGTGCAACTATAGACCGGGACCGGCCCCACACGGCATGGTGTGCGGGGTATCGTCCGGGAGCGCAGGATTGGTGGAACGTCCCGAAATCACATCCTCTCGGGTGAATGCCCGGGGGGGGAACGGCCGATAGCGACCCTGCGCGGCCTT
Organism: uncultured Phycisphaeraceae bacterium; assembly: GCA_964576725.1. GTDB lineage: Bacteria > Planctomycetota > Phycisphaerae > Phycisphaerales > UBA1924 > OFTM391. The sequence goes on from CAZNUZ010000002.1 coordinate 62,335, forward strand.
TGCGGCGTACGCATGTATTCCCAGCGGAGGCTGGGACCCGTCACCGCACACTCGCGCATCGCCACGACTGACGAACAAAGAGACGCCATGCCCACCCCCGCAGCACACACGCCACCCACAACGCCCCGGCCACCCCGGAAACGCCGAGCCGCAGCCACGGTCGCCCTCGCTGCTGCGGTGACCGTCCTGACGGGCTGTGAGGTCGACGGCTGGCTCTTCGATCAGAGCGTCACAGGTCGCTGGGAGAACACCCCCACGATTGTGCCCATCCTCGAGCGCATCGACGTCATCGAGGCCGACACCGGCACGTTCGTCGATGTCACGCAGGTCACACCCGCCGACCTCATCCCCGAGCCCCAGCTCTACCTGCTCCAGCCCGGCGACTTCGTCGTGCTCACTCTCTTCAGCCTCTTCGTGCCCGACTCGCCCTACATCATCGAGGCGACCCTCGACGAGCAGGGGCAGGTTGATATCCCCAACCTCGGGCGGATTACGCTCGCGGGGCTTACCTCGGGCCAGGCGCGTGAGGCCCTCGGGCGGCTGATGCAAGAGCGCGGGATCGTGATCGAGAACCCCATCGTCGACGTGCAGGCCCGAGGCCGGCAAGGCGCGACCTTCTCCGTCTTCGGAGCCGTCGCCAACCCCGGCAGGTTCGCGGTCCCCGCGCCGGATCACCGCCTGCTGACCGCCCTCACCGAGGCGGGCGGCGTCTCGCCCATCATCCGCGAGGTCTTCATCATCCGGCAGGTGCCCCTCGATGATGCCGTCGCCGGCACCGCTGCCCCTCAGCCCACACGGACCAGGCCCGCAGGCGGACCCGGGATCGGTCAGCCCGTCACCCCCGAACAGAACGACGGCGGCACGACCTCCGTCCTCGACCTCATCAACGAACTCGAGAACGAGAACCGGCCCGACCCGGGCTTCGTCGGCCTCTCGACACTCCCGGATCGCAACCCGCCCCGCAGGCAGGCCGGCACCGACCCGGCGCCCTCGGCCTATCAGCCAGCCGACCTCCAGGATGGCCAAGCACCGCCCATCGACCTCATCGACGACGGCGGCGCACCCGAGATCGATCTCCCCGATGGCCCCGCCATCCCCCTCGCCGACGCCGACGCTGTCCCCGGCACTCCGCGGGGCGAGTGGCGCTTCATCGGCGGCCAATGGATGCAGGTCATGCCCCGCTCGAACGCCGAAGAGGGCGGCCTGCCCGAGGGCGCCGACCCGCTCGATGGCGAAGTCACCGCGGAGGATCTCGTGACCCAACGCGTGATCGAGGTCCCCACCGGCCCCCTGCTTCAGGGCGTGGCCCGGTTCAACATCGTCATCCGCCCGGGCGACATCATTCACGTGCCCTCACCCGAAACCGGGCTCGTCTACGCGACCGGGCCCGGCATCGCCCGCCCCGGCAGCTACAACATCCCCGCAAACGGGCGGCTGACCCTCCAGCGACTCATCGCCACAGCGGGCGGCTTCAACGCCATCGGTGTCCCCGAACGCGTCGACCTCACCCGGATGGTGGGGGATGACCGCCAGGCAACTATCCGCCTCAACGCACGCGCGATCGCTGAGGGCACCCACCCCGACGTCTTCCTCAAGCCCGATGACCTCTTGAACTTCGGCACCGACTTCTGGGCGGCCCCCTTCGCGGTCATCCGCAACGGGTTCCGGATGTCTTACGGCTTCGGCTTCCTGCTCGACCGGAACTTCGGCAACGACGTCTTCGGGGCGCCCCCGGACAACAACAACTTCAACTAATGCCCGGGCCTCGCGCGAGCCTGCCGGACGGCGGAGGGGTATTCGTGTGTCCCTGCGGTATCGATTCTCGGACCGATTCCATACCGGCGAATCCGAACCTGCGCCCGTCTAGGGCCGTAGCATCGGCACACGCCCGTGGTGGGGCTGATCGTGCGCCGGCGTGGTGCCGACAGTGAGAGTCCGTAGTGAGTTGGGCCCCGCTCGTGGGGGTCCGCGGCGGTTGAGGACCGCACGCCCGGGGAAGTGCAACCAGAGACGATGACACATGCCGTCCCACAGACCGCGACCACCCCGCCCCCCGCCCCCGCGGGCGACGGGGCCGCTGCGCCGGGTCTCTTTGTGCGTCTGGCCCGGCGTGAGCCCGTCGCGCTCGCCCTGGTCCTCGTGCCCGCCGTCGGCTTCCTCTTCATGTTCTGGCGCTGGTTCGTGCGCCAGCACCAGTTCAGCCTCGAGTACCCCGAAGACTGGGGCCACGCGTACATCGTGCCCCTCGTCAGCGCGTTCTACATCTGGCAGCGTCGCAAGGAGATCGTGGGCTCGTTCTCGCGTGTCTTCTGGCCCGGGCTGCTCGTGATCGCGCTGGCGATCGTGACGTACCTCTACTTCGTTTTCGCCTTCCCCAACCACATGTTCCAGGGCTTCGCGCTGGTGCTGGGGGTGGCGGGGATCGTGATGCTGCTCTCGGGGACGCGCGGCTTCGGCGTGCTCTTCTTCCCCGTCGCGTACCTCGCGCTGGGCGTGACGATCTCCGAGCAGGTGATGAACCAGCTCACGTGGCCGCTCCAGCAGCTCGCAGCGGCGGGTGGTCACATGCTGCTGAACCTGCTGCAGGTCGACGCGACGCGCATCTCCAACGTGATCACGGTGTACGCGAGCGACGGATCGGAGATCCCCCTCAACGTCGAGGAGGCGTGCTCGGGCATGCGCATGGTGATCGCCTTCGTCGCGCTGGGCGCAGCGGTGGCGTTTATCTCCTGCAGGTTCTGGTGGCAGCGCATCGCGCTGCTCTTGCTCACGGTGCCTGTTGCGCTGGTGATGAACATCGTGCGCGTGGCTGCGCTGGGCGTAGCGGGTCTGATCGACCCGGATCTCGCGGGCGGGGATTCGCACACCGTCATCGGCACGATCCTCCTGCTCCCCTCGCTTGGGGTCTTCATGGGCTTTGTGTGGCTGCTCAACCGCGCGGTCGTCGATGAGTCGGCGTCCAAGAAGAGCGCTGCCACCAAGACCAAGGCCACCACGAAGTCGAAGTCCAAGACCACCATCAAGTCCAGCGTGACCACCGTGACCACCACAGAGTCCAGCGGGGCTGCAAGCAAGTCACCGGCAGAGCCGAAGTCGGGCGATAAGTCCAAGGCCGCGAAACCCGCGCCCCGATCGACCAAGAACCGCAAACGCAAGGGAGGCTCGAAATGAGCACCGCACACCGTCGCGGCATCTCGTCGATCGGTCTTGCCTCGGTGCTCGCTACCGTGCTCTTCACGGGCGCTGGTGTCGGCACCTCGATCTATCTCGCCAACAACGACATCCACCTGAGCAAGCTGCCCATCATGCCCGAGGGCGGCCTCGCGGTGCGGTCGCTGCCGCGCGAGTTCCCGTCGTGGAAGGCGAGCGGCGTCGATCAGGTCGTGTCGAAAGAGGGCATCGACGCGCTGGGCACCGACAACTACCTCACGCGCACCTACGTCGCCATGCCCGGCACCCCGGCGCACATGCGCCTGAACGACTTCGACCCTCTCGCCAACGAGGCGATCGTGGTCCAGCTCCACCTGGCCTACTACACGGGCATGATCGACACCGTCCCGCACGTGCCCGAGAGGTGCTTCGTCGGGGCCGGCACGCAGATGACGAGCAGCCCCCGCGTCATCGAGATCCCCTTCGACCGCTCGGGGCTGATCCCCGACAGCACCGTTTCCGCCGAGACGCTGGAGCAGCTCTCGGCGGACGGCTCTCCGGTCTTCCTGGCGCGCAGCCCCAACACGCACCGACGCGTGCGCTTGCCCGCTAACCTCGACAACCTCTCGATGCGCGTCACCGAGTTCCAGGACACGGGCGGCAACTCGCTCATCGCGGGGTACTTCTTCATCGCCAACGGCGAGATCGTGCCCAGCGCCGATCAGGTCCGCCTGAAGGCGTTCCAACTCGAGGACGACTACGCCTTCTACAAGAAGGTGCAGTTCACGGTGCTCGGGCTCGAGAACGGCGAGGAGCTCGCCAAGATCGCCGGCTCGATGCTCGAAGAGATGTTCGCCGACCTGATGCGCCGCACGCCCGACTGGGTCGAGGTGCGCGAGGGCCGGTACCCGCCCGAGCGAGTGGGCGGCCTTGATGAAACCAACACCGGCGGGCCGACGCCCGCCTCGGATCCCAAGCCTGCCAACGAGCGGGGAGAAGCCTGATATGGCAACGCGTGTGAACAAGGGTGTGGTCGTCGGTATCGTCGCCGGCCTGGTGGTGCTCTGCTCGGCGGTGGCGCTGCTCTTCTTCTATTCCCAGCTCCAATCGGGCGAGCGCAACGTCGCCCGCGGCGACGCGTTCATGGCCGAGGGCGAGTACGCGCAGGCCGCCAGCCAGTACGGGCGCGCCGTTGACAAGCACCAGACCAACGTCAAGTACATCAACCTCTACCGCGACGCGATCAAGCAGGTCGTGCCCGAGGACGAGCTCGGCTACGACGAGTGGTACACGCAGTACATCGGCATCCTCCAGAACGCCGCACGCGTCCAGCCCGGGCGCGGGGAAATCCAGCTGGAGTTCGTCGACGAGTTCGTGGCGCGGACCCGGGCGTTCGTGCGGCCTTCGGCGAACCTCGCCGACCAGCTCATCGAGCTCGCCACACGCCGCACCGAGGGCCTGAGCGAAGACGACGAGGCACTGCCCGAGCTCCGCGGGCACCGCGGCTACGCGCAGTCGATGAAGGCGAACTTCGTCTCCCTCGACCGGGATGCCTACAAGCAGGCCGTCGAAGACCTCGAGGCCGCCTACGAGAAGCTCGCGCCGACGGGCAATCTCGACCCGCTCGTGAATTTGTACCGCCTGCACATCGCGGTGCGTGGCCGAGCCGAGATCGACGGCGAGGTAGACCTCGCCGCCCAGGCCCGCGACGCCGCCGCCGAAGTGGTCGCGCGTGTGCAGGCCAACCACGCCGATCACCCCACGGGGATCACGATTCTCTTCTCCGACGGTATCTCGCGCATCATCGATGACGCGCGCGCGATCGGCAGCAACCCGGACCTCGACCCGCGCGTGGACGATGTGTTCCGCGTCGCCGCCGAGAGCCTGATGAACATCCCGCCCGAGGATTACCCGAGCGCCGACGTGCTGGTGTCGAGCGTGAACACGGTGGTGCAGATCGCCGCTTCCAAGTACGCGCGCGACTTCGTGCCGTACCTCGAGGGCGCGGTCGAGGCGTACCCCGCATCGTCCGACCTGCTGCTCCTGAAAGCGCTCGTGCACCGCCGCGCGGGCGAGCTGGACGAGGCGATCGATACGTACGAGTTGGTCACGCAGATGCCCAACGTCGCCGTGAGCATCGAGGGCCTCTCGCGCTTCAACAAGCGTCGCCAGTCGATCGCCGAGCAGACCAACATCCGCATCGACCAGGCCCGCGCTTCGAGCGGGGAGGTGCGCGAGGAGCGTGTGACGCAGGCCAAGGAACGCCGCGACCGCCTCGCGGAAGTCGTTCGCAACGAGAACCGCTCTCTGCTGACGACCGTCGATATGAAGCTCGCGCTCATCGAGGGCGACGTTGATAAAGCGGTCACGCTGCTCGACGAGCTCAACGCCGCCGGCCTCGGCGCGACCCCGGACGTCCTCTTCGGGTACGCGCAGGCGCTCCTCCAGCGGAACCAGCCGGGCGACGCGCAGCGCAAGCTCAACGAGCTCCGCGCTATCGGCGTGAACACCCCCGAAGTCGTCATCCTCAGCGGGGAGGTCGAGCGCAGCCTCGGCAACCCGGAGGCCGCCCTCGCCCTCTACAACCAGGGCCTCTCGCTCGTCGGCTCCAACGAGTTCGTCGAACGGCGCATCCAAGAGATGCTCATCGCGACCGGCCGGGTCGAGGCCGCCCAGGTCGATCCCGTCCTCGACCTCCTCCAGCGTGCCCGCGACCTCCGCTCCCAGCTCGACTACGACGGCGCTCAGGCGCTCCTCGAGCAGGCGGTCTCGGTCGCACCAGCAGACATCCGCCCCGTGCGCCTGCTCGTGAGCCTCTTCCTCCAGACCGATCGCCGGGACGACGCGGTTGCGACGCTCAACCGGGCCATCGAGCGCAACCCCGAGGACGCGCGCTACCGCGCGATGCTCGTGCAGGCGCAGAGCGAAGACCGCCTGGCGGCCCAGCTCGCGGTCATCGAGATGGCCGAAGATACACCCCTCGGCAAAGCGCTCGCCCGCGAGGGCGTCTACCGCGCTATCGGCCGCAACGACGAGGCCGACGCCCAGCTCGACATCGCCTCTTCGATCGACGGCAACGACCCGATCGTGATCGAGCGCGAGTTCGCCCGCGCCGTCCGCAAGGGCGAGGCCGGTATCGAAGAAGCCACCGCGATCGTCGCGCGTGCGGTCGCCGCCGACGCCGACGGGCGCGACGGCGAGCTCTTCCGAGGCCGGCTCGAGATCTTCAAGGGCGACCTGCCCGCAGCGATCGAGATCTTCGAAGCGCTCGTCGAGCGCTCGGCATTCGACGCAGAAGCGTGGCGCTGGCTCGGCGCTTCCCAGCGCGGAAACGGCGACATCGACGAAGCGGTGAACTCCCTCGAGCGCGCCTACCGCTCGCGCCCTAGCGATGTGGGCTACGCCCTGCTCTACGCCCAGGCGCTCGTCTCCGCGGGCCGGGGCATGGACGCCGCTGCGGTGCTCAGCCCCGAAACGGGCGTGCTGCGCTACGGCACCTCGAGCGACGCCATCGTCGAACGCTGGATGGCGCTCGAGGGCGAGTTCGGCGACATGCAGCGCGTCCTCGACATGCGCCGCGAGCGGTTCACCCGCGAGCCCAGCAACGCGAGCAACACCGGCGCTTTCGTCGACCTGCTCATCCGCAACCAGCAGTTCGTTGAGGCGCTCACCGTCATCGAGGACTACGCCAAGACCCCGAACGCCACGGAGCTCCAGATCGCCCAGCTGCGTTCCTCGCTGGCTTCGGGCCGGGGCGACACCGAGGGCGCCATCGCGATCCTCGACGAGTACATCGCGCGTACGCCCGAGTCCGAGCGCACGAGCCGCCCCTACATCGTCAAGGGCCAGCTCTTCCAGGCGGCCAACGACCCCGAGTCGGCGGTCGAAGCCTACCGCGAGGGCCGCGCGTACCAGACGGATTCCTTCGAGGTCGATCGCCTGCTCGCCGACGCGGAGTTCAACATCGCTTCGCAGGCCAACACGTTCTTGCAGTCGATCTCGGCGGCCGATCCGCGCCGCGACGAGGCCGCTGCGATCGCGCTCGAGCGCTACTCGAGCGCGCGCACGATCTACGTCTCGATGATGGAGCAGCTCGGCTACGACGAGCTCATCGGGAAGCGCATCGCCGAAGCGAGCCTGCGCCTGGGCGACTACGCCGGCATGGAGGCCGCGCTGGATGAGTTCGTCAATCAGACGGGCAACGAGAACGACCTCGAGCTCCTGCTGCTGCGCGCCTTCGCCGCACGCGACCAGGGCCAGGACGCGCAGATGCGTGTCTTCCTCGACCGCGCGGTGGAGAACAACGCGACCAACCCCGTGGCCTTCCTCCGCCGTTCGCAGGTGATGTTCAACGTCGATGGCATGATGCCCGACGTGATCGCGGACCTCGAGCAGGCGGTCAAGCTCCGCCCGAGCTACGTCGAAGCGTGGGCGCTGCTCGCCACCGCCTACACCGCCAGCGGGCGCCCGCAGATCGGGTTCCAGCGTCTGCGCGAGGCGATCTCGAGCAACCCCAACAACGAGCAGCTCCCGCGCATCCTCGTGGACCAGCTCGTTCGCGCCGGGCAGACCGACATCGCGCTCAACGAGGCAACGACCCGCGCCCAGCAGAACAACTCCGATCCCTACTGGGTGAGCCGCGCGGCGCGCATCGCCCAGCAGGCCGGCAACTTCGAGATCGCCAGCCGTTGGTACGAGCGTCTCGACGAGATGGCCCCGAGCCCCGAGATCGCCGCCGACCGTCTCGACGTGCTGCTCCGCCGCCCGAGCGGCGTGGCCCGTGCCGACGTGAACCGCCTGCTCCGCCGCGTCGCGGAGATCGAGACGACCGCGCCCGAGGCGCGCTTCCGCCAGCTCCTGCTCCGTGCTCGTGGCGAGGCGGCGCGCAACGCGCCGAAGGCCGCCAACGAGCTCCTCGTCGAGGCGCACGACATCGCTGTTCCCTTCGGGCCGCAGGCGCTCGATTTCTGGGTCGCCCAGACGTACCTGCGCTTCGATTCCGAGGCCGACCCCTTCTACAGCTTCCTCGAGAACGAGCCGGGCATCCAGCCGCTGCACCCCTACTTGATGCTCGAGAAGCTCCAGCCTCGTGTCCGCGGCGCGATCGACCCCGGGCTGCAGTCCTCGACGCTCGCCGAGCTCGAGGCCGTCCTTCCCCAGATCGATCCCGCCGACGGCCTCACGCTCCTGCGTTACCACCGTTTCGCGAGCAACCTCTACTACAACATGCAAGACTTCGAACGCTCGGCGGCCGCCGCCCGCGCGGGCCTCGAGATCGCGCCCAACGACGTCGAACTCCTCAACAATCTCGCCTACACCCTCACCGAGCACCGTGACCAGCACGAGGAGGCGCTGCCCTTCGCCATCCGCGCAACGGAGCTCGCGCCCAACATCTCCACCGTCGCCGACACCCTGGGCACCGTCTACCTGCGCCTCGGCAACTACGAGGAGGCCATCCGGATCCTGGACAAGGCCGTTTCGCTCTCGCGCACCGACGCGGAGCGTGTGCCGGCTCTCTTCCACCGCGCCGAGGCCTACCAGGGCGCCGGGCGGACGACGGACGCGATGCGTTCGATCAACCAGGCCATGGCCGCCCTCCCGGACGCGGGCGAACAGGTCCGCGCTCAGTATGAAGCCAAGGTTCAATCCCTGGCGGAGAGTCTCCGATAAGCCCGAAAGAAACCCTGCTCGCTGCATCGCCCCACACGCGTTGAGCAGGGCCGCCCTCCGGACCACCGGTTCGGGTGGCGAATGAGTCAGATGTGGGGCAACACCCCGCGGTCCGTACACCCGCGGGTCTCCTCTGTTGGGCTCCGCGCCCGCACCGCACCGAAGGATCGGCACGATGTCGACCAGCAACCTGCCCGCACCGAGCACCCCCCGAGCACCCGCGCGCCCCGGCGGTGGCCCCTCCGGCCCTTCCGGCGGCCCGCCCGCCACCGCGGGCATCCAGCTCGATCCCATGCGCATCGCACGCACCTACTGGCCCTTCGTCGCCGCTGCCGGCTTCCTGGGCCTGATGATGGGTGTGGCGGCGTACGTCGGCCTCGGGCGTGTCGCGCCCCGGTTCACCGCCGAGTCGCGCATCCAGATGCTGCCCGTGCAGGATGCCGAGAACCCGGGCGAAGGCACGATCGCAGGCGGCGCAGGTAAAGACGAGCTCGAGCTCTACATGCAGACGCAGATGCTCGTTATGACCTCCGACCGCATCCTCTCCGAGGCCATCGACAGCAACGAGGTCCGCGGCACCGTCTGGATGCGCGATTTCTCCGACGGCGCAGGCGGGTTCGCCTTCCGTGATGCGCTCAAGGACCTGCGCAACAGGGTCGGCTCGGGCATCCTCGGCAAGTCGTCCGTCGTCTCGCTCAGCGTCTCCATGGGGAGCCCGCAAGACGCGCTGATCATTAACAACGCCATCCGCACCAGCTACATCGCCGAGAACCGCTCCCAGTCCACACGCAACATCCAGGACCGGCTGGCGAACCTCATCTCCCGTATCGATCAGGAGAGCGCCGTCCTCGACAGCATCGAGACGCGCATCATCTCGCTCCTGCGTACCGGTGACATCGGCACGCTGAACGACAACCTCTCCGAGGCCTCGCGCGAGATCGGCGAGCTCCAGCCCCGCCGCGTGGAGATCAGCCAGGCCCTGACCAGCACCCGCGAGACGCTCGCCCAGCGCGAGGCGCTCATCGGCGGGACGGGCGCGAGCTTCGACGCCGAGCAGGTCGCCGCCGGCTTCGTCTACCCCGAGTCGATCCGCGAAGCCGCCGAGCAGAACCCCGTTGTGCAGTCGCTGCGCAGCCAGGTCGCGCTCCTCGACGCCGAGATCAAGGCCCAGACCCAGGCCTTCGGCGAGAACCACCCCACCGTCCGCACGCTTCGCCGCCAGCTCCAGGCCTTCGAAGAGCAGCGCAGCTTCGAGCTCGAAAAGCGCATGGCCGAGGCCTTCGCGACCGAGCTCGAGGGCCTGCGCAACTCGATCCCCCAGCTCGAGGCGCTCGAAGAGCAGCTCACCGAGGATCTCGAGGCGGCCATCGCCCGTCAGACCGAGCTCTCCGTCTCGATCAAGGAGCTCGACGAGTTAGACCGCGAGCAGAACCGCTCGCTCACGCTGCTCGCGGAGCTCGAACTGCGTCGCGCGGACTTCGAGCTCATCCGTGACCAGGGCGGCCGTGCCCGCGTCATCGCCGAGGCGGACCTGCCCGACTCGCGCGCGTTCCCCAAGCCCATCCCGATCGTCGGCGCCTTCGTCGTCGTGATCACGGGCCTCGCGGTGGGCCTCGTCGTCCTCAAGGAGCTGCGCGAGACGCGCGTCCGCACCCCGCAAGACGTCGCGTCCATCCCCCGCACCCGCGTGCTCGGCATCCTGCCCCACGCCTCGATGGACCCCTCGAGCCCCGACAACGTGGCAAAGGCGGTCATCGACCAGCCCCACGGCGCGATCTCCGAGTCCGTCCGCCAGATCCGCTCGAACCTCCTCGGCAAGATCGAGGACGGGGGGCTCAAGCTCGTCGTCATCGGTTCGGGCATGCCGAGCTCGGGCTCGACGTCCGTCGTCACCAACCTCGGCGCGAGCATCGCTGCGACGGGCCGCCGCGTACTCATCATCGACGCCAACCTCCGCCGCCCCGGCGTGCACACGGCCCTCGACCTCGCCGAGGGGCCGGGCCTCGCCGAGGTCCTGCGCGAAGAGCGCCGCTTCGAGGAGTGCGTCACGACCGTCGCGGGCAACCCGGATCTCTACGTCATGCCCGCCGGCAACGCCCGGGCGCAGGGCTACGAGCGATTCTTGAGCTCCTCTATGCACGCCACACTCGCAGCGGCACGCGAGGCCTACGACGTCGTCCTCATCGACGTCTCGCCCGGCGTCGTCTCCAGTGATATGAGCTCCCTCGCCGGCCTCGCCGACGCCAGCATCCTCGTCGTCCGCGCCTACAACGAGAAGCGCGGCCTCGTCGCACGACTCCGCAACCAGCTCGCCGCTTCCGGGGCCACGTTCCTCGGGGTCATCGTCAACGGCGTGAAGCCGGCGGCGGGCGGCTACTTCAAGCGCAACTTCGAGCAGACCATGTCCTACAGCCAGCAGCCCAAGCTCGTCGCCAACACCGCGGCCAACACTGCGGCCAACACAGAAGAGGGCAACAGCAAGAAGGGCAACGAAGAGGCCTAACGCGCCCAAGCGCTCTGCGCGAAGTTCATTGCAGTTTCACATCGGCGCGGGTGACACACGCCCGCGCCGGCTTACCATCGCCCCGAACCGACACGCGGCCTAGCCATCGGCCCCGATCCCGAGCCCTTTCGAAGGTTGAATACGCCGCTGCAGGACATGACACCGACCCTCGCCCAGCCCGAGATGGCGGCCGCCGCGCCCCCCTCGCTCGACGCCTCCTCTGGTGCTCCGGCAGAGGTGGGCACGGTCATGTCCACGATGATGGATCTGTTCCACAACCAGATCCTGATCTTTGTCGTCTCGTTCGTTGTCGCGCTGGGCATGACTCCTGTGATGCGCCAGCTCGCCCTCGCTGCCGGCATCGTCGATGCGCCCACAGAGGCGCGCAAGGGCCACCGCGTTCCTGTGGCGTACCTGGGCGGCGTGGCGGTCTTCCTGGGCATCTTCATCGCCATCGCGTTCAGCTACGTCGGCTTTGTCGGCCAGCTCCCGGAGTGGCTCTACGTGCCCCACGACCCGCTCTCGGCGATCGAGCAGGTCAACGTGCCCTTCTCCGTGCTCATGGGGATGACGGTCATCACCATCGTTGGCCTGTGGGACGACGTGTTCGGCCTCGACCCCCGGCTCAAGATCGCCGGCCAGCTCGTCGCCTCCGCGGCGCTCGCCCTCGAGGACGTGGGCACCAAGGTCGCTGCGGGGATCATGCAGCCCATCGGGCAGCTCTTTGATAACCCCGACCTCACCTGGCTGATCGAGTTGCCCTTCCCGCTGCCCCTCTTCGGGACCGAGCTCAACATCGACCTGATCTACTGGGCCGGCACGATCATCATCGCCATCTTCGTGATCGGCGCGTGCAACGCTTCGAACCTGATCGACGGCCTCGACGGGCTGCTCTCGGGCGTGACCGCGATTGCCGTCGGCGGGATGCTCGTCGTCGCGCTCCTGATGGCCCAGGGCCTCGACGGCCCGCTCGACAACGCACGCATCGTGATGTGCCTCGCCGTCATCGGCGCCTGCATGGGCTTCCTCTGCCACAACTTCAACCCCGCGACGATCTTCCTGGGCGACTGCGGCTCGATGCTCCTGGGCTACATGGCCATCGTCATCGTCCTCACGCTAGGCGACACCGGCAAGACGCACTACGTCGTCGGCGGCCTCGTGATCTACGCCATCCCCATCATCGACACCCTGCTCGCCATGGTCCGGCGCAAGCTCGCGGGCCTGCCGATGAGCGCCCCCGATGCGCACCACCTGCACCACATGCTCAAGCGGGCGCTCGGGGTCAAGGGCGCCGTCCTCACGCTCTACGGGATCGGCCTCGCGTTCGCCATCGTCGGCGTGTGGATGACCTTCGGGCGCGTGCGCCTCGTGATGACTGTTGCCCTCGTGCTCATCGCGTTCATCTCGGTGACCGCGGTCAAGATCGCCCGCAAGCAGGTCCTCGAGCGCCAGGCCATCGAGAAGACGGCTCGGCGTGCGCGTGCGCCCATCCCCGGGGCTGCGAGCCTGCCCGCCGAGGCATCCTCGGGAGGCGGGTCGTCCGCCAAGAGCGGGGCCGAGGCCGCCCCCGGCGCGTAAGCTCCCCCGCACAGGAGCACGCGCATGACCGACGCCCACCCCACCGAAGCCAAACCGAACGACCAAGCGCCCGCCGCCACAGACGAAGGCCGTGCCGCGCTCGCTGCGTTCCGATCTTCGCGCACCCGGGCGCAGGAGCGTCTTGAGTCCTGCGACCACCTGGGCATCAAGCGCTTCCTCCGACTCGACGCCGCGGCCTACGAAGGCCGTCGGAGCGCGGGCGGGCTCGAAGCGCGCACCCAGGAGCTCTGCGGCCTTGTCGCCTCACTCGTGCTCCGGTGCGACGACTGCATCAACTACCACCTCGAGCAGTGCGCACAAGCGGGGTGGTCCCGCGCTGAGATCGAAGACGCGATCAACGTCGCCATGATCGTCGGGGGTTCGATCGTGATCCCGCACGCCCGCCGAGGTTTGCTCGTGCTCGATGCGCTCCTCGAGGAGCGCGATCACGCCTGAGCCGGCTGGGCACGAGCGTCCACGCGCCCGATAGCGCCGAGCAGCCGCTCGCGGACCGGTCGAACCATAAAGACCACGAGAACGCCGAGCGATCCCGCCGCCAACCACCCGGGGACGATGTGCCCCCCGCCCCGGGCGTCGATCGTCGCAGCGACACTCCAGCCTTGCCACGCGAGCAGCGCGTCGAGCCCCCACCCGCACACGATCGCGAGGACCACCACGCCGAAGAGGTACGCCAGCGCCGCCGGCGTGCCGAGTTCTTTGCGCACGATGCCGAGCGTGCCCAAATTCGTCGCGGGTCCCGCGAGCAGCAGCACGAGCGCCGCCCCGGGAGAGACGCCCACCGCCACCAGGCCCGCAGCCACAGGCGTCGCAGCCGTCGCGCAGACGTACATCGGAACACCGATCAGCGCCATCGCCACCATCGCGAGCGGGCCCGACCCCAACGAGGCCAGCGCGCCCGCCGGCACAAACGCGACCATCGCACCCGATACAACGATCCCCACGATCAGCCACTTCGCGATGTCATCGAGCAGCTTCCCGAAGGCGTAGTCCATGCCCTCTTGCAGCCGGAGCATCATCGATGCGCTGGGCGCAGGTGCGGGAGCGCTCGAGGCGCAGCATGAGGGTGCAGGTGGTGGGGGCGCAGCAGGCGTGGCTGCGGTCGAACAGCAGCAGCTCTGCGCGACGGGCAGCACGACATCGGCCGGGGATTCGGCCGTGGAATTGTGCGCTCTGCGGACCGTGCAGAGTGTCGCAAGCCCGGCGCTGATCGCGCAGACGAGCGCCGCCACAGGCCGGGCGATCGCAAAGACAGGCCCGAGCAGCGCGTAGCTGAGCGCGATCGAGTCCGCGCCGTTCTGCGGCGTGGCGACGAGGAACGAGACGGTCGCCGGCTCCGAAGCGCCGCTCCGCCGGAGGCCGAGCGCCGCGGGCACGACCCCGCACGAGCAGAGCGGGAGCGGCGTACCGATCAGCGCCGCTTTAAAGACCGGGCCCGCGCCGCTGCCGCCCAGCCAGCGTGCCACCGCACGCTCGGGCAGCCACGCGCGCACCACACCCGCGACGACGACACCGATCAGCAGCCACGGCGCCGCCTCGAGCGCGACCGCGAACGTCGAACTCGCGAGCGATTGGATGTACCCAAGGATCGTCTCCATCATGCTCCGTCCGGGTGTAGGCTCGGGCCACACCGATCCTAGGAGCTGCACCATGCCCGAGACACACGACACGATGTGGACCGTCTACCTCGCCGGCGAGATCCACTCCGACTGGCGCGAGCGCATCCGGCGCGGTATCGAAGAGCGCCGGTTGCCCGTACGCCTCACGTCGCCCGTCACCGATCACGAGGCGAGCGATCTCGTCGGCGTCCGCACGCTGGGGGAGGAAGAGTCGCCCTTCTGGCGCGACCGCAAGGGCGCCGGTATCAACGCGATACGCACGCGCACGCTCATCGCCCGCGCGGATATCGTCGTCGTGCGCTTCGCGGGCGAGTACCGCGAATGGAACGCGGCCTTCGACGCGGGCAGGGCCGTCAGCCTCGGCAAACCCCTCGTGCTCATCCACGACCAGAAGCTCGACCACGCACTCAAAGAAGTGGGGGAGTCGGCGCAGGCCGTCGCTCGAACGCCCGAACAGGTGGTCGAAGTCCTCGCCTACGTGGTCGGGATTTCATGAATGCGCTCACACGGGTATCCGCCCGGGCCGATCTTCACCGTTGAGTCCCGCGCCCGCGCGATCCGACCCACGACGGAGATCACCATGAAGTCCGATATTCTGCTCGACGCCGGTACCAACGAACTCGAGGTCCTCGTCTTCCGCCTTGCGCACGGCTGGTTCGGCGTGAACGTCGCCAAGGTCCGCGAGGTCATCAAGCCCGTCGAGTACACACGCGGCCCCGCGCAGCACGAATCCGTGCTCGGGATGATCAACATCCGCGGCCAGGTCATGCCCGTCGTCGATCTCGCCCTGCACCTCGACCTCGCCCACACCGAAGAGGGCGGCGAGCGACCCGAGGGCCGGATCATCATCATGGAATTCAACGGGATGCAGACGGGCTTCCTCGTCGACAACGTCGATCAGATCCACCGCATGGGCTGGGACGCGGTCCGCCCCTCGCCCGATCTGGACGTCGCACGAAGCTCGGGCGACGCCGATCACCTCGCCAGCACCACGGGCACCATCGAGATGGGCGAGCGCCTCATCCTTATGCTCGACTTCGAGTCCGTCGCAGACTCGATCCTCTGCGAGAAGTCGCTGCACACCGGGCCGATCAACAACCCCGACGAGATCGACCGCGGGAGCAAGCGCGTCCTCCTCGCCGAGGACTCGCCCTTCATGCGCAACCTGATGACCAAGACCCTCACCGAGAGCGGCTACACCAAGCTCGAGGTCTACCCCGACGGGCAGTCGATCTGGGAGGCGGCCAAAGCGGGGGGCGAGCCCATCGACGCCATTATCAGCGACATCGAGATGCCGCGGATGGACGGGCTCGCGCTCACCAAGCTCATCAAGGAAGACGCCGAGTTGCGCTCCGTCCCCGTCGTCCTCTTCAGCTCGCTCGTCTCCGAAGACAACCGCAAGAAGGGCGAGCAGGTCGGCGCCGATGTGCAGATCCCCAAGCCCGAGCTCGCCGAGGTGGTGTACCTCGTCGACCGCGCGGTGACCGGGCGGCTCCAGCGAGACGACCACAGCCACGAGCCCCAGGCCAAGGCCGCGTAAACGGCGCTCCGGGGCGCACTCACACCCGAGGGCGGGCCTCGTTGACGACGATCGGCCGGCCTTCGATCGACGAGCCGTTGAGCGCTTCGATCGCCTTGTTGGCGTCGGACTCGTCCATCTCGACGAAGCCGAAGCCGCGCGAGCGCCCCGATTCACGATCGACCATGACCCGCGCTGAAGCGATCGAGCCGTGCTGCTCGAAGAGCCCGCGCAGGTCCGCGTCGTTGATCGACCAGGGCAGGTTGCCGACGTACAGCTTCTTCATGGTGTGCTCCTGACTGCGGGTGCGGGTGAGCTCTGAGTATAGAGCTCGGCGCGTGGCTCTCCTTGGTCAGCCTCCGGAGCGGGGGCTTCTTGCGATGCGGGGGGCGGGGGCTGCTTGCCGCTGCGCTGGATCAGTACCAAACCGATGATGAGCAGCGCCACACCCGCCAGACGCATCGGAGAGAGCGAGACTTTGGCGTACCCCAAAACGCCCGTGTGATCGAGCAGCACCGATGAGAGGAGCTGCCCCACAACAAGGCACGCCACCAGCGTCGCAGCACCGAGCGGGCGGGCAGCGAGCACGCCCGTCAGCACGAGTGTCGCGCCGCAGAAGCCGCCAAGCCACGCCCACCACGGCGCCGAACGCAGCGCTTCACCGACGTCCGGCAGCGGCGACTTCCCCAAGATCACAAAGCCCGCCGACGCCAGCACAAGCGCGCTCAGGCCCACAAGGAAGTTGGTAATCGCTCCGTGGATCGGGTGCCCCGAGTGCGAAGCAAACTCGGCGTTGAAGGCGGCCTGCGCGGGGATCATCATCCCCGCAGCGACCGCTGCCAGAATCAAAGGCCATTGCATGCACCGAGCCTAAGCGCCCCGCACGCGCAGCGGGGCGGGAAAAGAAAAACGCCGCCCGCTCGATGCGGACGGCGTCTAACTCGTCGGAGGTGGTGCCTTGACGCACACTCTCTCCACAATCGCGGAAAGGTTGCGTATCCCTCTTACTCGACACGGCAGGCACACGAGGGGGAATGTGTGCCTACGTGAACGCCCCGGCTCTCCTCCAACGGGCGTAAATCCTCACACCGCTGCAATCCAATGCAGCGTCGGGAGCATACTGAGAGAACCAACACCACGCCAATCAGACGCAGGGCCGAATCTCATCGCTATAGACGTATTTCTCTGCGATCACACCCCTGTGCTTGGTGCGTTCACACTCCGCAGTATACGCGGTTTCGATGCCCCTCCAAGACATTCCTAGGTAATTCACACGATTCGCCCCCCGCTTTTGTGGGGAGACTGGTTGGATTACGGGATCCGAACCAGCTGGGTGGGGAAGAACTGCTCGGGAGCCGAGCGATCCGCGCGGGGTCTGGGCACGCGCTCCCCGTTCTTCATGGCGAAGCGGAAGCGGCGTTGCAGGGCGTCTACCGCGGGTGAAAACCGGTTTCGCGCGTCGACGGCGTCTTCCCCGAAGATGCCGAGGGTGACCACGCTCGAGGTCCGCCCGTGGTAATAGAACGCGAGCTCGCCCTGCGCGCGCAGTTCTCGGACGAGGCGCTCCGCTTCCCGCTGGTACCCCGAGCGGGACCCGCGATCGAAGAGCGCGTGCTGGAGGGTGTAGACCGCTTCGCTGCCGTACCGCTCGCGGACGGTCGCCAGGTTCGCCTCGGGCAGCGTCCCAGCATCTGGGCCTTGGGCAGGGGGCGGCGCGAGGTAGGCGGTGGCGAAGACGGGATTACCGTTGGTGTCGGCGATGGTGCGGAGGCGCTCGATCTCCGCGAGGCCGCGCTGGTCCCCGGGGCCAGCGTAGCGCCCGAGGAGCACGACCGACCCGTTTTCTTGGGTCCGCACGCGCAGCGCGTTGGTCCCGACCGCCTCGGCGAGTGCCGGCAACGCCCGCTGGGCTTGTTCCTGGTGCCCGGGGCCGGAGAAGAACCGCAGCGCGATGCCCCAAGCCTCGTCGGCCGCCCCCGATTGGCCGCCCCGGGTACTCTCAAAGACGCCTGCGGAGTCACTCGAAGTGCCGCGTGCGGACGATCCGGAGGGGGACTGGTTTCCCCCCGAGGCGCACCCCATCAGGAGGGGGGCCAGGCAGGCCGCCGCGAGGAGGGCAAAACGTGCGCGTTTGGGGGCTCTCGTGCGCAGTGTTCGACGGGTCTGGTTGTTATCGGTCTGATGCAAGTGCTTGTCTCGACTTGAGTAAGAGTCTTTCTAGAAAATGAGATTCAAGTCCCGGGCCCTGCGCAGACGATACATCTTGAGTCGGGAGGCTCCCAAAAACTTCCCGAGCAAACATCGCCGGCACGATGGAGTGTAGCCGGGCTCACATTCGACGCCGAGAGACCCTCTCGGTTGCCTCTTTGGCCCCACGGATGCCGGGTCACGGGAGGTCCAAGAGGGCACAAGGTACGCAGCACTCATGTCCAACGTTTCCCCCACAGTTCCCACTCCACTGACGCGTTCGGTCCGTCCTGCCGACGCTCGTCTCACCGCCCCCGAGCAGCCCGCCAAGCTGCCTGCGAACCTGGGCCGGAACGACGCCGTCCAGCTTTCGGGCGCCGCCCAGGAGGCGACCGCGCCCCAGGCCGCACCCTTCCGCTCGGAGCTCGTCGACCGCGTCCGGTCGGAGATCGCCTCCGGCGCGTACGAGGACACCCTCGACGCCAAGTTCGACGCGATCCTCCCCGCCCTCCTTGAGGACATCAAGAACGCCTAACCCCGCTCGGGCCCGCCAAGGGCCGAGCCGGTCTGCACCGATCTGCCTCACGAAGCCGTTTCTTCAGCTCGGGCCGCCCAACACCGTGTTGGGCGGCCTTTTTTCGTAGCCCGCAAAGCCGCCCGCGCGTGCTCAGGCCTCCTCGCGGAGCATCTCGAGCCACGCCCCCCGCAGGTCTTTGGTCATCGGGCCCACCAGCGCCGCGCCGATCTCCTTCTGCTCCACACGCACGACGGGCAGCACGCCCCAGCTCGCGTTGGTCAGGAAGACCTCGTCCGCGTCGAGCACAT
>CAZNUZ010000003.1:0-64122 GCA_964576725.1 uncultured Phycisphaeraceae bacterium
GCATCGTCGCGACCATGGTGCCGATACCCAGGTCGCGCTTGTAGCGCGTGGCGACGGCGAGGATAAGGCCGAAGTAGCTCATCATCGGGGTGATGATGTTGGTCGTCGAATCGCCGATGCGGTAGGCCGCCTGAATCACCTCGGGGCTGTAGCCGATCGTCATGAGCATGGGCACAAATATGGGCGCGGTGACCGCCCACTGCGCGCTCGCCGAGCCCAGCATCAGGTTGACGAAGCAGCACATCAGGATGAACGGCAGGAATACCGCGGGGTTATCGAGTTTCATGCGCACGAGCAGGTCCGCGCCCTCGACCGCGAGGATCTGCCCGAGACCCGAGTGCCCGAAGAAGGCGACGAACTGCGCCGCAAAGAAGACGAGGACGATGTAGAGGCCCATGCTTCGCATCGCGCCGGCCATCGCGTCGATCACATCGGTGTCCGAGCGGACGGTCCCGACCACGCGCCCGTAGACCACGCCCGGGACAACGAAGAAGACCACGATCATCGGGACCACGCTGCGCAGGAGCGGGCGGAAGACCTCGGCGCCCTCCGCCGTCGGGCTCGGGTTCTGCAATACGCCCCACCCGGGCAGCCACCCGAACACCTTCGCAGCCCCTGCGCCGCCCGGGCCCGCGAGGACCACGATGCCCAGCGCCACGAGCAACGCGCTCGCGCCCGCCCAGATGATCCCGCGCCACTCCTGCCGGCTCACGGGCGCCATCGACTGACTCGCCTCGCGCTGGAGGTCGGCGTCACCCTGCGAGGAGTCGTACGCGCCGAGGCGGGGCTCGACGAGAAACGTCGTCACCGCCCAGCACACACCCGTCACGAGGAACGTGCTCGCGATCATGAAGTACCAGTTGACAGCCGGGTGCACCTCGTACGCCGGGTCGATGAGCTGGGCAGCCTCCTCCGTAATGCCCGCGAGCAGCGGGTCGACGGTGCCAATGAGCAGGTTCGCGCTGTACCCGCCCGAGACGCCCGCGAACGCCGCAGCCATGCCCGCGAAGGGGTGCCTGCCCAGCGCGTGATACACCGCCATCGCAAGCGGTATCAACACCACGTAACCCATCTCGCTCGCGGTGTTGCTCAGCACGCCCGCGAAGACGACGACGAGCGTGACGAGCTTGGGCGGCGCGTTGAGCACCATGCCGCGCACGACCGCCGTCAGCAGCCCGGACTTCTCCGCCACGCCCACACCCAGGAGCGCCACGAGCACTGTGCCGAGCGGCGCAAAGCCCGAGAAGTTGGTCACGATGCTCTGCCCGATCCAGCGTACGCCGCTGCCCGAGAGCAGGTTGGTGGTGGTCATCTCGAAGACGCCGCGCTGCCGGGCGACGATCACCGCGCCCTCCGGGCTCTCGAGTGTGACCGCGCGAGCGCCGTCTTCGTCACTCACCGATGTTTCCGCCTCCGAAACCCGGAGCGTGATCCCGACGAGCGTCTCGATGCGCGCGCCCGGATCATCGACGAGATCGAACCGCACGGGCGGGATGTTCCGCTCTTTGATCGGCCCGCCCGACGCCGAACGCATCTTCTGCATCACCAGCACCGGAGGCCCGGCCGATCGGTCGATCTCCACGAGTTGCAGCATCGACTTGCGCGCGAGCGGGCGTGGGTCCTCCACGCGCAGGTCAAGCACATGCGCGAGCGCCGAGAGCAGCACCACGCCCAGAGCGAAGAGCGCAAAGAGCGTGACGGGGTTCGGGAGGAGGTTGCCCAGCCACTCGACGAAGCTCAGGAAGCGACCGAAGAGGCCACCGGCTTTGGTCGCGTCGCCGGTCGCGGCTGCAGTGCGTTGATCAGACATGCCCCGAAGATACCCGCACGCCCACACGCAGCCCATCAGCCGAGTCGCCGGACCACCTCACCCGCCGCCAGCGCGATCACAACCGCGGTGCTTAGACCCAAGACGATGTTGGCCACCCACCGGTTCCGCAGCGGGCTCGACACGTCTTTCCGGTTGTTCAGCACCAATAGGATCACGCCCAGCACCGGTACGAAGGCGGCGCCGACGATGGCGTACACCTTCTGCACCTCGCGGAAATCGAACCAGAGCGAAGCCACCGGAACGAGCGCGAGCGCGATCAGGAACCCGCGGTACGCAGGCGTATCGGTGCGCACGGGCTCCGCACGCCCGGGCGTTGGCAGCCCCGGCCGGGAGCGCAGCCAATCGCAGAAGATCGTCGGCACACACTGCCAGACGCCGAGCAGACTCGAGAAGAAGGCGCCCATGACGCCCGCGAGGAAGACGTATCGCGCGACGGCCCCCGCCCCTTCGCCGAAGCGAGCCCCCGCCTCGTCGCCGATGCTCGCTGCGAGGTTGAGGATGAGCCCGCTCCCGCGCCCTTCGGTGCCGAGCGGCGCCGCGAGCACGAGCATCGCCACGCCGAAGAGCGCGGTGACGGCGTAGCCGAGGGTGACGTCCCATCGGATAGCGCCGAGGCCGTTGGCGTCTTCGCGCCCGGATTCGCGCATCCAGTAGCCGTAGCAGACGATCGTAAGCGTTCCGCCGACGCCGCCCATGAGCGCGATCGTCCACGTCAGGCCGCCCGCACCGGCTGGGACACTCGGCACGACGAGCCCGCGCACCAGCTCGATCAGATCGACGCCCACCATCACCGCGCCCGCAAGCACGACGAGCACCATGACCAGCGCGCACGCGCCCATGACACGCTCGAACCACCTGTACCCCCCCGCCCAAGCGATCGCTACGCCCGCTGCGCTGGCACCAACCCCGAGGGACGCACGCCAGCCGATGCCCTCGACACCCGCGATCGCGCTCAAAGCAGCCGCGTTCGCCGAGATCAATGCCGCGCCGACGAAGTACGACCATGCCAGCAGGTACACACCAAAGGGCAGCCACAACCACCAGCCCAGCGTGCGGAACGCCGACTCGAGCACCGTCCGCCCCGTGGCGACCTGATGGCGCGCGAGGTTCTCGGTCAGGACGAGCTTCAACGCTGCGCCGAGTACGACCGCCCACGCAAGGCCCACGCCGAACTCCGCGCCCGCAAAGCCCGCGGTTGCAAGATCACCAACACCAACGCCCGTCGCAGCAACGAGCAGGCCTGGGCCGAGAAGCGCAGCGACCCCAGGCCTGCGGGGGCGATCGGGCACGGTCGAATCGTGCGCAGAGTTCATGGCCTCAATCTATGCGATGTCGCCCCTCACGCGCACCGCAAGCGCACGTGGGGGGCAACACAACGAACCGGCTGTTCCGTCTCGCGCGGTGAATTACCGGCGGCGACGGATACCCGCAAGGCCCGCAAGGCCCAGGAGCGCAGCCGCACCAGGGGCGGGAACGATGGAATCGACCCGGCCGTTGAGGTTCACGCCTCGCGTACCGTTGGCGCTCCAGTCGAAGAACCAGGTGAACTCGACGGCGTTCACGTCGGTCCAGACGGCGGTCGCCGAGAAGCGATCCAACTCGCCGACAGGCGACTGCACGCGCCCGAGAGAGGACTGGAGCGTGACATCGCCATCCATGTTCGTCTCGGAGGTGAGCACGGTGTCGGCCGTCAGGAAGACGCTGTCGGCGTCCATAAGCGTGAGGCCGTCGATGCGCCCGCGGTTGGGCCCGGAGGAGGCGCCGTCGATGTCGAAGAAGGTCAGCGCGATATCAACATCGGGTGCAATAGGCGTGGTGGTGCCGGTCACGACGAAGTCGATGCGGATGCGCGCGGACGTGGTCTGGAACTGGCTCGAAGGCCCCGCGATGAGCTCGGTGCCGGTCTCGGAATCGAAGGCGCCCGTGTCGCCGAATTGGCCAAGCGGTGCGTTCGAGAGGTTGATCACCGCGTCATCAACGGTGTTGAAGACGCTATCGACGGTCGTGCCGCCGCCGGAGAAACCGATGCCCGTGCGTGACTCCGCGTCGATCACGGTGAAGATGGCGTCGATCATCACCCCGTTGTTCGTCGCGACGTTCGAGTAGCGGACCCGGTCGTTGTTATCGATCGCCCTCCCGAGTGCCACACCGTTCGGGAGCGACACCATGTCGGTGACGCCGGGCTCGATGGTGGGCATGGAATCGAAGCTGACATCCAGGAAACTGGCCTGGGCAACCGAAGCGGTGGCACAGGAAATCAAGGCCGCAGCCAGTGCGCGTGACATGGTTCTCTCCCTTTGGATCTGTGCTATGCAAGGGAGATGACGTGTTTCCCTCTCAGCCATAGCGATGTCGTGCATCATCACAATAGCTGTTGGGTATCTCGGATCAAGATCCGCTCGGTAAGTTCATGTGTTCGCACGCGTTAGCTTCTCGAGTCGAGCCTGATGCTCCCGGTTTATCGCCAAGCTAGGATTGGGATGGCAAGATGGAGAAGCTCTGCAGTCATTCGCACTGACTATCAGACGATCAGCCGAGCGATATCCTCATCCCGTCACGTCGCACAGTTACCCCAGAGGGAGAAACTCATGACAGATGAATACCGAGTTCGGTTCGGCAGGCTCGTTCGATGGAGTGTGATCTCAATCGCCCTGTCGATGCAGGGCCTCGCGTCTGCTCAGCCCGGTATCGGATTTCGCAGCAACCTCGGGTTCGCGTTGGCTCGGGCTGAGACTATCGCTCAGCAACAGGCCAAGTGGAGTCAGATCACGCGCGAGCTCGAGGCGAACAAGGCGCTGATCAACGAACGCGAGTCGCGCCTCGCAGCGGCTCGAGATGCATTCTGGAGCGCCATCGAACTGGAGCAAGACCCGGATCCGAAGTTGGTCTCGGAGTACTACGCCCTTCTTCGAGTCCGTGACGAATACCACCGGGAGGGATACTGGGCCAGTGGTATTGCTGGGAATAGCGGTTTCTTCGGCGGGCTCGCGCTCTCGATGGTTGAGTCGGGGGTCAATTCCAGGATCCATCCGTTCGCCAAGCCTGCGTTCGAGCGATGGGCGAGAGAGGCAAACCACCCGATCAAGACAGTCAGACGGATAGAGCCGACCCCGACAGACGAAATCGATGAGAGATATGAGGAGTACGTTCAGCGAAGGATGGTCGCGGAGTATCTCTGGGAGTTCTCAGGGTCGCCCCTGCGATCGGCCAACGCGTCCGATTTTCTACCGGCCTATCTCATCGCCACAGGCACGACGCTCACCGCTGATGAAGCACGGGAGCTGCTCGAACAACGCGAACGCCTCTTTGGCCCAGAAGCGCTGGCATCCGCTGCGCGTCTACTCACGATCGATCAGCCGGTGGAACCGCTCACAGAATTCGATGCTGACAAAGTGCATCTGCGCTACATCCACAAACTCGATCGTCTGCTCGCGGAATCGAAGCCGAGCCTGCTCCCGGCCTACTTCATCATGCGTGGATCGCATGGAACGAGCGACTGGGATAGAGCGATCGCTATCCATACAAACCGAATCGCTCGATGGGGCGAGGAGCGCATCGACTCGATCATCAGCGAAGCGCTCGACGGGTACGCGGATCCGATGTCTATTCACTTCCGCCGGTTCGACGGCGAGAAGTACGAGGACTACGAGGGACCGGCCGCCGGCTGGCAGGGGCGAGAGGGCAGGCTCTGGTACACCGACCCTGTTCAGGAAGCGCTCCTGTGGGACGATCAGAAGTTAGTACTCCCCTTCGATGTGCTCGACTACGCCAACGAGCAGATCGAGACCCGCGGGGTCGATGCTGTCATCTGGTCGTTCCCGGACCACCCTTTCTTCATGCCGGCCAACGAGCTCAACGAGCACATCCAACGCGAAACCGTGGCAGCAGCCGTTCTTGCTCAACGCCTGGTGCCGTCCTCGCTGGACGGACAGCGTGGCTTTGCTCACTCGTACGACCTTGCGTATCGCGATCCGTCGGGTGTGATCCGTAACAGCGGATACACCGCGATGCACTGGTTGATCACGTTTCTCATCCTGAACGAAGAGCCGGACGGGTTTTTCTTCGCGGCCGGCAATCTCGGAACCGCAGACGGTGAGTACAGCCCCGAGTCTGTGCGGCAGGCCTCAGCGCGTTATATCGAGTGGCGCAAGGCGTACACGGACGATGATCTACGACGCGCGTTCGACGCCATTACCCCGCACGTGACTCACTACGCGAGGTTCGGGAACCCGACAAGACTCGCAGCCGGCAAGTCGATCCGCCAGCACGCTGCGGAATTCCTCCGGACTGGGAGAGTCGACCTCTTCGACTTCGCGGCCGAGCAGCGCAAGCGCGAAGCGGACGGGCAACGACGAGCACTCGCAGGCCAGCGGAATGTGGACGCGCTGAAAGAGCAGTTCACAACCAACCCCTTCCGCACAAGACGGGGCAACGATGTACGTCCCCAATGGGGGCGGCTCTGGAACTCCATGAAGGGTGAAATGCCGAAGCCAGACACAGCCCTCGAAGCGTTCGAGACCATGCGCACGCGGTGGGTCGCGTATCTGGACCGAGGCAACGACGCCGATCGTCAGGCTGCCGTGGAAGCAAAGGCGACCCTGTTGAACGAACTGGAACAGCTCAGGAACTACCTGCGCGATACCGCGACCAGTGAGCACAACTTCAACTACGGAGCCTACATCAAACGGAACGGCGACCCGTTCGAACGTCACCAGCGCAGGTGGAGATGGGTGGAATAAGCGCACCCATGACCGCTCCGACGCCTTCCCCCCCCCTGTGCAGTTTGTACAAGACCCCTGCTGGTTTGCATCACCTATTCCGTGAGATCTCTAGGGCCTGGCGTATCGCATCGGTGTTTGGTATCCGTGATAACACACCTTGCCTAAGGAGCGCGTAAAACGCTCTTTCTCGAGCTCTCAGCGACTCCAGCGACCAGCAAAGCAACTCTCTTCTGTAGCTGAAACAACCACAAGAGGAGGTGGCAAGTCCTGCGCATACTGCCCTCGCTGGCTGGGTTGCTGCGCCCAACAGCCCGCGCATGAAAAAGGCCGGGCTTCGCCGGCCTTGCGCGATTGCTCGCAGCTACTTGTCACGCGCGGTTTACCGACGGCGACGGATACACACGCCCACACAACCAAAGGCAACCACCGCCCCGGGCGCCGGGATGTTGATCGCCCAGAGGAGGTCGATGTCCGCGCTACGCTGACCAAGGGCACTGCTCGGAACTTGCCAAATTATGAAGTCGTTGGGGGTGACCTCGCCATCGCCGTCGAAATCACCGAGCGGGCCCGCTGCCCGCACGCTCCCGCCCTCGGGCGCGAAGCGGGCGGCCCAGATCCCGAAGTCGTCGTCGTCGGTATCGCCATCAAAGTCGAAGTCGCCGGCCAAGGTCGTAAAGTCCGACAGGGAGGTAAAGATCTGGTCATCTAGCGCATCGACCCAGTCGTTGTAGTCGGTCGCGTCTACAACGCCGTCCGCGTTGACATCACCCGGGAGCG
Organism: uncultured Phycisphaeraceae bacterium; assembly: GCA_964576725.1. Classification (GTDB taxonomy): domain Bacteria; phylum Planctomycetota; class Phycisphaerae; order Phycisphaerales; family UBA1924; genus OFTM391. The sequence goes on from CAZNUZ010000003.1 coordinate 7,330, forward strand.
CAACGGCCGAAGTGATCGGCGCGACCCAGTCGTAGTACGCCTGATCCGACTCGAAGAGCGGGCGGAGGGGCAGGCCGCCGAACGCGAGGTCCACGTTGGTGGGCACGGTGGAGGTTCCGGTCTCGCCGTGAAAACCGAAGCGGGAGACCCCCCCCGACTGGAAGTTGTCCCTCCAAACTTGGTCGTTGGGCACACCCATCGACGCGTCCGGGTTATTGGCGATGCGACCCAACTGACTGATCATTGCGAAGGCGTCGGACGTGTCCCCGTTCCCATCGCCGTTGAAATCGGCAGCGATGTCCGAATCGAAGCCGGTGCCCGCCTGAGCCTGCGCAACGCCGCCCAGCAGCGCCACAAGCGCCGGGCCGACCAGCATGTACCTCGACATGTCTCTTCTCCGTACGGACTGCGCAGCGCCATAAGCGCCCCCAACGCGGCCCCTTCATTCCACTGCACGACGTGTTTCAACTGTGCGGCCGGTGCAGCGGCGACCGCTGGCTTAGTCTACTCCGGAATCGCGGGATACCACTTAGAGATCTCAATTCCACCAGCGCCTAACACACGCATGTTCGTAACCCACTCTGCCTCCAACACTTACCGAGAACAACCGCATGCCTATCGAAGTCGGGATCTGGCGCCTGGGGACCACACTTGAGCCCATGGCCTACTCGCGGATGGACAGCGAGGCACGGCTCGAGACGCTGGTCGCCGACGACATCACGGTAGTTGACCCGGAGCTCCTGCTGATCGGCAGGCAGGTGCTGACCGCGTTCGGCAAGTACATCGACCTCCTGGCGCTCGACGCAGAGGGTAACCTCGTCGTTCTCGAGTTGAAGCGCGACCGCACGCCGCGAGACGTGGTCGCGCAGCTGCTGGATTACGGCTCGTGGGTGCGGGAGCTCGAGGACGACGACATCGTTTCGATATACGAGGCGTTCGCAGCCAAGCACCTCCCGACACAAACGGCGGCCTCGCTCGACGAGGCCTTCCGCGAACGCTTCGGGAGCGATTTACCCGAGGCGCTGAACGAGTCGCACAAGCTCGTGCTCGTCGCCAGCGAGCTCGACGACAGCTCCGAGCGCATCATCACCTACCTCGCCGACGAGTACGGCGTAGCGATCAACGCCGTCTTCTTCCGTGTCTTCCGCGACGGCAACCGCGAGTACCTATCGAGGGCGTGGCTCTCGGATCCGGGGCAGGTCGAAGCACGCGTGGAGGCCAAGCGCGACAAGAGGCCCTGGAACGGCGAGTACTACGCCTCGTTCGGTGCAGACGAGCACCGCGACTGGGAGGAGGCCCGGCAGCACGGCTTCATCTCCGCGGGCGGGGGCGCTTGGTACTCCCGCACACTCTCGAAGCTCAAGCCCGGAGGGCGGGTCTGGGTCAACATCCCGGGCGGCGTGGGCTACGTGGGCGTGGGAGAGATCGTCGATCCCGTCGTCCCCATCGACGAGTTCATGGTCGACGACGAAGCAGGCAGACGTGTGCCCATCACCTCGCTCCCGCTCCAAGCAGCGAAGCACGCGACCATGGCGACCAACCCAGAGAAGGCCGAGCACTTCGTGCGCATCCGGTGGAGGAAGACCGTACCGATCGCCGAAGCGATCCGGGAGAAGGGGCTCTTCGGCAATCAAAACTCAGCAGCCGAACCGCGAGCGAAGAAGTGGCAGCACACCGTCGAACGCCTCTCCGCGGCCTTCGGCGAACCACTCTGATGCACCAGATGCACCGGTAGAAGCACCATCAAGACGAACCACGCCCCGGCCCCTCGATCGAAGGCCCCTGGCCCACTAGCCCCCTCGAATGACTGCTATCTCCGCGGGCACCGCGTCAAAAACAGAACCGGCCCGCGTTCACGGGCCGGTCAGAAGCTCCCCGAGTAGGACTCGAACCTACAACCTAGCGGTTAACAGCCGCTCGCTCTACCATTGAGCTATCGGGGATCGAATTGTTCCCAATGGCCTCTATCGGCCCGTGGGGGGGAGAAAGATAGCCCCTTTGCACGCGAGATCAAGCGCCGCCTTGCCCCGGCTCGCATAGCGCCTATCCTCCTCGTCCCGATGCCGGCCTGCCTGCCGGATCAACGCCTAGACCCGTCTTCGGAGGCTCCGCCGTGAAGCCCGACATCCACCCCAAGTATTACCCGAACGCCAAGGTCTACTACAACGGCGAGGTCGTCATGACGACCGGCGCGACCGTGCCCGAGCTGCACGTCGACGTCTGGTCCGGGTCGCACCCCTTCTTCACCGGTAAGTCGGCCTTCGTCGACTCCGCCGGCCGCGTCGAGAAGTTCCAGCGCAAGTTCGCGGGCGACTACTTCTCCAAGGGCAAGAAGAAGAAGTAACCGCGCCGAGCGAGCGTTATTCGAATCACCCAGGGCCCGCGTTCCGACGCGGGCCTTGTTGTGCGCACACACTACGCTGACTACATGACCACCACTCCCTCACCTCGCCTGGCCGGCAAGCGTGCCCTCGTCACCGGTGCCGCCCGCGGCATCGGCCTTGCAATCGCCGAAGCGTTTGTGCGCGAGGGGGCGCGCGTGCTTATGACCGACATCGACGCGCCCGCGCTCTCCGAGGCCGCCCGCGGCCTCGATCAGCCCGACCAGCCACTCGATGTGCGCTCCGAAGATGACTGGCGCAACGCGCTAGAGACAGCCGCTGCCCGCCTGGGCGGGCTCGACATCGTGGTGAACAACGCCGGCATCACGGGCTTCGAAGCGGAAGTCCCGCCGGCCCACGACCCCGAAAACGCATCGCTCGACGACTGGCGCGCGGTGCACGCGACCAACCTCGAGGGCGTCTTCCTCGGCTGCAAGCACGCGATCCGCGCCATGCGGGGGTGCAACACGCCCGCTGGCAGCATCGTGAACATCGGTTCCCGCTCGGGCGTGGTGGGCGTGCCCGGTGCCGCAGCCTACGCCTCGAGCAAGGGCGCCGTCCGCAACCACACCAAGTCGGTCGCGCTGTACTGCGCACAGGAGGGGCTGCCGATCCGCTGCAACGTTGTTCAGCCCGCCGCCATTCTCACACCCATGTGGGAGCCCATGCTGGGCGAGGGACCCGAGCGCGACGCAAACATCCGCCGTTTCACCGCAAGCTGCCCCCTCAAACGCTTCGGCACACCGAGCGAAGTGGCCGAGCTCGTGCTCTACCTCGCCTCCGACGAGTCGGCCTACACCACCGGCGCCGAGTTCACGATCGACGGCGGCGTGCTCGCGGGCGAGGCCGACCCCGCACTCGCCGACGACTGAGCGCATACCCTGCCGCGTCTCATGGCCGCCACTCCCCTCAACGACGCCCTGCTCTCGAAGCTCCGCGACATCGCGCGCGCGCGCGACGAGATCGAGCGTTCGCTGGAGGACCCCGCCGTGCTCGCCGACCACAAGGCCGTCCGCGATCTCTCGATCAAGAAGGCCGCCCTGGACCCCGTCGCCGATGGGCTCGCCCAGCACGAGGACCTCACCCGCCAGGCCGAGGAGCACGAAGCGATCATCGCCGACGCCGCGAGTGACCCGGAGCTCGCCGAGCTCGCGCGATCGGAAGTGGGCGAGCTCCGCGCAAGCGCCCAGCGAGTGCTGGACCTCACCCTCGAACGCCTGGTCAACGCCGACGATCGCGCGATCGGCTCGGTCATGCTCGAGCTTCGAGCGGGCGTGGGGGGCGACGAGGCCGGGCTGTGGTGCGCCGATCTCCTGCGGATGTACGAGCGCTTCGCCGCCCAGCGCGGCTGGTCCTTCGAGTCACTCGAGCACGACGCCGACGAAGGCATGGGCGGGATCCGCAGCGTGGTCGCGAGCATCAAGGGCGAGGGCGTCTGGTCCGACCTCGCGCACGAGGTGGGCACCCACTGCGTGAAGCGCATCCCCGCGACGGAGACGCAAGGCCGTATCCACACCTCGACCGCGACGGTCGCCGTCCTCCCCGAGCCGCAGGAAGTCGAACTCGAACTCGACCCCGCCGACGTCGACGAGCACATCACCACCGCGCAAGGCCCCGGCGGGCAGAACGTCAACAAGGTCGCCACCGCCGTCCACCTCATCCACCGACCGACGGGCGTCGAGGTGCGCATGCAAGAGACCAAGAGCCAGCAGCAGAACCGCGAGAAGGCGTGGCGGCTCCTCCGCGCCCGCCTCTACGAGGCAAAGCTCCGCGCCCAGCGAGAAGAAGAGGCCAAGGCCCGCGCGCAGCAGATCGGCACGGGCGGCAGGGCCGAGCGCATCCGCACCTACCGCTACAAAGACGCCATCGCCGTCGATCACCGCCTAGGCGAGAGCTTCGCCCTCAAAGACATCCTCGCGGGCGATCTGAACCCGATGGTGACGATGCTGACCGAGCAAGAGACCGCCCGCAGGCTCGCAGCACTCTGAGCCGCATCGAGTTGGACCACATCGAGCTGATCCGCATCGAGCTGGACCGCTTTCAATGAGCCTTCACAAGCTCTTCCCAAGCGATCAATCGGATGGGCCCGCAAGGGCCTCTTCCGCGACGCGGGTCATCACACCCTCGGGCGCATCCGTGCCCGTCCACATCGTGAACTGTGCAGCACCCTGAGCGACGAACATCAGCACGCCCGGGATAGTGCGCAGGCCGCGAGCGACGCACGCGCGCACCAAGGGCGTGTCCGCCGGCGTGTAGACCGTCTCGAATATCACCGGCGGCGACGCGCATGAAGCCCAGGCATCGAGAACCGAGAGCTCGATAGCACACGCATCCTCCGCCTCACCGCCGGCCATGCCCGCGGGTGTCGCGTGCACAACGGCGTCCCACGCGTGATCGCCCAGTGCCGACATCGCTGCCGATTCCGCGCCCAGCTCGTCGGCGAGCGCCCGGGCCCGTTCGTCTTTGCGGGCCGCGATCGTGACGCGCGCCCCCCGCTGGTCGCAGCCCCACGCCGCCGCTCGCGCAGCGCCGCCCGCGCCCACCACCAGCACGCGCGCCCCGCCGAGGCCGCCCGCGAGCGTGCGCTCGAGGGGCGAAGTCACACCGACCACGTCCGTATTCGCCACGCGCCAGCCGCCCTCCACGAGCGCGAGTGTGTTCGCGGCGCCGCAGGCCTCCGCCGAGGCGTCGATCGACCAGCCCTCCTCGCGCGCTAGCCGCAGCGCGTGCTCTTTGTGCGGCATCGTCACGCTGCACCCAGAAAAGTCGAGACGCGGGTCGTCGGTCAGCGCGAGCAACGTCGCTTTGAAGTCTTCCCACTCGGGCCCCACAGGGAGCGGTAAATACACACCGTCGTGCCCGACAGACTCAAAGCCGGCGTTGTGCACGTGCGGGCCGATCGAGTGCTCCGCCGGCCAGCCGACCACGCCGTACACCCGCGTCTGCGCACCGATCGAGCGGAAGCGGTAGGTGCTGGTGAGCTCGCCGACGGTGGGCTGACCCGGCGCCGTCGCCGCCTCCTCGCGCAGGGCGGCGAAGGTGAGGAAGCCCCCGAACTTGGGCGCGAGCACCCTGCTCATCAGGCCGAAGCGCCCCATGCCCAGCGCGATGGTGGGCTTGTGCCCCTCAGTGAGCAGCTCGAAGAGCTCGAGGTTGTCGCGCAAGCTGCGCGCCCGGAAGGCGATCTTCGAGACGGCGACCGCGTCCTCCGACGCCATCGCGCCCACCCGCCTCGTCAGGTCGCTCGGCCGGCCATCGAAGTCGTGCGCCGAGAGGATGAGCCTGGTCGAGAGGTCTTTCTGCTGGCCGGGATGAACGACCCCAAGCCTGACCTTCTGCCTGAGGTTGGCCGACCGCTCGAAGGTCGCGAGTTCGAGGTCGACGTACGCCGGGGGCGTCTCGCATGTGCCCAGCGCTTCGTAGAGGCTGATGCGCGCGCTGTCGTCGCCGTCGTAGTCCCCGCCCTCGGCCGCGGCCCGGCACGTCACGATGCAAGGCAGCGGCGATTCCCGCACCAGACGCAACACCGCAGCAGCACCCTCATCGTCGCCCTCGCCCTGGAAGAGCGTGTCGACGCGGAACTCGACGATCTCCGCCCCGAGCGCGCGCGCGTGCGAGGCGTCCTCGAGAGCGCGGGCGACATCCTCCGCCATGATCGGTACACAAACAAGCGTGCTCACGCGGGGAAACTACATCAAGCAGCGCGGCCACGCGCGGGGGGCACGATCGCCGATGCGATCGTCTCGATGAGCTGCTTCCGCCGAACGGGCTTCGAGAGGAAGTCCGTCGAACCCGCGTCGAAGCACCTCTTGCGGTCGACGGCGGTGACGTTGGCCGTTAGCGCGATGATCGGCACGGTTATCCCAGCATCCCGCAGCGCTCGCGTCGCTTCGATGCCCGACATCACCGGCATCTGCATGTCCATAAGCACGCAGGCGTACGGGTTGCCCGAGTCGATCGCGGCCCGCACCGCCTCGACCGCCTCCTTACCGTCCTCGGCGAATTCGAGCTCGATCCCCGTCTGCCGGAGCATGTGCTCGACAAGCCGGCGGTTGTCCGCCCCGTCCTCGGCGCAGAGCACCCGGCCGCTCACCTCGGGCAGCGCAGCGGCCGCCTCGGTGCCCGACTTCGCAGCGTTGACCGAGCTCACCGTCTCCGTGCCCGATGCCGCCCCGGTCAGTTCGAGCGTGAAGGTCGAACCCACGCCGGGCTCACCGTCCGCGGAGAGCGCGCCGCCCAAGAGCCCCGCGAGGTGCGCAGAGATCGAGAGCCCCAGGCCCGTGCCGCCGAAGCGGCGGGTGGTCGAGCTGTCGGCCTGCTTGAAGGGCTCAAAGACCAGGCTCGCCTGCTCTTTGGTCATACCGATGCCGGTATCCACAACATTTATGCGCACCACCTCACCCTCCGAGGAGGCAACGATCTTCACCCCGCCCTCATCGGTGAACTTGATGGCGTTCCCCGTCAGGTTGATGAGGATCTGCTTGAGACGGGTGGGGTCGGTGCGGAGGGCCGCGGGGATCTCGCCGCGGATCTCGAGGCCCAGCGTGATCCCCTTGGATTCGGCGCGCTCGATCATCAGCGCGTGCACGTCGTTGAGCAGCGTCGGCAGCTCGACCTCGAGCATCTCGATCTCGATGGCGGAGGATTCGATCTTGCTGATGTCTAGAACGTCCGAGATGAGCGCGAGCAGGTGCTCGCCGTTGCGCTGCACCGTCGCCCGGTACTCGTCGCGCTGCTTCTCGTCGATGTCCGGATCGCCCATCACCTCGCAGAACCCAAGGATCGCGTTGAGCGGCGTGCGGATCTCGTGGCTCATGTTGGCGAGGAACGTGCTCTTGGCCTCGCTCGCGACGAGCGCCTCCTCGCGGGCCGCCTCGAGATCGGCGGTCCTCGTCTGCACCTGGCGTTCGAGGTCGTCGTTGCGCGATTCCAGTGATTCACGAAGCTCGCGCTCGAAGCGCTTGGCCTGCAACGCCGAGCGGAAGTCGTTGATCCTCAACACGAAGCGCCAGCTCCAGATGTTGAGCACGAAGAGAAAGACCGCCAGCAGCCGGTACGCGGGCCAGAAGAACATCGTGATTGACATCGCGTACCCGCAGATGGCGCACCAGAAGAAGATGTTGGCGAGTTCCATCATCCTCGGGTTGCGGTCTTCCGGGCGCTCGGCAACGTAGCACGCCCGCCAGAACCGGTAGATCCGCACGTACAGCGCGATCACGCCGAGCGTCACCGCGATCAGGCCCACGATCCAGGGCCAGTCGGGCGCGCCCGATTCCGTCGTCATGCAGTGCACGCGGGGCATGTAGCGCCCGTCGTTCGTAAAGAAGCCCATCAGATCGCTCAACCCCGAAGACCACGCCGCCGTCGAGGGCATAACGGCCTCGGGCGGGGCTTCAGCGGGAGGCCCGCCGCAGTAGCCGGGCGGGATCGATGGCGTGGATAGACGCATGCCTCGCTCATCGGGCCGTACACCGTTCGAGTCGTGTTCTCCCCTACTTCACCAGCGAAGAACCCGCTGCACGCACCCACGATGACGGCCTGTGCACCCTGATCCGTCTACACACGCCCTGTTTGGGTGGATCCTGCGCTCAGGCCGGCACATCGACCCCGCTCGTGCGCAGGAGCGTCTTGAACGAGTCCCCGAAGACGAAGTTGTGCTCCGGGAATTCGATGCCCGCCTGGTTCTGATCGATGTGCGCGAACATCAGATCGATCCGGCCGATCACCTCGGCCCGACCCGTAGCCGCGTCGATGATCTCGACCGTGCCCCGCGTCGATGCCCCCGCCGAATCCATACGCTCGACGTCCGCGGTGTAGCGCAGCGTCACGCCCGCGGGCACATCCGCCTCGAGCTCGGCCTTGCTCACCTTCGCCAGGATCACCTTCTCCTTGAACCCGTCGGCGTGACCCACCAGGATCCCTGCCGTCTGGGCCATGCCCTCGATGATCAGGCTCATCGGCATCACCGGCATCGCGGCGCGCCCGCGCTCGGGCTCGGCCTCGAAGTGGTCGTGCAGGTGCTCCTCGGCGAGCGAGACGCCCTTCACCGCAACGAGGCGCTTGCCGGGGTCCAGCTCCACAACACGATCGATCCACATCCAGCGCACGGGCGGTCCTCGCAGTCGGCTCAGGGTCGGTCGCCTTCGGACGAACCGCGACCAGCATACTGCGACCCGGCGTTCCGCAAGACGCCGGATACGTGGTCGATGTCCCTCGCGCTGCGCTGCCGGCCGCACTCGGGGCACACGTCGCCGATCTCCGCCGGGCCCGGGTACCCGCACTCGAAGCAGACCGCGCCGTTGTGGTCGCTGATCCACCGGCAGACCCGGCGGTGCGATGCGATGCACAAAAACACGAAGACCCCGGTGATCGGCAGCGATGCGAACGCGCCGAGGCCGGGGACTTGAAGGAGCGGCACGGTCAGAAAGACCGTGAGCGTCGTGCTGAGCAGGAAGAGGTAGCTCAGCGTGAGGGCGATGGTCCAGCGTTTGAGCTGGCCCGCGCCTTTCGGCAACGCGAAAGGAAGCATCATGCCCCGGCGGCTTGCCCGAGCTTGCGGTCGACGTAGTTCACGAGGCCCGCGACGGTGAACACGTCGCCGATCTTGGCGAGTTGGGGGTTCTTCTCGAACTCGGAGAAGTCGAAGTGGGGCAGCTTGGCCTTCAGCCCCTCGAGGCCCGCAGCCGTCACGACACCGCCCTGCACGAACTCTTCGTTCTGCGCCACACCGTCGGGGAACATCTCGCCCTGGGGGATCTTGAACTCGAAGGTCTGCTCGAGCTTGAAGGCGATGTCGAGGAAGTCGATGGACTCGGCGCCGAGGTCGCCCACCAGGGTCGCGTCGGGGGTGACCTCGTCGGCGTCGACGCCAAGGGCGTCCTCGAGGACCTCAGTGACCTTGGCCAGGATCTCGTCGCGCGTCATCTTCGTCCCTTCCGGGCCCCGCTGGAGGCCGCTGCACTGAGCCCGTCTGCGAATCTCGGGCGGGCAGGACACACCGTCCGCCGCCCCGCGGGCAAGGGGGCATTATCGCACCCTCGCGCGCGGATGTCAGCCTCGCACCCCATCCGATGTCCGCGGGGGCCCCCGCAACCACGATCGGCGCCTCAGCCGCTCACCCCGGGCCACACCCGCAGTCGCCGAAGCTCGATCCTGCCGGAGACGGCCGAGACCTCCTCCTCGCCGGTCGCCACCCGCCAGCCGGAGGCTTTGAGTGTGGCCGACTCGTCCGAACGCTTCACCACGCGGACCTCCACCCGCAGCGACTCGCCCGGCTTCACGAAGTGACCGTACTTCAGCGCCCGCACGCCCGAGAGCACCCACCGCTCGCCCGAGACGTCGTCCAGAAGCTCGCGCGCCGCCTGCGTCAGGGCCTCGATCATCATCACCCCGGGCAATACCGGGAACGTGGCGAAGTGGTCCTGCAGATACTCCTCAGCGGCTGTCACCTGCTTCAGGGCAACCAGAGAGTCGTCGGAGCGGTCTAACACACGGTCGATGAGGCGGAAGTACATGCCCGCAGCGTAGCGGGATGCCGCCCGCCCCTCACCTATGGTCCCGCTGTGCGTATCCGCCCGTTCTGGAACAAAGCCCGCGAGCACGAGCCCGAGGAGCCCCCGGCCGAGCGCTATTGCCCCGTCTGCCGGACCGACCTCACGCACGATTCCTCTGGAGTCTGCCCGCAGTGCGCGCGCCCCTTCGACCCGCAGGACCCCGCGACGACGAGCCCCCTCCCCCACGCCCTTTGCAGCGGGTGCGGGTACGACATGCTGGGCCTCGACGCGGCCGCGTGTCCGGAGTGCAACACGCCCTTCGATGCGCTGGGCCACACACCCCCGCCGAAGATCGATCCGCGGGCGCGCCGGCGCAACCGCGTCGCACTCGCCTGCGTGCTCGGGGGGCTCGCGCTCTTCTTCCTCGTGCGCGAGACCTGGATCCCCAGGCCCGCACTCGACAACCGCGGCGGCATCACGTGGACCGTCTGGATCTGGCTCGGCAAGGCCTACGGGACCGACTACATCGGCACCACGCCCAACATCATCCGCGTGGAGTACGACGCGAGCATCCCCGTCCGCGCCGCGGGGTACGTCGCCGACGCGAACGCGCAGACCGGCGCGAGCGTCGGCTGGCGACTCACGCGCGAAGCGGGCGACGAGTGGAGGCTCGAAATCCTCCGCCCCGGCGTCCCCTGGCAGGACATCCTCCTCGGCTTCAACACCACGCGCACGCCCGACGAGGTCCTGGGCGTCCGGCTCAGCCCGGGGCTCCGCGAGCGCTCGGGCGAGCCGCTCGCACCCGAGAAGCCCGCCGAAGGCGAGACTGCGAGTGATGCCGTCGGCGCACACGTGCCCGAGCTGCGCGGCGCCCTCGCCCGCATCCAAGAGGCGGCCCCCGCCCCGAACGCGCCCCAGCCCCCCCTGCGACCGCTCACCGGGCTCCCCGTCTCGGTGACGGGCGACAGCATCACCATCCTGAGCGCCCTCGTCGACCACTACGGCCTTGGGGTGCTCCCAGGGATCACCCACGCCGACGACAACGAGGTGTGGCTCACCGACGAGACGGGCACGCTCGTCTCCATGACACCAGAGGAGGCCATCGCACGCGGGCACGAACTCCCCGCGATCTCGGGCTACTCGGTCAGCCGCCTCCGCGCACGCTTCCGCTAGGCGTTGCGTATCCTTCCTCCATGAGCACATCGCCCGGCAAAGAGCCCCTGACCTACGCCGACGCGGGCGTTTCCATCGACGCGGGCGACGCCTTCGCCAAGCGCATCCGCGGGCACATGCGACGCACCCACGGCCCGCGCGTCCTCTCCAACGACGGCGGCTTCGCGGGGCTCCTCCGGCTCGACTACAACGAGTCGCTCTTCCGGCGCAACTTCAAGGACCCCGTCCTCGTCGCCTGCACCGACGGCGTGGGCACCAAGGTCAAACTCGCCGCCCAGCTCGGCCGCTACCGCGGCCTCGGCGCCGACCTCGTGGCGATGAACGTCAACGATCTCGTCGTAGAGGGCGCAGAGCCCCTGCTCTTCCTCGACTATCTCGCTACAGGATCGCTCGACCCCGACGCGCTCGAAGAGATCGTCGCCGGCATCGCCGACGCGTGCGCACGGTGCGGGGCGGCGCTCCTCGGCGGCGAGACCGCAGAGATGCCCGACGTCTACGCGGAGGGCGAGCTCGATCTCGCCGGCTTCTCCGTGGGCGTGGTCGAGCTCAGCAGGGCGATGGACAGCGCACGCGTCGAGCCGGGCGACGTCATCATCGGCCTCGAGTCCGACGGCGTGCACGCCAACGGTTTCTCGCTCGTGCGCAAGATCATCGACCACGCGCAGCTCGACCCGCGTGCGGTCTACCCCGAGCTCGACGAGGAGCGCGACCTGGGCGACGTGCTCCTCGCGCCCACGCGCCTCTACGCCGCCCCCGTCTCGCGCGTGCTCCGCAGGTACACCGTCAAACGCGTCGTCACGGGCATGGCGCACATCACGGGCGGCGGGCTCGCCGACAACCTCGAACGCGCGCTGCCCAGCAACGTCGACGCACACATCGATACCGCGACCTGGACGCCCCACCCCGTCTTCCCCTTCCTCGAAGCGCAAGGCGGGATCGAGCACGAAGAGATGCTGCGCGTCTTCAATATGGGCATCGGCTTCTGCATGATCGTCCGGCCGACCTTCGCCGCCTCCATCACACGCAGGCTCACCCGCTTCGGGGAGCGGCCCGTGCACATCGGCGAGATCCGAGAGGGCACCGGGCGCGTGCAGCTCCGATAACCACGCAACCGGACCAGCCCCCCGCCCATCGGGATCGCCCCGAAAGAGGAGGCCTCCTCGCCTGAAGTGGGCCAGCGCGCCGTTCGATACCAAGCGCTGAACCACAGAGAGGAAACGCGATGACCGATCCAAGCTCGAGTTCCCCGATCTACAGCGACTTCAAGGGCGACCCCGATATGGAGGAGCTCGTCGAGTACTTCGTCGGCGAGATGCCCCAGCGCCTCGAAGAGCTGGAATCCAGCTTCGCAAGCCAGGACTGGGACCGCCTCAAGACCGTCGCGCACCAGCTCAAAGGCGCGTCGGGCGGGTACGGCTTCGAGACGCTCGGCCTCGCCGCCGCAAGCCTCGAAACATCGCTCAAGCAGGGCACCGACGAAGCCGCCGACCTCCAAGAGGGCTTCGACCAGCTCATCGATCTTTGCCGACGCGTTTCCTTCTGACCCTTCTGATCGACCACTCCCTCAGGAGGGAACCCGATGAGCCAAGACCCAGACATTAAGAGCGCGGCCCAGGCGTCGACCAAGACGCTCCCGACGCTGCTCCTCGTCGATGATTCGCCGGCCATCCACAGACTCATGGCCGTCAAGCTGAAGAACGAGGGCATCGACTTCCTCGCGGCCTACTCGGGCCCCGAAGCGCTCGAGCTCGCGTCCGAACTCAAGCCCGCGCTGATCATCCTCGACGTCAACATGCCCGACATGGACGGCTTCGAGGTGCTGCTCAAACTCAAAGAAGACTCCGAGACACACGACATCCCCGTGATCATGCTCTCGGGCAGCGACGACTCGAAGGACAAGGTCCGCAGCTTCGAGCTCGGCGCCATGGACTACGTGACCAAGCCCTTCGAGGTCGCCGAGCTGCGCGCACGAATCGCCGCAGCGATCCGCATCAGCAAACTCATGGCCCTCCTCGAGAAGCAGGCGAGCATCGACGCGCTCACCGGCCTGGGCAACCGCGCCTACTTCAACAGGCGACTCGAAGAAGAGGTCGCCAAGGCCGAGCGCAACGAGCAAGAGCTCACGCTCCTCATGTGCGACCTCGACCACTTCAAGAAGCTCAACGACAACTACGGCCACCCCGCCGGCGACGCCGTACTCGAGACCTTCGCGCAGGTCCTCAAGGACCACACCCGCGTGTACGACGTCCCGTGCCGGTACGGCGGCGAGGAGTTCACCATCCTGCTGCCCGACACGAACCTCACCGAGGCTGTGGGGATCGCCAACCGCATCCGCCTGGCGATCGAGGCCGAGTCGTGGCCGCAGTACCCGGAGATGCGTGCCACGGGCTCGTTCGGAGCCGCGACGCGTTCGTTCGACGGGTCGCAGAGCCCCGCTGCGTGGCTCGAAGCCGCGGACCAGGCGCTGTACTCCGCCAAGACGACTGGCCGCAACCGCGTGCACTTCTTCGATGGGCAGGAGTCGGGCGAGCCCGTCTTTAAGCTCGCTTCGTAAGCGCTTCGCAAGCTCGCTTCATCAGCGCGCCGAGCAGGCTTCTCCGCCGTCACTGCGTCCGCGTTTTACACAGAGGCAACGCGCCGGAGCACCGCCGCGGGCTCGTCGGCGTGGCCCGCGGTCAGCACGCGCACACCGAGCCGCGCTGCGAGCGCACCGAGCGCTGATTCGTGCGCGCGCAGCGCCGCTTCGATGCGCGGCCCATCGACGCCGCGCACGCGCTTGCCCGTCTCCGGATCGACGAGCGTGTGCTCGCCCCGTAGCGCACCGGCGTGCTCGTCCGCCGCGAGCACGCGGACCAACACAAGCGTGCGCCCCGTTCGCCTGAGACCGCCCATCGCTGCACCGAGAGGGCCCAGCGCCTCGAACCCATCGCCGAAGCACACGATCACGCCGCCCGTAGCCCGCTTCCCCGCAGCCAGCACCGAAGCAAGCCCCTGCGCGATCGGTCCCGGTTCCTCGCTGTCAGCCCCTGCGCGCCCGCCCAGTGCGCCGGGCTTCGCCCGCGCGAGCAAGCCCGCCGAGCGCATCAGCGCCGCCCGCCCCGCACCGATCGGTACCACCCGCGGCGGGGCCACGCCATCAACAACCGTTGCGCCGGCCTTGTCGCCGTTGCGCACCGCGAGGGCGAGCGTCGCCGCTGCGAGTTCCACCGCGCGCTCGAGCTTGGTGGGCGTGCCCGCCTGCGCGCCGAGTCCCGCGTGATCCATCGAGGCCGAGGCATCGACAACGACGCCCACGCCCAGTCGGGCGTCCTGGTGGAACCGCCGCACGAAGTAACGATCCGAGCGCCCGTAGAGCCGCCAGTCGATGCCCGCGAGGGGGTCGCCCGGCTCGTAGGGCCGGAAGTCGTAGAACTCGTTGGAGGCGCCGCGCTCCGTCGAGCGGTGCCGGCCCTGCTCCGCCGCCCGCGCGAGGCGCTCGGCGCGCAGCACGAGGCGATGGTCGGCCTCCCCGCCGACGGAGAGGCCCCGCTGGGCCGCCAGATGGTTCGCGCTCTTCGCCACAGCCCATTCATACCGGATACCACGCGATCGGTGCGCCTAACCTCGGGGCCGTGACCCCGCCACCCGCCTCATCCGACGACCACGCCCAGAGCATCCAGCCCATCGGCATGCTCTTCATCGGCCTCACGCTCTTTGCGTGGACGGCGGCACCCCTGCTCGTGCGCTTCTTCTCCACCGAGGTCGATCTCTGGACCTCCAACGGCCTGCGCTACGCAACCGCGGCCCTCTTCTGGCTCCCCCTCGTGCTGCTCATGCTCAAGCGCGGCACCTTCCCGATGCCACTCTGGAAGAAGGCCCTGCTCCCCGCGGTCTTCAATGTCTCGGGCCAGGTCTGCTTCGTCGCTTCTCTCTACGAGACGAGCGCGACCATGGTCGCCTTCGGCCTGCGCATGCAGCTCATCGCGGTGGGCATCGGCGGGGCGATCTTCTTCGCCGCCGAGCGGCGCGTGCTCCGCCGGCCCGCGTTCATCGGCGGGATGGTGCTCATCCTCATCGGCGTGGTGGGCTTCCTCTTCCTCGACCCTTCCTTCCGCGAGACGGGGCTTTCTGCGACGACCGACGACGAGGGCTTCCGCACCAACCCCGTCCTCGGCGCAGCACTGGCGGGGGCAGCGGGCATCCTCTTCGGGTGCTACGCCCTCGCGGTCCGGCCCGTGATGAAGATCGCTCAACCGATCATCAGCTACGCCGTCATCAGCATGTACACCGCGGGCGTGCTCGTGGTGCTCATGCTCTTCCTGGGAGAGCGCGCGGGGATGGCGGCCTTCGACCTCTCGCCCGGGCTCCTGGCACTCTTCTTCGGGAGCGCCCTGCTCGCGCTCGTCGTCGGGCACCCGAGCTACTACGCCGCCATCCGCACCATCGGCGTCACCGCGACAGCCTCGGTGCTGCAGCTCCAGCCGATCACCGTGGGCGTTGCGGGCTTCTTCTTCCTGGGGAGCGTTGTGACGCTGTGGCAGGCGGCCGCCGGCGCGGTCGCGGTGGGCGGTGCGTTCGTCATGCTCCGCGCTCAGCAGAAGATCGCCGCTGCCGACCGGCGCATCCGGCTGGAAGAGTCCGCGCCACCCCTCTCCTCGGGCCAGGCCCCCGCGGGGATTTGCGTGGATGAAGACGCGCAAGCTGAGGACCCAGGCGAGCAAGAGGCCCACCACGCTTCATCCGCAGCTGCTGCGCCGCGAGACGAACCGCGCAGCTGATACGGTGCCGCTGTGACGCCCCCCCGCACACTCATCCTTGCCCCGCTCGCCATCGAGGCGCGCGCGCTCGCGCCCCTTGCCAAAGAGCGCGCGGGCATCGAGCTTGTGCAAACCGGGCCCGGCGTGCGGTGCGCCGAGGCGCTGCGGTCGCGGGAGTGCGACGCCGTCGTGCTCGCTGGCGTAGCGGGCGGACTTGTGCATCGGCCCTCTCTCATCGTCCGGCGTGTCATCAACGCCGAGACGGGGGCGGATTTCCTTGCGCCCGGTCTCTCGAGCGGGTCGACACTCGTGACGGTGCCCCGACCGCTGTGCACCGCGCACGAGAAGTCAGCGGCACGCGAGACGCACGGCGCGGAACTCGTCGACTGCGAAGCGGCCCACGTCGCACGCACCGCAGCCGAGCTCGGCATCCCGTGGCGCGTGGTCCGCGTCGTCTCGGATGGCCCCGAGGATGTTCTGCCCGCGCAGGCGGCCCGTTGGGTCAACGAGAAGGGCAACACCGCGTCCGGCCGGGTCGCCGCCTCGCTCATCAGGAACCCGATGCTGATGCCCGAACTCGTGCGCCTGGGTGCGCGCACGAAGCGAGCGCTCGCACAGCTCCCCGCGCTCACCGCGCAGACGATCGATTCCCTGCACCGGGAGCCCGCACCGTGACCAACCGACCACCCATCGCGACGGTTCCTATCCCCGACGGTCGCTGCTCGGCTTTGCTGTACGGCGGGTCGTTCGACCCCCCCCACCGTGCGCACCTCACGCTCCCCGGGCTGGTGCGCGAGCGTCTGGGTCTTGATCTCGTGGTCTACGTCCCCGCAGCCCGATCACCCCACAAGGCCGTCGGGCCCAGCGCCCCCGACGAGGCACGCGTCGAGATGCTCCGCGCGGGACTGACGGAATCGCCCAGCACCGCGATCTCCACCTACGAGCTCGATGCTGCGATCGCGGGCGAGCCGAGCTACACCGTGCGCACGCTGGAGGCGTTTCACGCCGAGAGGCCGCGGGCCTCGTTCTGCCTTTTGATCGGTGTGGACCAGGCGCTTTCGTTCCACCGGTGGCGCGAGGCGGAGCGCATCGTCGAACTCGCGCCGCCCGCGGTGATGCTCCGCGGCGGGGCGGAGGACCAGCGCGCGGTGATCGAACAAATGCGCGCACACTGGTCGGCGGGGGAGATCGAGGCGTGGTCGCAGCGGTTTGTCGATGTCGGCACGACGATCGAGGCCTCGTCCTCGCGCGTGCGCGAGCTGCTTGCGGACGACCCCGAATCGAGCGCGCTCGACGAGCTCTTGCCGCCGGGCGTCCGCCGGGTGATCCGCGAGCGGCGACTATACGAATGACGGATCAGCACCCGGCCGAGAGCACGCGCGAGCGCACGCGATCGAAGAGCGCCGCAACGGTCGAGCTCGCGCCGCCCGGACCCGCAGCACAGGCGTGACCCGTCGCGATCTGCTTCTCCGTGCGCTGGCATGCGGTGATCGCGGTTGAGTGGTTGCTTCGGCCTATGGCGCGCGCGATCTCGGGGTAGCTGTGACTCGTGACGGCCCGCGCCACGTGCACCACGAGCCCACGCGCAACAACGATCCGCTGGTGGCGCGAGGTGCCGAGGATGTCGTCGTGCGTCACGCCGACGACCGAGCAGACCGCGTCGACGATCTCCGCCAGGCGCACGGGCGTGTCTCTGCGGGTCGGGCGCACGCCGCCGAGGGCGCGCTCGACGAGCGCGGGCGTGATGCGCTCGGGCCCCGAGCAGGCGGTGGGCATCAATCGGGCGTAGGCCTCGACGCGCTTCACCGCGCCCTCGAGCTCGCGGACGGAACCGGGCACACGCTCGGCGATCGCCTCGACCGCGTCATCGAGCGCGACGAGCGAGCGCCGCTTCATCAGCACGCGCAGGATCTCGGTCCGCGTCGCGTGGTCGGGCTGTTCGAGTCCCACGACCATCCCCGCCATGCACCGGGAGACGATCCCCTCGTGGAGCTCTTCGATGCGCTTGGGGTGCTCGTCGGAGGCGAGGACCACGCGGGCGCCGTCGATGTCGAGCGCCTCGAAGGTGTGGAGGAACTCCGACTGCGTTTTGACCTTGCCGCGGAGGAAGTGGATGTCGTCGATGCACAGGAGGTCGACCCCGCGGTAGCGGTCGCGGAAGCGCTCGATGCTGCCGGCCTGCACGGAGGCGATGAACTGGTTGGCGAAGGCCTCGCCCGAGACGCAGCGGACGCGCGAGCCGGGGCGCAGCTCCTGGAAGCGCGAGGCGACGCCCTGCAGGAGGTGCGTTTTACCGACGCCGCAGGGCCCGTAGAGGAAGAGGGCACCGAAGGGCGGCTCGGGGGACTCCGCGAGCTGCGTCGCAGCGCCGAAGGCAAGACGGGAAGAGGGGCCGACGATGAAATCGTCGAGCGTGTGCCGGGGCCTGGTGGGGCGGGCGGCGCGGAGCGTCTTGGGCGTGCGCACCGGCGCCGAAGCGGGCGCCGGAGCGGGCTGAAGGGTCGGAGCCTCGGTCGCGCCCTCGCTGACGGGGGTGAAGGCGTCCGGGTCGACGCGCCAGAGCAGCCGGGCGCGAGCGCCGGCCTCTTCTGCGAGGGCCGCACGGACGCTCGAACCGAAACGCCGGTCGAGCCAGTCGGCGTGGAACGCGCTGGGCACCGCGACGCAGAGCCCCGACTGATCGGCGCTGAGGCGGGTGTGGCGCTCGAAGTAGGCCTCGTACCGCCGGGCACCGAGATTGGTCTGCAGTCGGCGAGAGACACGATCGCCCAACGCACCCGCTGTGGGGGCCTCGTGCGAGTCGCTGGCGGTGTGCGGCGAGTTGGAAGGCGTGGACGCGGCGATCTGGGGCACGTGCGCTTCTCCCGGTTCGGGCGCACGAGTGGTGCGCCGAGTCTCCGAAGCGTGCGTCCGTGCACGATGCATGCTCGCCCTGGGCGCACGACACCCCGCGGGCGGGCCCGAAGACCCACCGCCGTCACCCGCGAGTAGGCGGGAAAACAGGGGGTGAAGTGTGCGCCGGCCCGATGCTTTCTCCGTGCAGCGGGGTGCACCACCGTCCCGGATAGAGACGCGTGGTGCTCGGCGGCCCGGCTCCGTTCCGTGCCGGGAGGGGAAGCGTACCGACACCTCCGCCCGCCGGGAAGAGGAGCATGAGCGCAAGTTGTGCACATTCGGAGTTCGGCTTAGAGCGACGCGGAAAAATCGGGGTGCGCTCCCCGTTCATCCACAGCGCACAAGTGGCTGTGGACAACGCGGTGGATAACCGCGCGCAGGCCGCAAACGACGCGGGTTTCTTTGCGCCGTCCACACACAGCCCACCGCCGGTGGTGCGCACGGATCGCGCCGCTCACTCGAGGATGCGCACGAGCGCGAGGCGCTCGTCTTCGCGCTCCATGCCGATGCCCTCGTACATGCGCAGCGCGGGGGTGTTGCGCACGTCGCAGGCGCACGTCACGCGTTCCTGACCCCGCCCCGCGAGGGATGAGAAGCAGCGCGCGAGGATGCGCCGCCCCGCGCCCGAGCCGCGAAGCTCGGGAACGATCCCGAAGTACACGAGCTCGATCGTCCCGGTCTCGGGCATGGCGTTGAAGAGCGCTGCGCCGCCCGGCACGCCCTCGCGCTCGATGATCCACCACAGCTCCGGCGCCCATGCGCCCGTCGCGCGGTGGCTGGCGAGCACGTCCTCGGGCGGGCGGGTATTGCTGAGCTCGGGGCAATCCATCGTGCCCTCGTAGGTCCGCGGGAGGAGGTCGAGGAGGATCTCATCGTCCCTCGGGCCGGCGTAGCCGCGGAGGGTGACGCCCGGTGGGAGGTCGGCCCGCGTCGCCTCCTCGGGGAACTCGCGCAGCGTGGGCGTGGGCCGGGAGAGGTAGGCGAGGGTCGCGAGCGGGGGCATCCCGCCCGCTTGGTACGCGCGGACGTACTCCTCCTCGCCCGGCTCGACGATGGCCTGCGCGAGGCGGACCAGCCTGCGGGGCAATTCGTCGCAGGCGTGGCGGATGACCCGGCCCAGTTCGTGTTCCTCTTCGGAGGTGCGCGGGCGCGAGGTGAAGAACATGCCCGTCCGGCCTGAACCCGGGACCACGAGGCAGACCTGGCGGGCCTCAGAGGGCCGATCGGGGTCGATGCTGGCCCAAAAGTGCTGGAAGCTGATGGCGTTGAGCCTTGCCGCTTCGAGGAGGCGTTCGCCCTCGCCGCGGGTGCCGGTCGAGGCTTCCGCGAGGCGGTGGGCCGCGGGCAGCAGGAGCGGGCCCCGCGCCGTCTGGATCGTTATCGGTGATGCGGGGCTGGGGGTCATGGTCGGGAGCGTGTGTCCGGGGGGTGTGTCCGGGGGTGTGTCCGGGGGCGTGGGTCGAGTCGGGTTGGGTTGGGGCAACCGTGCGGGTGAGGTGGGCGAATAGGACGCGCTTGAGCCCACGCGCCTGGCCCGTACACTACGCTGCTCGCCCCAGCGCCCGCACCCGGGCGCGACTTCCTCGGCGACTCACCTGCCCCAGCCCCAGGAACCGACCGCCCATGCGTCGCATCACGCCCCGAATGCTCCTTGCTGCCCTCGTCGCCGTTGGTGCGACTGCGGCGCTGCCCGCGAACCCCGTTGTGAGCGAGGCCGCTGCGGCCCCTCAGCCCAAACCGGTGCCCACACGCTGGGAGTTCCGCGTCGATCCGGGCGAGCTGCGGACCATGGTTGTGCCTTCGGCGGGCAAGCCCGACCAGGCGTACTACTACTTCGTCTACGAGGTCACGAACAATACGGGCCAGGACCGGGCGCTCGCGCCCTCGTTCGAGCTCGTGACCGATCTCGGCGAGAGCAAGCGCTCGGGCGAGAACGTGCCCGCGGACGTCCCCCGGCAGATCATCCGTGCACTCAAAGACCCCCTCATGCTGACCGAGCTCGACATGCTCGGCACCCTGCCCCAGGGCTCCGAGAACGCCAAGCGCGGCGTGGTGGTCTGGCCCGTGAACGACACCTCGATCGATGAGGTGACGATTTACGCTGCGGGTTTCTCGGGCGAGTCGATCCGCGTGGAGCGCCCCGACACGGGTGAGGAGATCATCCTGCGGAAGTCGCTCATGCTCCGCCACCAGATCCCCGGGGATCTGGTCGTGACCTCCGACGACCCCCTCGAGCGGACGCTCGACCAGTGGGTGATGCGGTAAGCCGGGCTTCGGCCCCGCCTGAGCCCCTGAACACCTGCTCGCCTGCAGCCCTCGGGGATCCCGCGGCATCCGCCAGGCAAACGCTTGACAGACGCTTGGTATCCGTTCGGGCATGGCCGTAGTGCCGCCCAAACGCCCACCACGGTCGAGACCGGATCGGTTTGAAGATGCCCCGCCGGCGGATGCTTGATCCCGGGGGAGTGGGGTCTACACTCTTTGCCCGCCCGGCTGTTGGGCGAGATTGATACTTGCAGAACGCGAGGCGATGTAATGGCTCACAAGAAGGGGCAGGGCTCCTCAAAGAACGGTCGCGACTCCAACCCGCAGTACCGCGGCGTGAAGAAGTACTGCGGCGAGCACGCCACCTCTGGTTCGATCATCGTCCGCCAGTGCGGCACGAAGTGGCAGAACGGCTTCATGGTCGGCCGAGGCAAGGACGACACCCTCTTCGCGCAGTGCGCGGGCAAGGTCGTCTGGAACGGCCGCAAGGTTCACGTCCTCCCCGCGGACGACGCGACCCCCCGCCCCGACTACCTCGTGCAGATCGCCGAGGCCAAGCAGGGCAAGACCGCAGCCGCCTGATCACTAGCCGCCTGTTCAACAGCCGGCAACACAACTCATGTACCCCATCGCGGGCCCGGCCTTTGTGCTGGGCCTGTTTCGTTTTGCCGGCGCGTGCGCTCGGTGATCGGCTATCCGTCGAGCGCACCCATCAACTGAGCGGCGATGCCGTCGGCGAAGAGCATGCCGGCATCGGTCAGCACCAGCCGGCCGCCCGCGCTGCGCACGTTGCCCAGGCGCTCTTGCTTCTCGACTTCCTGCGTGAGTGCGCCGGCCCGGTCGCCCGCGTCTGCGATAGCAGCATGCAGGTCGAGGCCCTCGCGCAGCCGTAGGGTCGTCATGATGCGCTCCGCGAGTGCGCGGGTGGCATCGGGGCCCTCGAAGTCGACCACGCTCGACCAACCCCCCGCCGATTCGACGCTGCGCATCCAGTCGGTCAGGCGTGGGATGTTCTTCCAGCGGTGCCCGTTGATGTGGGCCGAGGCGCTGGGGCCCGCTGCGAGCCACTGCTCCTGCCTCCAGTAGGCGAGGTTGTGCGCACAGGGGCCGCCCGTCTCGGGGTCGGACGACGCGAAGTTGCTCACCTCGTACCACTCAATACCCACCTGCGCGAGCACTTCGCGGGTGCGGACGAAGAACTCCGCCTCGAGCTCTTCGCTCGCCGGCTCGAAACGGCCTTGGCGCAGGCGCTCGGTCATCGCGGTGTTGGGCTCATAAGTCAGGGCGTAGGCGCTGATGTGCCCGGTGCCGAGGGCGATGGCCTGCTCGAGGTCGCGGGCCCACTCGTGCGCGGTCTGGCCCGGGATGGCATAAATCAGGTCGGCGGAGACGCGGCGGATGCCCGCACGGTGCGCACACTCGATCGCGCGGGGCACGCTCGCGGGGTCGTGCCAGCGCTCGAGGGTCTTGAGGTGCGCCTCGTTGAACGACTGCGCCCCGACCGAGATGCGGTTTACCCCCCCGCTTGCGAGGAGAGTCATCAGCTCGGGGGTGGCGGTCTCAGGGTTGCACTCCACGGTCCACTCGGCACGCTCGTTGATATCGAATGCCTCGTGCAGTGCGCTCAGGAGGCGCTCCCAGTGCTGGGGCTCGAGGAGGGTGGGTGTCCCCCCGCCGACGAAGATCGTGTCCAGCGCGGGCCTTCCTCCCACAGCCTGCGCGAGCGTGCGCAGCTCGGTGATGAGCGCGCTCGTGAAGGGTGCCTGGCGGTCCTGCGAATCGACGAACGAGTAAAAATCGCAGTAGTGGCACTTGTGGAAACAGAAGGGCACGTGCACGTACAGCGATCGCGGTGGATCGGTGAGCCCCTCGAAGGCTCGGGCGGCGTGCTGCGGGCCTCCGCGTTGCCCGCCGACGGTGATGGGTGTAGTTTGGTCCATTGGTGCGGTTCGGTGCGGTCCCGGGGATGGAGCCCGCGATGCGCGGAGCACCCGAGACGGTAGCGCCGCACCACGCTGCTCGGCCAGCGTTCATTCGTCCGAGAGCCCCTGCGAGCCTCATGCCATGAGCGATCACCCCCACCCCGTCTGCCTCGTCGTCTTCAAGTCCGATGGCGGTCAACGCGTCCTGGCGCTCAAGCCGGGGACCTACGTGATCGGCCGGCACGAGTCCGCCTCGCTGCGCGTGCCCATGCCCTCGGTCAGCCGCAAGCACTGCGAGCTCGTGTGCGGCGTGGGCACCCTGAAGGTCACCGATCTGGGCTCGGCCAACGGGACCTTCCGCAACGCGGAGCAGCTCGCGCCCCACGAGGCGGTCGAGCTCGAAGCGGGCGACACGCTCGGCGTCGGGCCCGTGCAGATGGTGGTGCAGATCAACGGCCAGCCGGAGCGCGTCGAAGCGCCCACCGGCGGGTTTGACGAGATGGCCGACACGCCCCCCACCGGGAGCCCCGCGGTCGATGAAAACGCGCCGGGATCGGAGGTCGACGCCGATCTCGACGAGACCATCGCCAAGCCCGCCTCGGGCATGGGCAGCCTGCTCTCGGGCGACCCCGAGGACAGCAGCATCTTTGATTTCGATTTCGATTTCGAGGACGACGACAGCCCGAAGCTGTGACGCTCAGCTCGCCTTCTTCGCCGGCGCAGCAGCGGAGGAACCCGACTTCTTGGGGACCATGATCTTGCCCCCGCAGTTCCGACACCGCACGAGCCGTCCGCGCGCCTCAGCAGGCACCCCGAGCACCGCGCGGCACTTGAGGTTCGGGCACATGATGCGGATTACGTTCTCGGGGTTCATAGAATGAGCCTCATGGGAGAAGGTCCCACAGACTCTTCGACGAATCCCGAGGCCGGCTTGATATCAGACGCCGGAAAGGACCCAAACGCATGCCCCCGCACGCGCGATCGCACTTCAACGACCCCGCACCCGACCTCCGCACGCCGATAACCACCGCGGGGCTCTCCGTAGTCGGTCTGCAATGGGGAGACGAGGGCAAGGGCAAGGTCATCGATCGCCTCGCACCCGGCTACAAGGCGGTGGTGCGGTACAACGGCGGCGCGAACGCGGGGCACTCGGTCGTCTTCAACGGCCAGCGCCACGCCCTGCACCTCGTGCCCTCGGGCATTTTCCACCCGGGCGTGCGGGCGATCATCGGCCCGGGCGTGGTCGTGGACCCCGAGGGGCTCGTGAAGGAACTCGAGGGGCTCACGGGCGCGGGGATCGATGTCTCGAGCCTCGTGCTCTCGGACCGGGCGCACCTGGTGCTCCCCTACCACAAGGCCGAGGACGCGACGCGCGAGGTCCGCCTCGACGACCCCGCGCAGGCGAACCGCGCCGGCGCGACGGCGGGTGCGATCGGCACGACCCGCCGTGGCATCGGGCCGGCGTACGCCGAGAAGGCCACGCGGGCGACGGCCATCCGCGCGGGTGATCTGCTCCGCCCCGACGTGCTGCGCGAGCGCCTGCGCCTGGCGTGCGCGTTCAAGAGCGCCGGCAACACGGTCGTCGATGCCCCCGCGGAGGCGCTCGACCCCGAGGGGCTATTCGAGAGCCTGATGGCTGTGGCGCCCAAGCTCGAGCCGCACCTCGGCGACACGACCTACATGCTGCACGAGATGCTGCGCGCTGGGGAGCCGCTGCTCTTCGAGGGCGCGAACGCGACGCTTCTCGATGTGGACCACGGGACATTCCCGTTTGTCACGTCGTCTTCGACGACGGCGCTTGGGATCCCTTCGGGCGCGGGCGTTCCGGGGCGGGCTGTGGGCCGCACGCTCGGGGTGCTCAAGGCGTACTCCACGCGTGTGGGCGCGGGGCCGATGCCCACGGAGTTGCACGACGAGACGGGGGAGCTCATCCGCACGCGTGGCAACGAGTTCGGCACCACAACGGGCCGGCCGAGGCGTTGCGGGTGGCTGGACCTGGTCGCGGTGCGGTACGCCGCCATGCTCAACGGCGCGACGGGCCTTGCGGTCATGCTGCTCGATGTGCTTTCGGGCTTCGACGAGCTAAAGGTCTGCACGGGGTACCGCGTGGACGGGGTGACAACAGACCGCTTCTGCCCCGACGCCTACGACCTCGCGCGCGTCGAGCCGGTGTACGAATCGATCGAGGGCTTCGCGGGTGACATCACGGGCGCGCGCACGCTCGACGATCTGCCGGCGGGCGCTCGCGCGTACCTCGACTACATCGAGGGGTACGTGGGCGTGCCGATCGCACTGGTCTCCATCGGCCCCGATCGCGAGCAGACGATCACGGACGACGGCGCACTCGTCGCGCAGTAATCATCGCTGGAATACGCAGCGCACCCACACGAAAGCCGGCTTCACGCCATCGCGGCCAGGGCGTCTTTCGCTTTGGAGAGGCGCGCGCGGACGTGCTTGTGCGCGCTGGGGTGGCGGTCGGCGGTGAAGACCTCGAGCGCGAGCTCGTAGCAGGCGACGGCTTCGCCCAGGTGCTCGTACTTATCACCCGGGAGGCGGCTCCACGCGAGGCCCAGGTTGCTCTGCGTTTTGGCCCACTCGCTCGGCGCGGTCTCTTGCGTGCGGACGGAGAGCGCCGCGGTGAAGCACTCGATCGCTTCTTTGACCGTGGCGCCGCGGCCTTGCACGGGCAGGTGCAGGAGCGCGGTGCCCAGGTTGTTCTGGGTGGAGGCCCACTCGCTGGGCTGGGCCGACTTGGTGCGCACCTCGAGCGCGCTGCGGTAGCAGGCGATCGCCCGGCGCATGTTCTTCTCGCGCTCGCGCGGCTCGCCCGGGAGGAGCGCGTAGGCGTTGCCGAGGTTGCTCTGTGTGGCGGCCCACTCGGAGCGCTTGCCGATCTCGGACCAGACGCTGAGCGCTCCTTGGTGGCAGGCGATGCCGCGCTCGACGTTCTGGGTGTGATCGCCCGCGGGGAGCTGGATCCAGGCGTTGCCGAGGTTGTTCTGCAGCCGGGCCCAGTGCGCGGGGTGATCCTCTTTGGTGCGCACCTCGAGGGCGGCGCTGAAGCAGCGGATGGCCTGCTCGAGTGTGCGCGCGCGGTTGTCGGTCGGCAGGCGTTCCCACGCGTGGCCCATCGCGTTCTGCACCGACGCCCAGCGTTCGGGCGCCGACTCACGCGACCAGACCTTCTCGGCCTGGCGCAGGCTGCCGATGGCGTGCTCGACGTTCTCGAAGCGGTCGCCCGTAGGCATCTCGATCCAGGTGTGCGCCAGGTGCAGGCGCGCTTCGGCCCACCAGTCGGCGTCGTCCTTGGGATCGAAGATGCTGGCGGCCTGCTGGAAACAGCGGACGGACTCGTGCAGGGCGTGATCGCGGTCACGCGTCGGCATAGCGCTCCACGCGAGCCCCAAGACGACGAGCGCGCACCCGCGCGTCCGCGAGCCCGCGGGCTGGTCGCTCACCGTCTGCGTGAGCAGATCGAGCGCCTCGCGGAGATGGTCGTCGCGCACGCCCGAGTCCCGGCGGAGCAGGGCCAGCGCGAGGTTGCGCCGGCGGATGTCGTCGTCGCTCAGCCGGCGCGCGGCGCGGTAGTGGTCGGTCGCGCGGTCGTAGTTGCCCGACATGTAGGCCTGATCGCCCAGGCGCGTCTCGCGCTCGAGCATGTTGGCTTTGGGGATCTCCTGCGCGAAATCGCCCGCGAGCGAGAGCTTCTTGAGGGCCAGTGCGCCGACGGCCTTCGCCAGCGGGTCGCCCGCGCCGAAGAGCCGCTGGGCGGCCTGCTCTTCGTGTTCGCGCAGCTGCCACTCGCCCGCCCAGTCGCCGGGGCGCTTGTCGTCGAGGAGGCCCGCGACGAGCGCGAGGTCGGCCTCGTCGACGTCGCCCGCGGGGGCTGCGGTGTCGGACATCGAGATGCCGCCGTCGGCCGTGACCACGGGCTCGGCGTCGAGATCGGCTGGGGCAACGGCAGCGGTATCGGCGGGCTGGGGCTTCTGCTCGGAGAGCGGTGTTGCAGCCGGGGCGGAGACCGTTTGCGCCGCGATCTGCTGGAGCAGGGGGCAGTCCTCTTCGCCGTCGGACCCGGGGAGCGGGCCGTCGAACCAGGCCTCGAAGTCGGCGAGGCGCTGATCGATCGATTCGTTGTGATCGGTGATCCACTTGCTGAGATGGATGCGCAGCCACGCGTGGCGCGTGAGCGTGGAGTGGATCGCAGAGGGGGAGACCGTGAGCACCTGCTCCCAGGCGCGGGCGCGCTCGGCGGAGATAAGCGCGTGCCGACGGCGCCCCGAAGCCAGCGCCTCGATCGCCCGGCGGACGGTCCCGTAGCGCAGCACAAGACGGGCGATGTACGAGCCCGCCTTCTCGACCGACTCGCCCGTGTCCCCGCTCTGCCCGATCACCGTCTCCGCGAGGAGGCTGAGCAGGTCGGGCAGGATGCCCAGCCCGCCCTTGGGCGTCTCGGTGCGCCCCATCGCGGTGCGGACGGCGCCGGAGCTGATGCGGCCGGTCGTGGTGACGAGTCGGGTGATCTGTCGTGCTGAGGCCATGCCTCACGGTACAGCGCCGGTGGGGTTTCCCCAAGCCCCCACTTGTGCGGGTCGTGGCTGTGAGGCCTTGACGAGGAAACGGCTGCGCTAAAAGCCGGCTGAGGCGAGCCAGGCAGAGGGGGTCTCTTCGAGTGCGCCCGCGATGGAGAGGAGGCTCTCGAGCGAGGGGAGGTGGGCGCCGCGCTCGATGGAGGAGAGCTGGCTCACGCTCACCCCCGATGCTTCGGAGAGCTCTTTGAGGGTCCAGGACCGGCGGGTGCGGGCGAGGCGGATGCCGCGACCCAGTTCCGAGCGGAGGCGGTCGGCGGGTGTCATGCCGAGGCCGAACTGCTCGGAGGCCTGGAGCAGCACGCTGCGCAGGTCATCGAGTGAGAAGGGCTTTGCGAGGTAGTCGAAGACTTCTCTTTTGAATGTCGAGCGCATCGTCTCGAGGGAGGGGTACCCGGTGATGACGACGACGCAGAGCTTGGGCCAGCGCTCGCGCATCTCGGTGAGGACGCCTTCGCCGGTGTGCTTGCCCATGTTCATATCGAGGAGGACAACGTCGGGGAGTCGGTCCTCATTGAGGCTGTAGAGCTCGCCGGGGCTGGCGGCGGTGCGCACCGCGTGCCCCTCCTCTTCGAGGACGGAGCGCATGTACTCGCGGAAGTCCGCGTCGTCGTCGAGCGCGACGATGTCGAGCGGCGGCTGGGCGGCGAGTGGCGGGTTGGCGGGGTCGTCGATCACGTCTCGGGCTGCTCCGGGGTCGGGTGCGTGTCATCGTAGTCGGCGTGCAGGCCCTGCTCCGGTTCCCCTGCTTCCCCGGGATCCACGGGATCCCCGGGTTCAGCGGGCTGCTCGGGCTCTTCGGTTTCTTGGGGCTCCTCGCCTGGACGGGCCTCCTGGGCCTGCTGGGGGTCAAACGGGAGCACGATCTCGAAGATCGCACCGGTCTGGGGTGCGGCCTGGTTGCGCACGAGGAGCACGCCTCGGTGCTCGCGAACGATGCCCTCGGCGACCGCGAGGCCGAGGCCGGTGCCGTCGGCGTCGAGCCGGGTCGAGGCGAAGGGCTCGAACATGCGTGAGAGCATCTCGGCGGCGATGCCGGGGCCCGTGTCGGCGATGACGATCGAGAGCCACTCGCCCCCGTCGCGCTCGCGGGCTTCGGCGCTCACACGGATGCTCCGAGCGCTGGGCGGCGACTCTTCCATCGCGTCGACCGCATTGCGCAGCACGTTCACGAAGACCTGGATCATCCGGTCGGAGTCTGCGGGGATGGAGAGGAACGGGTCGACGGCGTTCTCGAAGCCGACGCCCGAGCTCCCCCGGTCGATGCTCACAAGGGTCCACGCCTCGGCCAGCGCTTCCCGCACACGCATGGGGGTGTAGGCCGGCGGGCGGACGCGCGCAAAGTCGAGGAGTGACTCGCTGAGGCGTTCGAGCCGTTGCATCACGCGGAGCATGAGCGCGACGCGCGCGGGCGACGGGGCGGACTGCTTGGATTCGAGCTCCTCCACGCAGCCCTTGAGCACCGCGAGGGGGGTGTTGATCTCGTGGGCGACACCCGCGGACATCATGCCGAGGCTCGCCAGGCGGTCTTGATCCGCGAGGTTGCGCTTGGCGTTCTCGAGCAGGTGGTTCTTGCGTTTGAGCTCGGTGGCGATGCGCTCGAGCTCGTCGAAGGTCTCGGCGAGGCGCGATTCCTGGTCGCGCAGCTTCTCGATCGAGGCGTTGCGCGAGCGCATGATCTCGCCGAGCTCGTCGTTGCCGATCTGATCTTCGGGGATGAGCTCGGCCTCGCGCATCCCGCGCTGAACCGCCTCGTCGGCGACGCGCAGACGCTCGATCGGCCGGTACACCTGCGAGGGCAGCACAAAGAGCTCGAGCACGAGCACGATGAGCCCGTAGACCGCGAGGAGCGAGATCGTCACGTACAGATAGAGGTCGTTGACCGCCTTCTTGCCCGCGATCGAGTTGGAGACCGCGGAGACGAACTCGCCCGTCTCCGTGTCGTAGCGAGCGGCGAGCGGGCCGAGGGGCCCGGACTCGAAGTAGATCGCCTCGCCCCCCGCCCGGCGCACCTCGGCGGACATCTCGGCGGAGAGATCGGTCTCGGAGGGCGAGCCGCGGTAGAGGGTGATCCCGTCGACGCCGAGCTCGGCGCTGCCCTCGGCGAGGGCGAGGAGCGAGGCGCGCTCTTTGCCCGCCATCGCCAGGCGCTCGACGGGTGCGCGGATCGCAAGCAGCAGGATCACCGCGAGCGAAACCGAAAAGACGGTATGCAGCACGATGAGCTTGCGCCGGATGCGCATGGCGGCGTGCTCGCGGATGATCTGAGGCAGGCGCGGGCCGCTCAAGGGGCTGCGTCTTGCTGAGGATCAGGATCGGCCCCGGTGTCCCCCTGGGCCTCGGGCATGGGGTTGGAGAGCGTGCTCTCGATGCGCACGGGCGCGTTCTCCTCTTGCCACCGCATCAGATCCACGATCACGTAGAGCAGCACGCCGAAGGCAAGGAAGAGTGCACAGAGCGAGGCAACGGTCACGATCCTCGATCGTTTTTGCTGTTCGGCCTGCAGCACTTCGAGCTCGCGGACGGCTTCGGTGGGGTCGAGCTTGTCGAGCGCGTCAACGAGCTCGCGCTCGGCGGCTTCGAAGGAGGGGCCGAGCTTAGACTCGAGCGCCCGCCGGGCTGTCGGCAGGTGGATGGCCTCGATCGCGTTGCGTGAGCAGTCCATAGCGCGGGCGGCGCGGGGCAGGTCGAGGCCGTCGAGCGCGGTGAGGACCCATGCCTCGCGTGGCTGGGGCTCGAGATCGCGCGAGGCCTCCCAGACGCGGGCTGCGGCGTCGGACAGCTTCACACGGGTCGAGAGGCCGTCGGCATGCGGCTCGTCTTGTGCGGGCTGCACGGGCGATTCGTAGGTGGGGCGCGCGGACTGGATCACGGTGCGGTCGTACCGCGCGTCGCTGCCGCGTTCGGGCGCGGGGTGGAGCCGGGTGACGTCGTGCAGCACCCGGGACGCGTGCGCGTCGGAGTCGGTGAGGAGCAAGGCGAGTCGCCACGCCCGACGTTGGTACGCCTCTCGTGCGTCCATGGGGCAAGTGTATCCGCCCGCTGCGCGGTAGGGTGTGCGTGTGGGGCACACCCCACCACTCACCCCCCGAAACCCGAGGTTCATGATGACGAGCACCGCAACGCCCGCCGCCCCCGAGACGCGCATCGAGAAGGACACCATGGGCGAGATGACCGTGCCCGCTTCGGCGCTGTACGGCGCCTCGACCCAGCGCGCGGTCCTGAACTTCCCCGTCTCCGGGCGTCCTGTCCCCCCCGCTGTGGTCCGCGCGTACGGCCTGCTCAAGGCGGCGTGCGCACGCGTCAACATGGATCTCGAACGCCTCAACGCGCAGCGGGGGAGCGCGATCGTCGCCGCTGCCAATCAGATCGCTGCGGGCGAGCACATCGAGCACTTCCCCGTCGACGTCTTCCAGACCGGCTCGGGCACCTCGACCAACATGAACGCCAACGAGGTCATCGCCAACCTCATCTGTGTCGCCTCCGGCGCTGCCATCGGCTCCTCGAAGAACGCCGACTACATCGGCGACAAAGAGACCGGCACCGGCGTGCACCCCAACGACCACGTGAACATGGGCCAGTCGTCGAACGACACGTTCCCCACCGCCATCCACGTCGCTGCGGCACTCGACATCCATCACAACCTCGTCCCCAACCTCAAGCGCCTCGCCGACCAACTCGAGGCGAAGGCCAAAGCGTGGGACAGCGTGGTGAAGATCGGGCGGACGCACCTCCAGGACGCGACGCCCATCCGGCTTGGGCAGGAGTTCGCGGGTTACGCGCAGCAGGCCCGCTACGCCATCGACCGCGCCGAGCGCGCGCTGCACGTGCTGCTCGAGCTGCCCATCGGCGGCACCGCCGTCGGCACGGGCATCAACACCCACCCCGAGTTCGATCAGCGCGTCTGCGCGAAGCTGAGCGACGCGACGGGCCTCGACTTCCGCGCCGCGCTCGACCACTGCGAGGCCCAGCACGCCAAGGACGCCTGCGTTGAAGCGTCGGGCCACATGAAGACCATCGCGGTCAGCCTCTCCAAGATCGCCAACGACATCCGCTGGTTGGGCTCGGGCCCCCGCTGCGGCATCGGCGAGCTGAAGCTGCCCGCGGTGCAGCCCGGCTCTTCGATCATGCCCGGCAAGGTGAACCCGGTGATCTGCGAGGCCGTCATGATGGTCTCGTGCCAAGTCGTCGGCAACGACGCTGCGATCACCATGGGCGGGATGGGCGGCGTCGGCTCGATCCTCGATCTCAATGTGGCGATGCCCGTGATCGCGGCCAACCTCATCGACTCCATCAACCTGCTGGCTAACGGCAGCGGCGTCTTTGTCGACAACCTCCTCGAGGGCCTCGAGCCCGATGAAGAGCGCTGCAACGAGCTCATCGAGGGCTCGTTGGCGATGTGCACCTCGCTTGTGCCCGTGATCGGGTACGACGCCTCGGCGGGCCTCGCCAAGAAGGCCTACGCCAACGGCAAGACCGTGCGCCAGGTCGCCATCGAGGACGGCGTGCTCTCGGAGGCCGAACTCTCGGACCTCCTCGACCCCGCCTCGATGACCCGGCCCAGCTGAGTCCGAAGGCCCCGCAGGAAATTGTGAACCGTGGTGCAATGCGGCCTGAGGGGGCCGCGTTGTTCATGCGTGCCCGCACACGCCGCCTGGAGGGGGCAGCGGGCCGGATCACACGCAACCACGACGATCAACGTCACCCATCAACGTCACCCAAGGAGATCTGCCATGAAGGCCATTCACGCTATCGCTGCGCTCACGCTCGCCTGTTCGACACTCTCTGTCGCCTCGGCGCAGCCGCAAGGCCCCCGCCCGGGCACCTTCGCCGGGGCCGAGGGCAAGCCGGGCGGCGAAAAGGGGCCAAGGGGGGATCGCGGGCCCCGCGGCGAGAAGGGGCAGAGGGGTGATCGCTCCATGCACCGCGCACGCTTGCTCGAGCGCTTCGATACCGACGGCGACGGCGAGCTCTCCGAATCCGAGCGCGAGGCCGCGAATGCCGAGCGGCAAGAGAAGATGCAGGAGCGCGCCACCGAGCGGGCGGCTCGAGCGCTCGAACGCTTCGACGCCAACGAGGACGGCGTGCTCGACGCAGACGAACTCACCGCGATGATCGCCGGCGGCATGCAGCGCGAAGCCCGCGAGGAACGACGCGAGCGCGGCAAGCGCGGGGCCATGAAGCACGCGATGAAACAGCGGTTCGATGCGAACGGCGACGGCGCGCTCGACGAGGGGGAGCGCGCCGCTGCGAAGGCCGCCATGCAAGAGCGGCGCGACGCGAAGAAGGCCGAGATCCTCGCGCAGTTCGACGCCGACGGCGACGGTGAGCTCAACGAAGACGAACGCACGAACGCACGCGAAGCCAAGCGCGCCGAGCGGGAGGCCAAGCGGGCCGAGATCATCGCCGAGTTCGACACCGACGGCGACGGCGAGCTCGACGAGAACGAACGCACGAGCGCTCGCGAAGCACGCGAGCTCCAACGCCGGACGCGCGGCATCGACATCGACCGCAACGGCGAACTCGATTCCGAGGAGCTCAAGAACGCCGTCCGGCTCATCGAATCGGGCGACCCCGCGGGTGACCTCAACGGTGACGGCAAGACCGACGCGCTCGACATGAAAGTGCTGTTCGACGCCAAGCCCGCTGTCTAAACAGCCGCTTGCTCTGATTTCCGCTCATGGTGCTCCGCCGCCCGCGCCCGACAGCGCCGGCGGCGTCTTTTTACCCCTCGACGCGCCGGGCTTCGAGCCGATCGGCGAGGAGCTCGACGGGGTGCAGGGCGTCTTTCCCGGTGCCGTCGTGGGTCTGGTGGCGGCAGCTCGTGCCCGGCGCGACGAGGACATCCGCCTCATCGAGCTCGCGCACCCGCGGGAAGAGCTTCAGCTCGCCGATGCTCATCGAGAGCTCGTAGCGGTCGGCGGTGTAGCCGAAGCTCCCCGCCATGCCGCAGCAGCCCGTGTCTAGAACGCGCACGCGCTCCGAGCCAAACGCTCGCCCGAGCATGCGCGCGCTTGTGCCCGCGCCCCAGAGCGCCTTCTGGTGGCAGTGCGCGTGCAGCACGACTTGGCCCGTAGGTGCTGAGAACGTCGGCCGAACGGGCAGCTCGTTCCAGTGACGATCGACGAAGTCTTCCACGAGCATCGAGGCCTCTGCAACGTCGGAGCGGCGCGTGCGATCGGCATCAGAAAGACCGGAGTAGGCGAGCCACTCGTCTTTGACCGCGCTCAGGCACGAAGGCTCGCAGAAGAGGTACCCGCGCGGGCGGTTGGGGACCGACGCGAGCGTGCGGGCGGCTTCTTCGGCCCAGCGCTTCGCCTCGTCCAAGAGGCCCGTCGAGATCGCGGCCCGGCCGCAGCACTCCACGCCCGGAACGAGCACGCGGAGCCCGCAGGCGTTGAGTAGCTTGATCGACGCGATCCCGATGCGCGGATCGTTGTACGCCGTGAAACAGTCCGCGTAGAGCACCACGTAGGGCGCATCGATCTCCACACCCGCGTTGAACCAGTCGCCCTCCCTTATCGCAGCGAAGAGCGAGCGTTCGAACCGCGGGAGCGTGCGCTCTTTCGCAAGGCCGAGCAGGGGGTTCGCAAGAGCGCGGTGCAGGGGGTTGTTGGCGACCCAGTTGCTGAGCGGCGCGAAGCGTGATCCGAGCTTGTTGAGCGCGCGCACGTTGCCGAACACGCGGGCCGCGATCGGCTTCTTGCCCGCGTGCTCGTAGCTCTGGGCGAGGTACTCGGCCTTGTACTGCGCGACATCGACGTTGCTCGGGCACTCCGTCTTGCACGCCTTGCACGAGAGGCACATGCGGAGCGTCTCTTTCGTCTCCGCGTCGTCCCACGCCGGCGCGCCCGATGCCGAGAGTTGCCCGGTGATGGCCATGCGGAGGGCGTTGCCCCGGCCGCGCGTAGAGTGGCGCTCGTCGAGGGTCGCCATGTACGACGGGCACATCGTCCCGCCCTGCGTCTTTCGACAGACACCGGCGCCGTTGCAGAGCTCGACGGCGTGATCGAACCCGCCCTCGGCCTCGTACCCGAAGTGTGTCTGCACGCTGGGCGTATGCACCTGCGTCCCCGAGGGCGACACGCGCGTGGACTCGTGGATTGAGCGGACATCGCCCGGGGCCACGATGTTCCCGGGGTTCATGAGCCCATCGGGGTCGAAGAGCGCCTTGAGGTCGCGGAACGCCTCCATCAGGTTCGGCCCGAAGTGGCGCTCGATGAAGGGGCCGCGTGCTTTGCCGTCGCCGTGCTCGCCCGACATCACGCCGCCGAGCTCGCGTGCCAGGTCGGCGGCCTCTGTTGCGATGCCCTCCATCGCCTTGCGGTCGTCGTCGGAGCGCAGGTTCAGCAGCGGGCGCACGTGCAAGACGCCGACGGAGGCGTGCGCATAGAACGCGCCGCGTGTGCCGTGCTTCTCGATGATCGCGCGGAGGCGCGTGACGAACTCGCCCAGGCGTTCGACGGGCACCGCGTTGTCCTCGATAAAGCCCAGCGGCTTGCGGTCGCCCGGGAGCGCGTGCAGCAGGGGCTCGCCCGCCTTGCGCAGCTTCAGCGCACCGGCCATGTCTTCGGGGCTTGCGATGTGACGCACGCGCGCACCGGCCGAGTGCTCCGCCATCGTGCTCCGCACACGCTCGATGCGCTGCTCGATATCCGCCTCGCCCTCGTCGGAGAAGAACTCGACGTAGAGCACCGCCTCGAGATCACCCCGCTCCGGCGCGGGCATCAGGGGGACGTACCGGCTGTACTCGGTGTTGCGCTTGGCGAGTGAGATCACCAGATCGTCGAGGAGCTCCACAGCACTCGGGCCGAGCTCGAGCAGCGTCGGGACCGCTGCGATCGCCTGATCCAACGATGAAAAGCCAACGACGGCGAGCCCGCGCGCCTTCGGCAGCGGGTGCAGCTTGAGCCTGGCCTTGGTGACGAACGCGAGGCTCCCCTCGCTGCCGCAGATAAGGGGCGTGAGGTTGAGCCGGTCATCGCCCGTGCCGGCGTCGATCTGCCGGAGCACATCGTCGAGCGCGAAGCCCGCGTTGCGTCGGACGGTCTTAGGGAAGCGCTCGCGGATCTCGACTTGGTGCTGCCGGCAGAGCGCCGCGACGCCTTCGCGGAGCGTGCGCACGGGCCCGCCCTCCGCGGGCGCGTCGTCGAGCCAGACGCGCGAGCCCGTGGGCAGGAGCACCTCGATGGCTTCGACGTTCTCGCAGGTCCTGCCGTACTTGATCGACCGGGTGCCGGCCGCGTTGTTGCCGATCGCGCCGCCGATCGCGCACTGCTTAGAAGTCGACGGGTCGGGCGCGAAGAAGAGCCCGTAGGGCTCGAGGTGTGTGTTGAGGTCGTCGATGGTGATGCCGGGCTCGACGGTCGCCGTCCGCGCCTCCGGGTCGACGCTCAGCACGCGGCGCATGGTGGGCGATACATCGATGACGACGGCGTGGTTGGTGCACTGGCCGGCGAGCGACGTGCCCCCGCCGCGCGGGAGCATCGGCAGCCCGCGTTCGGCGCAGAGACGGACGACCGCCTCGAGGTCGTCGGCGTCGGCGGGGATGACAACACCGATCGGCTCTTCCTGATAGATGCTGGCGTCGGTGGCGTAGAGCGCCCGGTCGTGCGCACCGAAGCGCACGTGCCCGCGCACAGCAGCGCGCAGCGCCCGCTCGTGGGCGCTGCGCAGGGCGTCGGAATCGACTCGCACTGGCTGGAGGGGCGTCGTCGTCATCGGGTGTACACGATACCCGGCTGCGCCCGCCCGCCCCGCGAGCGCGTAGGTGGGCGCGGGTTACTCGTTGCCCGCCTCTTCGTCCTGGTCGCGGACCATGGAATCGAGCATGGTGCCGATGAGCGCCGTCGTCGAAGCGTCGGCCTCGGTGCCTGCGTTTCCGTTGACCATCACGCGGGGCGTGATCTCGATGCCCTCCTGGCCCACGACCTTGAGCAGCTCGATGAGGGCCGCGTTCCCCGCGCCGATCTGCTGGGCGATCATGCGGAAGGCGTCGGCCTGGGCCGCGGCGCGGATGGCGATCGCCTCGGCCTCGGCCTGGGCGGCGATGATCGCCTGCTGCTTGTTCTCCTCAGCGATCTTCACCTCGTAGGTCGCCGTCGCGAGGCGGCGCTCCTCCTCGGCCTCCTGCTGGGTGCGGGTGAGCTGCTTCTTCTGCTCGGCGGCGCGCTGCTGCTCCTGGAAGGTCTCCTGCTCCTGCAGCGCGATCTCGCGGTTGGTCTGCGTCTCGAGGAGGTTCTGCCACTCTTCGTTGTCGTCGTCGCCCAGGTCTGCGATGCGGACGGCGGTGATGGTCACGCCGTACGCCTTCATCTCCTCAGCAAGCATCTCCGTCGAGCGCACTTCCTGCTCGGACCGCTGCTGGACGTAGTTCAGGGCCTTTACGTCCTGGGCGTTGTTCCGGAAGATGCCGCGGAGTGAGCCGGCGAGGAACTGGCGCAGCCCGTCTTGGTCGTCGCCCAAAGAAGCGACGACGAGGGGCGCGTCTTCGGGGGCGATCTTGTAGAAGACGCGGACATCGACTGGGAACTCGAAGCCGTCGGTGGTGCGCACCTCGATGGCGTCCTGGTTCTTGCCGTCTTCCTCGTCGGTGAACTCGAGCATGTTCTCTTTGGTGGAGACGGTGGTGACCTCGTAGGCCTGCTCGTTGAGCGGGTGCACGCCGGGCGAGAGGGGCGTCTCCCAGATGCCCTTGCTGCCACGTGGCACGATCTTGTCGCCGCTGCCGTCGCCTTCGCCGGTGTTGGACTTCACGACGCCGACCGCTGCGCGGGGGATGTTGACGACGGGCCGCTGCTCCACCTTGAAGAGCTTGGGGTTGATGCGGTACTTGCCGGGCTTGAGGACCGTGACCTGGGCGCCCTTGAAGCCGCCGCCCGCTGTGAGGAAGTGCTGGGCGTCGAGCATCTGCTGGACGTCCTCCTCGGCCCACTCGGGCGCGAAGAACTGGTCCTGCGGGAGGGGGAGGCCGTCGAAGGTGGTGATGACGCCGACGTTGCCCTGCTCGATGCTGACGATGGGCTGGAGCTCGATGTCGTAGATGACGGGCCAGTAGCCGAAGTGCCACCCGGGCGGGAGGATCTTGGCCTGCGGGCCCATCTCGCCTTCGGTCGCGACGATCTGCCCGGAGGGGAGGCTCGGGCCCAGCGCGTTCTTGATGATCACGCCCACGGAGTTTTCGTTCACGAAGCGCACCGAGCTGAACCCGATGCCCGCGAGGATGAAGGCGATCGCTACGACCGCAGCGGCCCCGCGCACGGATTTGTTGTCGATCCTGAGTGTGCTCGCGACGATCGCGACAGCCAGGAAGAACCCGATGATGATGGACACGAATCCCATGAACGCTGCTCCTTTTTGCGCCGCTCAGGTGGTGGCGATGCGATGGAAATATACCCCGCAGCCGGTGCGCCGCCGTGTCCCGCTGGGCATGAAAGGGGACGCCCTGTTTTCCCAAGCGCAGAGGCGCCTCGGTTGTCTTGGCGGGCGCTGGTGTTGGCTTCGAGGCGGACTCATTCGCAAATGTAAAACGCCCCGCTTGTTGCGGGGCGCCTAGTCAAGTCTGGAGGTCGAGACTGGATGATCGGCTGATCAGCCCAGGCCGTCCTTCTCCGCCATCATCTTGAGCATGTCGATGCATCGGGAGGCGTAGCCCCACTCGTTGTCGTACCACGAGACGATCTTGAAGAAGGTGCTGTTGAGCTCGATGCCGGCGTTGGCGTCGTAGATCGAGCTGGCGGGGTGGGTGATGAAGTCGGAGGAGACGACCTGATCCTCGGTGTACTCGAGGACGCCGTTCATCGCGCCGGCGGCGGTGGACTGCATCGCCTTGTTGATCTCGGCGAGGCTCGTCTCCTTGGCGGTCTTGAAGGTGAGGTCGACGCAGGAGACATCGACGGTGGGCACGCGGAAGGCCATGCCGGTGATCTTGCCCTTGAGCTGGGGCAGGCAGAGGCCGACGGCCTTCGCAGCGCCGGTGCTGGCGGGGATGATGTTGGCGTAGGCGTTGCGGCCGCCGCGCCAGTCCTTCTTGGAGGGGCCGTCCTGGGTGGGCTGGGTCGCGGTGGCGGCGTGGACGGTCGTCATGAGGCCTTCGGCGAGGCCGAAGTGGTCGTCGATCACCTTGGCGACGGGGGCGAGGCAGTTGGTGGTGCACGAGGCGTTGGAGAGGACCTTGTGCTGGTCGGGGTTGTACTGCTCGTGGTTTACCTTGTAGACGAAGGTGGGGACCTCGTCGGGCGTTTTGGTGGGCGCAGAGATGAGCACGCGCTTCGCGCCGCCGGAATCCACGTGCTTCATCGCGTCGGGCTTGGCGGTGAAGAGGCCGGTCGCCTCGAGGACGTAGTCCACGCCCAGATCACCCCATTTGATGGCAGCGGGGTCGCGCTCGGCGAAGGTCTTGGTGGTCTTGCCGCCGACGGTGAAGGAGTCTTCGGTCGCCGAGACGTCCTCGTGCATGCGCCCGTGCATGGTGTCGTACTTGAGGAGGTAGGCGAGGTTGTCGGCGGGGACCAGGTCGTTGACTGCGACGACCTCGATGCCCTGAGCGAGGCCCGCGCGGTAGGCGAGACGCCCGATGCGGCCGAAACCGTTGATGCCGATGCGGAGAGCCATAGCGCACAATTCCTTTCGGGTCCGGCCGCGGGCCTGCTTCCGCCGGCGGCCGGGAGTCTGTGGTAGAGAGGGGGAACATCACCCCGAAGAACGGCCCGCTGGGGCCCGATCGGGGAACCGAACACTAGGGGTCCGCCCTCATTTCTTCCATGCTGGCGGGCATCTCGGGCCGCCCGCCCGGGGGCACAACCAAGCCGCCCGCGGGCTGTACAAATCACCGATTACGCACAAGAGGGTTGGAGCAGCCGCAGATGCATCAGACCGTTACGCACGCCGATCCCGCTGCACCCGCGGGCCATGATCTCGACCACGCCCCGGCACCGGCCCGTCCCCCCGCTCGGCGGGCCCGCAGCCAGGTCCGCACTGGGGCCCGCAAAGTGGACTCTTCCACAGGGAACTCTCCAAGTCGCTCCCGCAGCGCACCGAGACGCCGGCCATGGGCCCTTGTTTGCACACTCTTTGCGCTCGCGCTGGCCCTCCCACTCGCGCCGGCGCGGGCCGCTGATGCGGATATTCAGGAGGTCGACCGCTACTACGTGATCAACACGGGCGGCGAGAAGGCCGGCTGGATGCGCGAGACCGTCGAGATCCTCGCGGATGGGAACATCCTCACCTCGAGCCACATGGAGATGAAGATCGACCGCATGGGCACGCCCGTCGAGCTCACGATGAAGACGACCTTCCTCGAAGACGCCCGCGGCGAGGCCATCGAGATGACCGCGGCCCAGAACTTCGGCGGGCAGGCCATCGCCACTCGCTACGAGTTCCGGGAAGACGGCGTGGTGCAGACCGTCGAGCAGATGGGCCGGGAGCTGACCTCGCGCGCACCGTTGCCCGCGGGCGAGTGGTTCACGCCGGGCGAGGCGCGGCAATTCGTCGCCAAGCGCCTGCGGGCGGGGGCGCAGGAGATCTCCTACCGCGTGCTCGACCCGTCATCCGGGCTCACGCCGATCTCGAACCAGCACCGCGTCATCGGCGAGACGACGACGCGGGTGCTCGGCAAAGCCGTCCCGGCGATCGAGTGGGAGATCGCCACCTCCGCGGTGCAGGGGCTCACGACGCGCGAGTTCGTCGACGAGAACGGCGACGCCCTGCGCTACTCGATCACGACCGGCGGGATCGACATGGAGATCGTGGCCGCCGACGAGCGCTTCGCCAAGGCCGAATTCGACGCGCCCGAGCTCATGTCGCGCACCTTCGTCTCGACGGACGCACCCATCAAAGACGCGCGCACCAGCCGCAAGGCCTCGTACATCGTGCGCATCGACGAGGGCACGATGCCCGAGTTCCTGAACGCCGGCGTCCAGCGTGTCGAACGCATCGACGACCAGACCCTCCGCGTGCGCGTCGATCTGGCAAGGCCCGCCGCTGCTCAGGTCGGCGATGAAGAGCGGGCCGAGCTGCTCACGCCCTCTGCGTACATCGACTCGGACGACCCGCGCATCATCGAGCTCGCCCGACGAGCGCTGCGCGAGGCCGGGCTCGACAGAGGCGCGAGCGACGGCGACAAGGCGCGCGCGTTCGAGCTCTTCGTGCACAACTACGTGGAGTACAAGCTCCTAGGCGTGGGCTTCGCGACGGCCTCCGAGGTCTGCCGTACGCGGCAGGGCGACTGCACCGAGCACGGGGTCCTCCTCGCGGCACTCTGCCGCACGCAGGGCATCCCCTCCCGCGTCATCACCGGGCTCGTCTACGTCAACGAGTTCGAGGGCGCGACGGATATCTTCGCCTACCACATGTGGACCCAGGCGCTGCTCGAAGACACCACCGGCGTAGAACGCTGGGTCGATCTCGATGCCGCCATCTACCCGATGGACGCGACGCACATCGCGATCGATGCGTCGGCGCTGGCAGCGAGTGACCCCGTCGGCGCGATGATCGGCACGGTGCAGATACTGGGCCAGCTGCGCGTGGAAGTCGAGTCCGTCGACTAACCCCCGGCCCAGCCCCCCGGACAGTCTCTGCCGGTCTTGCTAGGCTCAGACGATGCACCTCCCCGACGATGCGCCGCTGCCGCCGATCCCACCCCGCGACCCGCGTGGGCACAAGGGGACGTTCGGCACGGTCTGCGTAGTAGGCGGGTGCGCCGGGCCCAGCAGCGTGATGATCGGAGCGCCCGCGCTCGCTGCCACGAGCGCCATGCGCGCCGGCTGCGGCCGCTGCACACTCGCTGCACCGAAGCCCGTCGCGGCCCACTGCGTCTCGATGTGCCCGACGGCGACGGGGCTTGCGCTGCCCACGAACGCTAAGGGCGAACTCGATGCCAGCGCCTGTGTCCCGCTGCTCGATGAGCGATTGGGCGCTTCGGACTGCGTGGTGATCGGCCCCGGGCTCGGGCTCTCGGGCGGAGCGGCGGGGCTCGTGCTCCGCTGCTTGGTACAGGAGACGTGCCCCGTTGTCGTCGACGCCGACGCGCTCACCCTCCTCGCGCGCACGCCCGAGGCGCACCGCGACCTGCGCGCCCCCACCGTTCTCACCCCCCACCCCGGCGAATTCGACCGGCTCGCAGCGAGCGTGGGCATGGGGACGTGCGACCCGAGTGCGGAGTCGGCAGCGGATCTGGCGCGACGGCTGGGCGTTGTCGTTCTGCTCAAGGGCAGCGCGACGCACGTGACCGACGGCCAGCGGGTGTGGACGCACGACGCACCGAACCCCGCGCTCGCTTCGGGCGGCACGGGCGACGTGCTCGCGGGCATACTCGGGGGGCTGATCGCCCAACTGCACCGCACACCGCTCATCGCGGGCGAGCGGACGCTCACCAGCGAGGCCCGGGGCGGCCTGGGCCTCTACGACATCGCGCGACTCGCAACCACGCTCCATGCGCGCGCTGCGAGGCTCTGGGCGCAGCACACAAGCAGCGCCGACGCGGGCATGCTTGCTACGGACCTCGCGGGGCTCATCCCCGAAGCCCGGGCGGCGATGCGCTCAGCGCTCGCCTGACCCGTCACCCGCGGGCTGGCCGGCCGGCGCCTCGCTCGGCGCTGCTATTGACGCTTCACTCGGCGCTTCTTTGGGCGCCTCCGTGGGTACCAGTACAGAGCGCAGATCGAAGACCGGGTCGGGCGGACGCTCGGTGGTGGTGCCGGCGGGCATGGGGATCGTGACTGTCGCGTTGTTGGCAGAAATGATCAGCACGTTGTCGAGCACCGCGAGCGCCGTCGGTCGTTGCGGCAGCGGGATCTCGATCGGGTCACGCACGAGCAGACCCGTTTCGAGATCGTGCACCCGCAGCGCGTAGAGACTCAGCTCCGACGTCGGGTCGGCGAGCGGCGCGCCGTTGGGGGAGAGCACGATCGCGTAGCGGTCGGTCAGCACCGGTGTCAGTACAGCGGCGGACTCGATCTGCGTATCGGAAGCGACCAGCTGATGGTCGGTGTTGAAGGCGGCGAAGCCGTTGGTCGAGAGGAGCGCCACCCGGTCGCCGACGGGCTGGGCTTCCACGAGCCCGGTGCTGGTCGTGATGCGCTGGGCATCGTCGACGCGGACGGCGATGGGCCTCGGATCTTCGAGCGAGATGGCGTAGAGCTCGCCCATCTCGGAGAGGATGTAGGCCACGCGTGGGAAGACGTAGAGGCTGCGCACCTCTTCGAAGGGCTGGCCCGCGATGCGCCAGAGCTGCCTGCCGGTCCTGGGGTCGTAGAGCTCGACGCCGCTCTCGACGCCGACGAGCACGCGACCTTCTCGTGTCGCGCGCGACCAGTGCGCCGCCCCGTCGAGCGGGAGCACGCGTATGTCTTCGCCGGTGCGCTCGTCGATGAGCGCGAGCTTGTCTTCGATCGAGTTGGGCGCACGATCCACGCGGAGCTCTTCAATCGTTCGCGCCCGCAGGCCGAGCACGCTGATAACGCCCCCCTCGGTATCGAGGTCGATCACGCGCTCGAGTGGGAGCTGCCTGGCCCAGAGCGGCGCGCCCGTCTCGGCGTCGAGCCCGAGGGCGCGCCCGGAGCGTTCGACGAGGACGAGGACACGATCGGAGATCGCTGCGATCACTTCGCGCGCCTCCCCGCCGCGGGCCGAGATTACGCCCGGCCGGATGGCCTTCTGTGTCAGGCCGCCGTTCTGCTCGGGGTCGAAGTGGGATTCGAAGCCGATGCTCGACCAGATCACGGCGCCCGTCTCGAGATCGTGCTTAGTAAAGACGCGCGACTTCGTCTCGGGATCGAGGTGGGTCACGTAGGCCCCATCGTGGGCGTAGGCGAGGAGCTCGTAGGCGGGCAGCTCGTCCCAGGCGGGCGCGAGCTCGCCCGTCTCGGTCGCGGCCCACACGCTGAGCGCACCGGTCGTGACATGGGTCAGCGCGATGCGGTCGAGCGGGCGGTCGAGGCCGCTGCGCTTGAGCACCGGCGTAACGATGCGGTAGTTCGGGAGGACATCCGCCTGCACCGAGGGCTCGGCGCCGATGATGGGCCGGCGCTGGCCCGCGGCCTCGAGCGCCGCGATGTGGCCCTCGAGCGCCGCTGTGTCGATCGGCTCGCCGAAGTAGGTCAGCTCGTCGGCGTGGAAGATGGAGCGCTCGGCGAGGCGCAGCCTTGCGGAGGTAAAGCGCCCCGCCCGCGCGAGGGCGACGATCGCTCGGCCTGCGAGCTCGCCCGCGCCCGCTGGGTTCTCACCGGGAAGTGTGGCGCGCAGGCCCGTGTCGTAGGCCTCGATCGCCTTGCGCAGATCGCCCGCGGCCTCGTGACGCGAGCCGAGCTCCCCGAGCATCTCGGGCAGCACCAAGGCGATGGGGTACCGCTTGGCGAAGGCCTCGATCTCGCCCGCCGGAGCGTCAGGCGCGAGACTCGCAGCGATGCGCTCGGCCTCGAGGTCGTACTTGGCGTACGCGGGCCTGCCCGATGACGCGATGACGGTGCGGAGCCGGGCGGCGACCTCATCGACCGCGAGCGTGCGCGCGCCGCTCACAAGGATGGGCACTTCGTGCAGCTCGGGCTGAGCAAGGAGGCGCTGGTAGTGCTCCACGGCGCGGGGCGCGTCGTCGATGGCCTCGAAGTACGCGCCGGCCGACGTGAGACTCTCTGCACGCTCTTTGGGCGAAACCGCGAGGCGTTCGAGGTAGCCCAGAAGGTTTCGCCGGAGCTCGGGCGTGATGACCGCGAGGAGCGAAGGGTCGCGGTCGGGGCGGGCCATCGCGTGCACCGCGTCGAAGATCCGCACGCGGTTCTGGTCGTAGTTCTCGCTGAGCGGGTCGGCGGCGAGCGCACGGACAGCGCGATCGATGGCCGGCAGGATCTCATCCGTCACGCCCG
The DNA here is from genome assembly GCA_964576725.1 of uncultured Phycisphaeraceae bacterium. Lineage (GTDB taxonomy): Bacteria > Planctomycetota > Phycisphaerae > Phycisphaerales > UBA1924 > OFTM391. Next base: position 51,643 of record CAZNUZ010000003.1, read on the forward strand.
CGCGGTAGGCGAGCTGGGCGTAGGTGGTGGGCGCCGTCGAGTCAGTGGGTGTTTCGCGCTCGCGCTCGAGGATCACGTCGCGCGCGACGCTCCACGAGAAGTAGTTGTGCAGGCGATCGTCGTCTGCGGTGATGATCTGGCCCTCGAGGAGGATCGTGTTGCCGGGCTCATCGAGCTGCACACGCCCGGTTTTGAGCTCGAGCGCCGATGCGGGGAAACGCTCCGCCGGGGGGACTTCGAGCCACGAGAGCCCGTCGACGGTGGGGATGTACAGGCGTTCGCCCGCGAGGAGTGCGCGGCCGCGGAAGTTCTGCCCCTTGGCGTTGAGATCGGTCAGCACGAGTGCGGCGTCGCGCACCTCGTCGAACCGGTCTGCGGGGCAGAGCACCACCGCGTCGCGGCTCAGTGCGATCAGCACGCCCCGGTGCTCGAAGAGCGTGTGCGGGCGCCCCCAGCGCGTCGCGGGGCTGCGCGCGATCCGGGCGCCGTCCTCGGGATCCATCACAAGCACCGAGCGCCGGTCGGGCGAGAGGGTGTAGAGGCGATCGCGTGCGAGGGCGGGGACCTGGAACTCCCACGGGAGCGCCTCGTTGTTCGCCAGCGCGTTGATGTTCGGCGCGACCCTGCGGTTCCAGCGGATCCTGCCCGTCGCTGCCTCGACGCGCACGGTCACGCCGACGGCGCTCGAGAGGATGACATCGCCGCCGTACACCGCGGGCGCGTCGGCGGGCGCCTGCTGGGTGCCGTATGGCCGCACCCCCATCGACGCGTAGGGCCTGTGCCACGCGAGCGCACCGGTGTGCACGTCGATGGCGACGATGAACTCCACGTTCGTGCGCCGGGAGAAATCCCGCCGCTCGGCGACGATGATCGCGTGCCCCTCAGCGATGACGGGGGGGCCCTTGAAGACCGCGTCTTGCAGGTCCTCGGGGCCGAGGTCCGGGAGGGCAACGACCCAGCGCACCTCGCCCGTCTCCGGGTCGAGGCTGCTGAGCACCCGGTCGGCGAAGGCCCCTCTGCTCGCGATCCCGGTGAGCGCGACCACCGCGCCGTCGCCCAGAGCGACATCGAAGACCTCGCTCAGCGTGTTCACCGAGCCGAAGGCCTGCTGGCGCACGCGCAAATCGCCCACCACGTCGCGCGACCAGAGGCGCTCGCCGGTAAAGCGATCGAAGGCGCTGATGGTCTGGGCATTATTGGTAAAGACCCGGTCGCCCATGACGGCGGGGGCGTTGTGCAGCACGCGCCCGCTGCGCGGCAAAGCACTGTTGCGCACGTTGTTGCGCATCGTCTCGATCGTGTTGGTGAGAGCGCCCGTGGTGCGCGAGGCGAGCGGCTGAGCGAGCACGCCCTCGAGGCGCACCGCGCTCGCGCGCTGGGTCACGCGCAGCGTCTCGGGGAGCTCGGGCACGCGGACATCGCCCGCGCCGAGCGCCTCGGCCACGCCGAACGATTCGAGCACCGCCTCGGCGTTGCGCGGCAACTCACCCGCTCTGCCCATCGCAGTGATGTAACTGGTCACACTCGACAGCAGCTCCGATGCGCGATTGTCGCGGTCGGGATGCTCCGCGACCTGAGCGAGCACGGACCAGGCTGCGAAGAAGCGTGCGCTCGCGCGGTGCGCGCGGGCGACCTCGAGCGCCGACTCGTACCCAGCGGGCGTGAGCAGGTAGTCCCGCTCGACGCGCACGTACTCGCCCGCTTGGAAGAGCGCTTGCGCGCGCGCCGAGTGTAACTCGCGGTACGACCTCAGCAGCGCTTCGCGCGCGAGCAATTCCGCGTGCACCCTGCTGCGAACAGAGACGAAGAGATCTTCATCACCTTCGACCGCGACGAGCCGCTCCGCGTCGGTCTCGAGGAGCTCTTGCAGCACGCGCACCGCCTCGTCGACGAGATCACTCGCGAGCAGCTCGCCGACGCGCGGCAGTGCGCCGGCTGCGCGCTGAGAGTCCTCGACAAAGACGGGGAGTGTGTCGTTCTGCGCGAGCGCCTCGGGTGCGAGGGGGAGCGCTGCGCCCGCGGAGACGAGCAGGGCGGCCGCGAGGCCCCGGGCGGAGCGGAGGGGTGTACGGGGAAAGGTTGGTGGCATCATCTTCATCATCGTCGCAATAGTGAGTTCATCGGCACCTTAAACACTACGGAACACTCCGCCCGCGGTGGCGGTATAGACCGGTAATGCTCGCGCTCTTTCGTGATCGTGTGCCCCCGCCCGTACGTGTCCCTGGGTTCTGAGGGCTTCTCGGGCGGGCCGCTCGACTCACGGGGGGTCGTGGGCCGATGAGCGTAGTGCGCTTTGGTGTATCCGCAGCGCACAGAACCGACGGGTGGGCCCTTTGACCACGCTCCCTCATCATCGGATCGACGAGCCCCTCGGGGTCACGCCGCTCGCTCGCCTGCACTCCAAGTGGCGGGGGATCGTTGCCTCTCGGCCGAAGCGCGTGGTGCTCTTGATACTCGCGTGCGTGCTGATGTCCTGGTGCGATCTCGCGTGCACGCTCGCGTACATGTCGGGCGTCGGGATGTTCGAGAAGAACCCCCTCGCGCGGATCGTCGCGCGGAGCGGCGGACCGGACATGCTCATCTTCTTCAAGGTCTGCACCACGGTCGTGATGGCGGCGTGCATCTACTGCAACCGGCGCTTCCGCGTCGGTGAACTCTGCGCGTGGCTGTGCACGCTTATCCTCGTCTCGCTCATGATCCACTGGACGAACTACAACGAGGAAGTGGGCACGCTGAGCCACGAGATCAGCATCATCGCCGAAGCGAAGAACATCCCGGGCTACGAGCACTGGGTCCGCTTCGACTAGCCGCCCCCGCACGCCAAACTTCTTGCACTCTTAAGCGCGCTCGACCGGGACGCCCCGCCTCGAGCGGACGAGCGTGCCCGCGAGACGGATCGCCTCGGACATCGAGCCGGCGTCCGCTTTGAACTTGCGCGCGATGTCGTAGCCCGTTCCGTGGTCCGGGCTCGTGCGCACGAAGGGGAGCCCCTGCGTGCAGTTCACCGCGTTATCGAACGCGAGCAGCTTCACGGGGATGAGCCCCTGGTCGTGGTACATCGCGACGACGAGATCGAAGCGCCGGCGCGAGGGCGGCGCCGAGAGGCGCGCTTGTGCGAAGACCGTGTCGGCGGGCAACGGCCCCACGGCGCGGAGGCCCGCCTCCTGCGCGAGTGTGATCGCGGGGGCGATGATGCGCTCGTCTTCGTCGCCCAAAAGCCCGCCCTCGCCCGCGTGCGGGTTGAGCCCGCAGACCGCGATGCGCGGCTCTTCGACGCCCAGATCCCGGCAGAACTCGTGGGCCAGATCGATCGTCTCGTGCACGCGGCCGATCGTGAGCGTGTTGCGCAGCTCCATGAGCGGGATGTGCGCCGTAGCCAGCGCCACGCGCAGCTCGTCCGACGAGAACATCATCCGGAAACGCCTAGCGCCCGATCGGGCGGCGAGGAGCTCGGTGTGCCCCGGGTAGCGCGACTTGCCCGCCAGCGCCCAGGCCGCCTTGCTGATCGGGGCGGTCACGACGGCGTCGGCCCGATCGGGGTCGTTGGCAGGCAGCATCGCACGCTCGATCGCCCGCTCGACGCACACGAACGAGAGCATCCCCCCCGCTCGCGTCGGCCCCGGCTCCTCGAGGAGCAGATCCTCGGTCAGGCCCAGCTCGCGCCCGAGATCATGGAGGACCACCTCGTGCGCATCAGAGACATGGCCCGCGGGGGTGCCCGTCGGGACGCGCCACCAGAAGGGCTCGACGCCCAGTGCCGCACACGCGCGATCGAGCGCGGGGGCCCACCCGTATAGGTGCACACGCTGGCCGGAAGGGCGGGCACCGCCCGTCAGCGCACGCACTAGCACCTCGGGCCCGATCCCCAAGGGGTCGCCCATGCTGATCGCGAGTGTGCTCCGGCGTGGCATCGAGGATGCTAGGGGCCTTAGCCGCGGTGAAAGAAACCGAAGGGACTTCCCAAACAGGATTCGGGAGGCCATCATGCAGGCGACAATGTTCGACCAGAACCAGCACTCACCCTACGTCGATCCCGAGGTGCAGCCCGACGAGCGCACCTACGGGATGTTCATCCATCTGGTCGGGCTGCTGAGCGTCCTCGATGTCTCGGGCCTGCTCATCGGCATCGCGCAGTTTGTCATGTGGCAGATCAAGAAGGGCGATTCGTCCTTCATCGACGATCATGGCCGAGAGGCCGTCAACTTCCAGATCTCGCTCTTTATCTGGGTGCTCGCGATCGCGATCGGCAGCGTGGTCTTCATCGCGGTGACGTTCGGGCTCGGCGCGCTGATCGCGGTGCCTGTGGCGGTGGTGCTCGGGATCATGCTCGTGCTGGCCCGCCTTGTCGGTGCGGTGCTGGGCGCGATGGCTGCGAATAACGGTCGCCTCTACCGCTACCCGATGTGCATCCGCGTGCTGCACCCCGCCGAGACGGTCCGCGAGCACGCTGCGGGTTGATCGCTCGCCCGCGTGAGGCCGGGCGGGCCCCAACGATCGGGGCCCCGGGCGTACACTCTGGTTATGTCTCTCCTCGCGACGCACCTCCTGCGCAAGAGCTTCGGCGGCCGGACCGTGGTCGACGGCGTCTCGTTCCACGTCGATTCGGCGGAGATCGTCGGTCTGCTCGGTCGCAACGGCGCCGGCAAGACGACGAGCTTCCGCATGACCATCGGCATGATCGACGCCGACGGCGGGCGCGTGGTCTTCGACGGCGAAGACGTCTCGCGCCTGCCCATGTACCGCCGGGCCCGCCGGGGCATGGGCTACCTCTCGCAGGAGCCTTCGATCTTCCTGCGACTCTCGGTGGCCGACAACCTGATGTCGATCCTCGAGACGATCCCCATGCACCACGTCAAGCGCAAGCAGCGGTGCGAGGAGCTCCTCGAGCGCTTCGGCCTCACGCACAAGGCCAAGGACCAGGCACGCACCTGCTCGGGCGGCGAGCGGCGCAAGCTCGAGATCGCCCGAGCGCTCGTCACCAACCCGCAGCTCATCCTGCTCGACGAGCCCTTCTCGGGCGTGGACCCGCTGGCTGTCGAAGACCTCCAGCAAGAGATCCGCCGCCTCCGCGATATGGGCATCGCGATCCTGATTACCGACCACAACGTGCAGCAGACGCTGAGCGTGTGCGACCGCGCGTACATCATCAACGAGGGCAAGGTGCTGCGCGAGGGCACCCCGCGCGAGCTCATCAACGACGACATGGTGCGCCGGAGCTACCTCGGCAGCATGTTCCGGGGCGATGAGTTCGACCCCGAGCCCGCAGCGGCTGCGGCGACCGACGCTGGAACACCCGCTACGCCCCCCGAAGGAGCGCCCGAGTGAAGCCGACACACCAACGCCTGCTGGCCGCCTGCGCACTCGCGGGCATGACTCTCGCGCTCACAGGCTGCAACGCGCCCAAGCGGCGCATCTTCGTCACGAGCGAGCCCGCTGGCGCGCGTGTGATCCTGAACGACGTCAACGTTGGCGTCACGCCCGCGGAGGTCGATTTCACCTACTTCGGCACATATGACGTGCGCCTGAGCAAGCCCGGCTACGAGCCGCTCGTGACGCAGGCAAAGGCCGAGGCACCGATCCACGAGTGGCCCCTGATCGATCTGGGCGCCATGCTCGTGCCGGGCGGCACGGAGACGGAGATCCGCTGGCACTTCGTCCTCGAAGAGGCGACGGCAGACGAGGCGGGCGCGATCGAGCGTGCACGGGCGATGCGCGAAGCGCTCGAAGCACCAGAGGACGACGGTTAACCGTCACTCCACCTCGGGGACCTCGCGCTTCTCTTCGCCCGAGATGTCTTTCCAGCTCGCGTCGGCCTGGTTCGCCGATGTGTCGTGGTCGGTCTTTTCCCAGCTCTTCTTGGTATCGCCGAAGATGCCTTTGTAGAAGAGGAAGAGGCGGTCGCCGCGGACGATGAAGTTCTTGGGGTCGGGCTCGGTTTTGTCGCCCTCGATCATGGCCCATGAGCACCAGCCGCCGTGGGCGGGCTCGTAGCGCGTGGGGTTGGCGAGGAAGAGCGCTTTGTTGGCCTCGGTCTTGAAGCGGTAGGTCACGCCGCGGTATTCGGCGGTGATCTTCTTGCTGCCCTTGGCCGCCTTCTCGCCGCCCTCGGGGAAGTAGGCGACGGGGTCGTAGCCCTCGATCGCGAGGCCACTCCGCGGCAGGTCCCACTCGCTGATATCGCGGTGGAGTTCGTCCTCCGCGACCTGCAGGACGAAGCCTGTCTGGGAAGGCGATGCCTGCTGGGCGACTGCTATGCCCGCGGTGCCGGCGACGAGAGAGATGCTGAGTGCGAATGCGGTGTGCATGGTGTGCTCCGTCGGTTGGTGTGCGACGAGCGAGCACGCGAGGCGGGGGATGTATTCACAGGAATCGGAGATCAGACAAAATCCCCCGCGCACGAATCAGAATCAAGAACTCTTCAGCGACCCAGACTAGGAAGGGAATAGAGCGATGTCTGTACGGAAGCCGACCGTCTGGGACTGGCTACGCGCCCGAAGAGAACTCGCCTACGAACGAGCCGAATTGAACTGCGCCCGCGGGCTCTGGTGGGCGGTGCGCCGAGGGGTACGTTGGCTGTTCTTCGCTGCGCTGCTGATCGGGCTCGTGGGCTACCTCAGCACATCTTGGCCGCCGTCGCTCTTCGCAGCGTTTCTCGTCCTACCAACCATCGTGGTCGTTCCCGCTGCATCGGTGGCGCTCTACATCACCGACCGCCTACGTGTTGGCGTTCGGTATGGCGCTCCGTCGGCGGCAGAAGCCTGAGGGTTTACATCGGCTTGCCGTCGATCGTCAGGTCGTAGATCGCGAGGAGCTTTTCTTTATCGAGGATGAGCTCCTGGCGGGTGTGGCTCACGAAGTCGTAGACGGGGGTGAGCTCGATCGCGTCGACGGGGCAGGCCTCTTCGCACATGCCGCAGAAGATGCAGCGGAGCTCGTCGATCTCGAACTTGGCGGGGTACTTCTCGCGGTCGTCCCAGGGGCTCTCGGCGGCCTCGATGTGGATGCAGTTGGCCGGGCAGATCGTCGGGCACATCATGCAGGCGACGCACTTCACTCGGCCGTCTTCGTCGCGGTTGAGGCGGTGCAGGGCGCGGAAGTTGGAGGACTCGAGCCCGCCCTCTTCCACGTCCAGATCCTCCCGGCGTTCTTCGGGGTACTGCAGGACGCGGGTCGTCTTGGAGGCGCCGAGGACGGGGAGCTTGGACTGGCCGAAGCTGGTGAAGAAGTGGCGGACGGTGGTGCCGAAGCCGCGCACGATCTCGGGGAGGTAGATGCTCTCGATCGCGCTCGTCGGGGCGCGTTCCAGGCGGATGATGTCGCTCTCGGGGATGGGCATCGGCTCGGGGCCTCTTGTTGGGAACCGGATCTTGGGGGCGCTAGCTGTCAGTCTACGCGGGCTGGGCGGCGGCTGCGAGGGGCATCGGGCGTGTTGCGGGCCCGCCCGCACACTGCACGCGCGGGCCGGGGGCGGGGGGAAGAGCGTGCGAGTAAGGCGGCGGGGTTACACGGGCCTATCGGTGATCATGGGGCCCGTCTCGCCCTGTTTGATGTAGAGGACGCCGCCGTTCTTGTCGTCGTGATCGCCTCGGACGCAGGCGGCGACGAGTGCTGCGACCGACTCGGGTGCGAGGCACGCCTCGGCTGCGACCGCGTCTTCGTCGAAGAGGGAGCGCAGGAGGGGCGTTTCGACGGCGCCCGGCGCGACGGCGAAGGCCCGCAGCCCGCTGAGCTGGCCCTCCTGGGCCGTCACGAGGGTCATGATGTCGAGTGCTGCCTTCGTGCCGGCGTAGGCGTAGAAGCCCGGGAAGGGGTCGGCGCCGGCGTAGCTCGAGATGTTGACCACGCAGGGGCGGGAGGCCTGATTGGCGGTCAGGTCGTCCCACAGCGCGCGCACAACCTCCGCGGGGCCGAAGACGTTGAGCCCGAAGAGCTCGCGCAGCATCTCGGGGGTCGTCTCGGCGATCGTGGCGAGGGGGGCGGCCCCAGCGTTGTTCACCACAACATCGAACCGGCCCATCGCAGAGCGGGCGGCCTCGATGCAGGCGTTGATCGACCCCGGATCGCTCACATCGCCCGGGAAGGCCCGCGCGTCGCAGGCGGGGTGCTCCGCCCGCAGCTTGGCGAGGGAGTCCTCAAGGCGCTCGGGCCGGCGAGCGACGAGCGCCAGGCGGAACCCCGCCCCCGCAAGCGCGTGGCAGGTCGCGACGCCGATACCCGAGGAAGCCCCCGTCACGAGGGCGAGCGGAGCGGGTGGTGCGGAGGGTGTGCTCATAGCGCGATGACTCCGGGCTCTTCGAGCAGCGCACGCAGCTCGGGGGTATCGAGCATCGGGGCGATCATGGCGCCGAAGGCCGCGGAGTCGCGTATGTCCCCGAGCTCTAGCAGCCCGATGGGGTACTGCAGGTAGCGGACCGTGCCATCTTCGTGCGGGAGAATGAGGACGACGCGCCCACCCGCGAGGTCGAAGAGCTTGATGTTCACGATCGCGATGTCGGGCCGGTCGTGGTGCAGGATGGTGAGAAAGTCGTCTCGCCGGTCGCTGGTGGCGATGCGCCCCGCGACGGTGTAGGTCGGGTGGTTGCGCGAGATGGCCGCCCCGGGCGTGACGACGTCGGCCTCGTCGGGCACGAGCGCATAAATGGTAAAGGTGGTAGCGCCCGGTGCGCCCTCGAACTCGGTGCCCGCGAAGACGTGCTCGAGGCCCGGCCCGTTGCCGACGAAGGTGGCGAGGCCCACGAATCGGCGGCCCGCGAGGGTGATGTCGCTGGTGAGGTAGCCGTTGCCGGGGGAGTCGTAGTCGGGGATGGGCGTCTCGTACCACAGCATGGGGAGGGGCCATGTGTGGGGGTTGTCCGGATCGAATTCGGGCATGGAGGCGGGCCACCCGGGCGTCGGGTTCTGGGCGTCAGCGGTGGTTGCCGCCGCCGGCTGCTGGGGCTCCGGGTCGGTCTGCGTGGTGCTTGAGGCGCAGCCCGCAAGCAGCAGGGTGAGAACAAGCCAGGGTGTGCGCACGATCGGGCCTCCGAGGTGGGGTGTGCCCGCTACCCTAACCGCGATGCGCAGCCTCGACCCCACCAAAGTCGTCATCGGTCTCGCCATGTTCGTGGTCCTCGGCGTGCCGTTCCTCTTTCGCCCCGACAAGCTGACGGGCGATGAGGCCGATCGCCGGGTAATCATCGTGACGCCGCACAACGAGCAGATCCGCCGTGAATTCGGCGCGGCCTTCTCCGAGTGGCACGAGCGCGAGTACGGAGAGACGGCGGCTGTGGTCTGGGTGAACCCGGGCGGCACCTCCGAGATCCGTCGCCAGCTGCAGGCGGTCTACTCGAAGGCCATCAAAGAGGGGCGCATCCTGCCCGACGGCCGGATGGCCGAGGGCTCGCGCCCGATGCCGCAAGACCTCTTCTTCGGCGGCGGCTCGTACGAGCACGGCCAGATGAAGCGCGGCGTGACGGTCGCCTTCACCCCGCGCGACGCCGATGCCGTCGGCATCTCTATCCACGCGGGCGCCATCCCGGACGACGGCGAGCTGAGCATCGCGCACGACGAGGCCGCGGGCATCGCCCGGCTGTCGAAGGACGCGGAGGCGTTCGAGCTCAACATGTCGATCTCGGTGCCTGTGGGCTCGTGGGACGAGGCCCGCCTCGCGCGTGTCTTTGGCGACAACTTCATCGGCCCCGAGTCGAACCACCTCTACGACCCCGATCGCTTCTGGATCGGCACCGCCCTCTCGGGGTTCGGTGTCGTCTACAACCGCGACGTTCTGGGCGAACTCGGCGTCGAAGAGCCCGACTCGTGGTGGGACTTCGGCTCGCCCGAGCTGCGCGGGTGGGTCGCCCTCGCGGACCCCCGGCAGTCGGGCTCGGTGGCGACGACCTACGACTCGATCCTCAACACCTACGGGTGGGACGACGGGTGGCGCATCCTCCGCGAGATGTGCGCCAACGCCCGCTACTTCTCTAACAGCTCGCCCAAAGTGCCGCTTGATGTGAGCCAGGGGCAGGCGGCGATCGGCGTGGCGATCGACTTTTACGGGCGCTACCAGGCGCAGGCCGTCATGCAAGAGGGCGAGACGCCCGAGACGAGCCGCGTCGGGTACGTCGACCCCCCGGGGGCGACCTTCATCGACCCGGACCCGATCTCGCTGCTCCGCGGCGGGCCCGACCCCGAGACCGCCCAGCGGTTCATCGACTTCGTTCTCACGGACGAGGGGCAAGCGCTGTGGCAGTTCGTGACCAAGGCAGACGGCGCCCCCGCGACCGACCCCGCCGACGCCGACACCTGGGGCCCCGAGCGCTTCGAGCTCCGCCGGATGCCCGTGCGGCGGGACTTCATCCGCGCGCACCTGGGGCGGTTTGTCGACGAGGTCGACCCCTTCGAGATCGCCGCCCCCACCGCGAGCCGGGGCTGGCGATCGAGCGTCGCGCCGATGATGTCGACCTTCGGGATCGATACCCACCGCTTCATGGTCGAGGCGTGGGACGCCCTCAGCGCGGCCCGGGCGGCGCACGAATCGGGCGCGTTCCCGACGGCTATCCTCGAAGAGATGGAGGGCCTCTTCTACGAGATGCCCACCCACACCTTCCCCGACGGGCGGGAGGTGCTCTTCACCCCCGAGTCGTACCGCGAGATCCGCAACGCCTGGCGCGATCCCCGAGAATGGCGCAAGGCCAAGATCGCCTACACCCTATTCTTCACCGAGCAGTACCGCGCAGTCGTGGCGCTGTGGGACGAACACAAGAGCGCACAGAAGAACGAAGCCTGAGCACATGAGCCCCACTCTCAACCCCCGACACCACAAGCCGGCCCTCACGAAGATCCTCGCGACGCTCGGCCCCGCCTCCGACGACGAGGCCGTGCTCACGCGCATGGTCGAAGCCGGCGCATCGCTCTTCCGCCTGAACTTCTCGCACGGGTCGTTCGAGGACCACAAGAAGCGGCTCGAGCTCGTCCGCCGGGTGAGCTACAGGCTCAACATCCCGCTCACCGTTCTGGGCGACCTGCCGGGCCCGAAGCTGCGCGTTGGCACGGTGCCCGATGGCGGGATCATGCTCGAGCAGGGCCAGCAGGTCATCATCCGTGCGGGCATCGAGGACTCGATCCCCGGCGAGGTGCCTGTGCTCTCTTCGGGGTACGAGAAGATCGCCGAGGAGGTCGAAGAGGGGCACCGCGTGCTCATCAACGACGGCGCGATCCGCATGCTCGCGGTCGAGGCGAACAAAGACGGGCTGCACTGCCGCGTGACGACGGGCGGCCTGGTCACGACGCGCAAGGGCATCAACCTGCCCGACTCCGATCTCTCGGTGCCCGCCGTCACCGAGCGCGACTGGGAGATCGTCGAGTGGGCCGTCGAGAACCACCTCGACTTCCTCGCGCTCAGCTTCGTGCGCAAGGCCGACGAGGTCCTCATGCTCAAGCGTGGCCTCGCCTCCCGCTGCACCGACGAGAGCTGCGGCACGGGCATGTCCGCCTCGCTCTCGGACCCCGCGATCCCCGTCATCGCCAAGATCGAGACGCCCCAGGCGGTCGACCGCATGGAGGCGATCATCGAGGCCGCCGACGGCATCATGGTCGCCCGCGGCGACCTCGGCGTGGAGATGGACGTCGCCGAGGTGCCCATCGTTCAGAAGCGCCTCGTCGCTGCGTGCCACAAGGTCGGCAAGCCTTGCATCGTCGCCACGCAGATGCTCGAGTCGATGATCACAGCGCCGGTGCCGACCCGCGCGGAAGTGTCCGACGTGGCGCAGGCCATCTATGAAGGGGCCGATGCGGTGATGCTGTCTGCGGAGTCAGCCGCAGGCGACTACCCGGTCGAGGCCGTGACGACGATGAATGACATCGCGATCGAGATCGAGCAGGACAAACATTACCGCCAGATCATCGAAGCCTCCCGCACGCAGGCCGGAAATGGCATCAGCGACGCGATCACTGTCGCTGCGCGTGAGGTCGCGGAAACCATAGACGTGCAGGCCATCTGTACCTTCACCCAAAGCGGCACCACCGCGATGCTGGCCGCGCGCGAACGCCCGCGCGTGCCGATCATCGCGCTCACGCCCATCACCGACACCGCGCGGCGGCTGATGCTCGTGTGGGGTTTGCATTGTGTGGTGATCCCGTCTGTGGACCGGTTCAAATTTGCCGTGGTCAGTGCCGCGCGCGCGGCCAAGGCCGAAGGCTTCGCCACGGATGAGGACCGGATCATCGTGACCGCCGGTGTGCCGTTCAACCAGCCCGGCTCGACCAACATCTTGCGGGTTGCCCCCTGCCGGGAGAAGGATATCTTCGAGGGCGAACGGGCATAAAGGCCACCCATCCATGTCGGACGGCACATTATCATTGCTGGGCGTGTTCGGGGTACTCTGTATCCTGAGCATCCTGCGCGTGGGCATGGCTGTCATCGCGGACAGGCATCTGCTGCGGGCTGTTGGGTGGATGTGGGTCACTTTCAGTGTCGGGCTCTATGCCGAGCTTACCTCGCCC
>CAZNUZ010000004.1:0-62156 GCA_964576725.1 uncultured Phycisphaeraceae bacterium
GGCTGATGAGGAGGATGGTCTTGTACTTGCCCCACAGGACGTCGGAGAGGATGGCACCGAGGATGGGGAAGAAGTAGGCCGCTGCGGTGAAGAGGTGGTAGACGCCCTTGGCCTGCTCCTCGCCCATGAAGTCGGGGTCGCCGTTGGCGTCGAGGAGGTACTTGGTCATGAAGACGACAAGGATGGCCTTCATGCCGTAGAAGCTGAATCGCTCGGCGAGTTCGTTCCCGATGATGAAGGGGACGCCCGGGGGCATCTTGTCGGTGTCCGTGGGTGAGTCGCTGTACTTGCTCATCGGGGTCCTCTCGGTCGAACGGGCGGGGCGGACGAGTCTACATGTTCACCCACCGATTGCGAGGGAATTCCCGCGCATGGGCCCGCCTTGCTCGGCACTGCCCCTCGACCAACCCCGCCCGATGCGTCACACTCTGCGGATGAGCACCCCACCCCCCGCCGAGACGCCGACCGACCACCCCAAGGGCTTCCTCGGGTTCGTGGAGCGCGTCGGCAACGCGCTGCCCGACCCCGCCACACTCTTCCTGGGCGGGGCGATCCTCGTTGTCCTCCTCTCGTGGGTGGGCAGCATGATGAACTGGGAAGTGACCTACACCAAGTACGTGCCCGTCACGACGCCCGTCCTCGACTCGGGCACCGGCGAGCAGGTCACGGCCCGCGAGATGTTCGTCGCGGGGCGCGTCAACACCCTCCGCGTCGACGAAGACGGCGAGCCGGCGCTCGTGCCCCTCACCCAGCCCGAGTTCGACTACGTCGAGCGCGAGGTCGAGGAGGGTGAGGCCAGGCGCGTCGCGGTGCTCAAGACCGAGGAGATCCAGCAGACCGAGAAGCCCGTCAACCTGCTCGCGCCGGGGCAGCTCTACATCATCTTTAAAGACATGGTGACGGTCTTCACGGGCTTCCACCCGCTCGGGGTGGTGCTCGTTGCGATGCTGGGCATCGGCGTAGCGGAGAAGACCCGCTGCATGGAGGCGCTGCTCAAAGCGCTCATGCTCATCACGCCCTCGAGCCTGCTGACACCGATGACGGTCTTCGTGGGCGTGCTGTCGTCGATGGCGGCGGACGCGGGGTACGTGGTGCTCCCGCCACTCGCGGCAGCGCTGTACAAAGCGCTCGGCCGTTCGCCCCTGGTGGGCCTGGCTGCGGTCTTCGCGGGCGTGAGCGCCGGCTTCAGCGCGAACCTCTTCCCGACGTCGCTCGACCCGCTGCTGTCGGGCCTGACGCAAGAGGGCGCGAACATCCTCGATCCCTCTTACGTCGTGAACCCGCTTTGCAACTATTACTTCATGGTCTTCTCGACGTTCCTGCTCACGGGCGTGGGCTGGGCTGTGACCCGGTTCGTGGTCGAGCCGCGCCTGGCGACCAAGCCCCCGGAGCTCGGCGGCCCGAGCCCGCTCACCGAAGAAGACCGCGCCGCCACGATCATGACCCCGACCGAGAAGAAGGGCCTCGTGTGGGCGACGGTGTGGACGCTGCTCGGCCTGATGGGTTTCGCGCTCCTGACGGTCGTTCCTGGCGCGCCGTTCGCCGCCGCCGAGGACGGCACCGCGCGCTGGCCCGACGTCATCGTGCCCGTGATGTTCATCCTCTTCCTGATCCCCGGCATCGCCTACGGGCTCGCGACAAAGTCTCTTTACGAAGAGACGGGTCAGAAGAAGACCGACGCCGCCATCGCGACGCTGATGGGGCGCACCATGGCGGACATGGGCCCGTACATCGTGCTCGCGTTCTTTGCTGCGCAGTTCATCGCGCTCTTTAACCAGTCGAACCTCGGGCTCATGCTGGCGATCGTCGGCGGCAACATGCTCGCGGGCGCGGAGATGCCGGCGTGGCTGCTCGTCTCGCTCTTCATCGTCGTGGTGATGTTCGGCAACCTCTTCATCGGGTCGGCGAGCGCGAAGTTCGCGATCTTCGCGCCGGTCTTCGTGCCGATGTTCATGCGCGTGGGCATCAGCCCCGAGCTCGTGCAGGCGGCGTACCGCGTGGGCGACAGCAGCTCGAACATCATCGCGCCGCTGATGCCCTACTTGGTGGTGCTCTTGGTCTTCATCCGCAAGTACGTCCCGAGCGCGGGCATCGGGACGATCATCTCGCTGATGCTGCCCTACTCGATCGCGTTCTGGATCGTGTGGACGATCGTGCTGATCGTGTGGATGTGGCTGGGCGTGCCGCTGGGCTTCGACGGGGAGCTGACGGTGCCGGTGACGGGGGCGTGATGCCGACCTTGGTGCGATGTATCTTTGTCGCGCTTTGTGCTTTGCAGGCCGCGCAGTATTTGTTATGTTCTTCGCCGGCGGCGCCGGGCCGCCCCCCCGGGCACACAAACAGAGCGAGGACCACGCTTGACACACACACACTCAAACAAACTCTGGCTGCAATCTGCGTGAGCGGAGTGGCGGCCCTCACACCCCCCGCCGAGGCGGGGGTGGAGTTCATTGACATCACATTCGAGGTCGGCGACTGGACCTTCCTCCCAGCGGCCGACACCCAGACCGAGCGCACCGAGGCCTTCCTCGCGGTGAACAACCGCGGCGATCTCGCCGGCGACAACATCGCCGTCGTGCTCTACACCCGCGAAGCCGACGACACATGGGCACGCTTCGCGTGGAAAGACGAGGAGGACCCCGCCGAGTCCATCGTCTCGGGCATCAAGCAGACGATCCCCGCCGCCGACGAACAGACGTTCGAGGCGCTGCTCAAGCGTGTGGGCATTGCACTCGGGCCGGGCGAGACGGCAGGAAACATGGGCACGATCGACTCCGAGCCCTTCGGCCAAGGGGTCTTTATCACCGACCCGTACAACTCGATCCTCGAGAGCGGGCTCGCAGGCACCGAGCTCGTGACCTATCTCGTCGAGACCGGGTACGAAGCGGCGCTCGTGGACATCGATATCTCCGAGCTCGGCCTCGCAAAGCAACAGATCGAGGTCGAAGAGGTGCTCGATGCACTGAGCAAAGGCACAGAGCAATCAGTGAAGTATCCGAATTCAGATGTCTCGGCTATCCACAACGCGGTTGTCGCACACGCACAGGCCTCATGGAATTTTTGCTTTGCTGGAACCACTATCGGCCCAGCGAACACCCCGACCTGGGACTGCGGGGTTTGGCGACCAGCGAACGTTGATCCAGTAGTCGTTCCAGGAACACTCGGTAGCGAGACTTGGACTTTCTATCTGGAAAGATCTGCTACCCGAACACAAACGCGTAGTTATCACCGTACGTGCTGGGACTGCACAATGTTTATTGGTGATCAGACTCGAAAACAGCTGGGAATCCAGAGGTTGCCCGAGAAGGTGACGCGTCATGCCGGCGACCCACCTCCCTCACCCCCTATCGCACCGAGTCATCCTATGCTCGGCGGAACCCATCCCTGTTTACCGAGCTCACCTTCAAGCACGAACTGGATCCCCGCCATCCCTTCATGCCCATAAGCAGCAAAGTCAAACTTGAATTCAATACGCATGCTCGTCGCACCTCGCGGCGAGTATGTTTGTCCGTCTTGCTCGCCTTCGGCCTCATCCTCGTCCATGCCGGGGTGCTTGCGAGTTCTGTACGCACGTTTAGCAGGCCGCAATGGCCGTACGATGCCGACGACTATCGCCGGCATATCAGCACCGCAGCGGATGGGACGAGGCTGTTCGGGGTGCTGAGCATTGTCCAGCATCAATCGCTCTTCAGGCCGGTGTACTGCTATACGAGCCGCAGCGCTCAGAATTACTGGTTCCACACGTCCCCCCACCGTGCCCCCGCGCGGTACGAAGAGCTGCGCGAAGGCGGTTTCTATTTCTCGCCCCGGCTCGATCTGCACGGCCGCGAACACGGGACCATCGCCACGATCGGGTACGGGTGGCCGTTTGTCGCGCTGGCATCCGACCACCTGATAGGCGGCACCCAGCCCAATGTGGTTTTGAAGGGCATCCAGTACTCACCGGAGAAGGCGGTCGACGGTTCATACGCCCGGGCGTTCCCGACTCGCGTTGTGTGGAGCGGGCTGGTTGCGAATCTCGCGTTGTACACGCCGCTCACCCTCGCGCTGCTGGTGCTCTTCAGCCGCGTGCACCGAGTAGTGATCGCTCGGCCCCGCGTACGTCGCGGCCTGTGCGTGCGGTGCGCCTACCCGCTCGACGGCCTGGCGATCTGCCCCGAGTGCGGCACGGAACAACAGGCGCCTCCCCATGACTGAACTGCGTCACCAGCACACGACATCAATCGCCCGCCGCTCTCTGCGGCTCGCGTGTCTTGCATGTCTCTGTGCGATCTTCTTCCAGCTTGTTCACGCGTGGACGATCGCAGCGACGGTCACAACCATTGATGTGAACTGGGTCGACTCACCCGAACGGCTGAGTCGGTTTTCGAACACGACTAAGGATGGCCGGCCTCTTTATGGGGACCAGAGTCGAGCGGCAGAGCCCTCACTCTTTCGGCCGGGCGTCCTGTCCACTGGACAGGGATATCTACCGGAGGCCTACCCCGGACTCCTCGACCCCGCGACAGGAATCATCGCACCGGCGGACTTCTCCTATCACGATCTCGAGACAGATTGGCTGTACTACTCGCCGCCGTCTCATCTCTACGGACAGGATCACGGAACAGTAATCACACTCGCGTACGGCTGGCCGTTCGTGGCGCTGTGCACGGATTACATCTACGGACTCCACCACCACAGCGTTGCCCAAGGCATTCAGATATCGCAGAGCACACGTGTCAACCAGAGGTACCCTCGCGCTTTACCGACGCGCGTTGTAACCGAGGGCCTAGTTGTGAATCTGCTCCTCTATGCGGCCGGCTGCTACGGTGCACTAAAACTAGGCCACTTATTAGTTCGTAGATCAGCCGCTCGCTTACGGACCAAACGCGGCCAGTGCGTGCGGTGCGCCTACCCGCTCGACGGCCTGGCGATCTGCCCCGAGTGCGGCACGGAACAACAGGCGCGCACCCATGATTGAGCTGCGCCACCAACACACGAAGTCGGGCGTTCGTCGCACCGCGCGGCGGGTATGTTTGTCCGCCTTGCTCGCCATCGGGCTCGTTCTCGTCCATGCCGGGGTGCTTGCGAGCGTGGTTGACCACCTGCCCGCGGGCGCAACTTTTACTCACAAAGACGACTTCAGACGCTACACCACTTACGACGCGGCCGGTGCGACGCTCTTCGGCAACCAGAGCATCATTCAGCACAACTCCATCACACGCCCCTTGTACAGCCACACCGGGCGCAGCTCTGCGAACTTCTGGATCGCGTGGCACCCGCACCGCACGCACACACCCTACGAGTCGCTGAGCGAGGAGCCCTTCTACTTCTCGCCCCCGCGCGACATCTACGGACACGAGCACGGCAGAATCGCCACGCTCGGATACGGCTGGCCTCGTGTGGCCCTCGCTGCCGACTACCTGCAAACCGCCGGCATGCAGATGACCCTGAAGAACGGCATACGCTTTTCACCAGAGGCCATCGCAGGACGGTACACACGCGCCTTCCCTACACGCGTCGTCTGGAGGGGCCTGGTTGAGAACCTGGCCTTGTACTCGTTCATTGTGTATCTAGTCCTGCTGCTCGGACCGCTGCTGCGCTTCCCGAAAGCAGCTCTTCGGTGGAAGCGGAAAAGACGCGGCCTGTGCGTGCAGTGCGCTTACCCGCTCGAAGGGCTGGCGATATGCCCCGAGTGCGGCACGGAACAACCGGGCGCGTCGAGCCCGAGCACCAGCCTCCCTTGATCGGGCGCCGGCCCGCACCACGCCCGTATCGACACGCCCTGCCTTCGGGTATCCTCGCTCGGCGAACGACCCGACCCGCACCCACAGGGCACCCACGATGCAGACCATCCAGGCCAAGGACAACCCCGACCCCTGCGTGCTGGTGATCTTCGGCGCTTCGGGCGACCTCACGGCCCGCAAGCTCATCCCCGCGCTCTACGAGCTCGACCGCGACGGCCGCCTGCCCGAACAGCTGTGCGTGCTCGGCGTTGCGCGCACCGACATGACCGACGAAGCGTGGCGCGAGCGCCTCCGCCCCATGGTCGAAGAGCACGCCAGCGACTTCGACGCCGACCATTGGTCGTGGTTCGCGGGCCGGCTGCACTACCTCCCGGGGAGCGCGACGGACCCGGAGATGTACCCCCTGCTCGCCTCGCGCATCAACGAGCTGGGCATCGAGCACAAGATGTGCAGCCCGAGCGACGCCTCGAGCGCCTCCCCCTGGTCGACCCAGCCCAACGTGCTCTACTACCTTGCCGTCTCGCCGACGCTGCTCGCGCCGATCGTGGACCGCATCGGCGCAGCGGGCCTCGTCTACGAGGGCAAGCGCTGGTGCGCCGTCAACCCCGAAGAGGTGCCCTGGCAGCGCGTGATCGTCGAGAAGCCGCTCGGGACCGATTCCGGCTCGGCCCGCGCGCTCAACCAGACGATCGGCCGCGTCTTTGAAGAGGAGGCGGTCTACCGCATCGACCACTACCTCGGCAAAGAGCTCGTGCAGAACCTGCTGGTGATGCGCTTCGCCAACACGATGTTCGAGCCGCTCTGGAACCACCGCTACGTGGACCACGTGCAGGTGACAGCGGCGGAGTCTGTGGGCGTGGGCCGGAGGGCTGCGAACTTTTACGACGACGCGGGCGCGCTGCGCGACATGATCCAGAGCCACCTGCTGCAGGTGATGGCGCTGGTCGCGATGGAGCCGCCCTCCTCGTACGACGCGGTCGCCATCCGCCGGGAGAAGCACAAGGTGCTCGAATCCGTGCGCCTGGTGCAATCGGAGGAGGACATCTGGCAGCGCTCGGCCTTCGGCGTCTACGGGCCCTCGGGCGACGCCTCCGACGACGACGGCGGCCTCGGCTACCGCGACCTCGAAGGGGTGGACAACGACATCAACATCGAGACCTACGCCGCCCTGCGCCTCGACATCGACAACTGGCGCTGGGCCGGCGTGCCCTTCTTCCTCCGCTCGGGCAAGAAGATGGCCCGCAAGCTGACCGAGGTCGTCATCCAGTTCAAGACCCCGCCCACACAGCTCTTCAAAGCGACCGGCACGCGACCCGCAAACCGCCTCGTCATCAACATCGCCCCCGACGAGGGCGTTTCCATGAAGTTCGAGGCGAAGGTCCCCGGGCCCGAGTTCCGCATCGAGAGCGTCAAGGCCGACTTCGATTACCAGTACGTCTTCGACGCCAAAGCGCAAGAGGCCTACGGCCCGCTCATGCTCGACGCTATGCGCGGCGATCAGACCCTCTTCAAGCACCGCGACGAGGTCGCCACCGCCTGGGCCATCGTCGACCCCTTCATCTCCTCCCCCGGGATGCGCAAAGCGGTCATGGAGTACGCCCCCGGCTCCTGGGGACCCGAGAGCGCCGACCGGCTCATCACCGACGGCGCGCCCCACCGCAAATGGCACAACCCCGCACGCGGCGAGAAGCGGTAATCACAGTCTCGGCCATTCGCGCATGATGTACTGGAGCCCGATACGGCCGACATGCTGAACGTAGTCGCGAAGCTGTTCACCCGCATGCGCCGGTCTGACCGGCGCATACTGTCGGCACTCGTTGCTTCAGGCGCTTTCTGCGTGCTTCACCCCTGGCTTGTTGCTCTTACATTCACCGAGTACCCACTCGATTCGATGTGGGCGTCGGATAGTCGCCCGCCGCTCTTGGTGTACGAAGCACCTATAGACGACTCGGCTGGACCGATGCCGATCCTCTCACAACTTCGACTCCTCCCGAACTCGGCAACCCGTCCGAGCTACGGGATTACGATTCTCACCGACGAACTGCGGCTCTCCCTGCGCACTGGCGGAGGGTTCAGGCCATCCGAGCTCAGTGACACTTCGGCTACTGCATCGTGGACACCGAGCAAGTCGCTCTTGCAATCACGCACCAATCAACGCGTACAGACCGCCGGGTATGGTTGGCCGTTCGTATCCGCAGCGAGCGACTACGACGACAGCTGGACAACCACATCCAACAGCGGATCGATGGTCAGCGGCCTGCCACTCAACGGCATCGAGCTCACCGGCGCCAGTACGATCGCCATAGCAAGAGACAGACTGCCGCGCTCGTTGCCCACTCGCCCTGTTTGGATCGGCCTGACCGGGAATCTGGTTGTGGTATGGCTCGCGGCAATACTCGCTTCGTACCCGATTCAAATCGCGGGGCGAGCGATCACTGGTAAACGCCGCGGCTGGCGCTGGGACGTATGCCCGGGCTGCGGTTACAACGTCAACGGCCTGAGCACCTGCCCCGAATGCGGCGCTGTCCGGCCACACAAACAACCAAAGGCATCCCCCAGACAACCGGCGTGATTCAGCTCACGCTCAGCGTCGGCCCGCCGGAGCGCATTGCTGCGAGCGCGACCTCGTGCTCCACGTTCTGCGCGAGCTTGGTGAAGGCGCTCGCGACGGGGCCCGACTCGTCGGCGAAGTTGGCCGTCGGGTCGCCCGCGTCGGAGTTGGCGCGCAGGGCCATGTTGATGGGCACCGCGCCGAGGAAGGGCAGGCCCATGCGCTGGGCCATCATCTCCGCGCCGCCGCGACCGAAGATGTCGTACTCCTTGCCGTCGTCGCCGATGAAGTAGCTCATGTTCTCGACCACGCCCAGCACGTCGATGTTGAGCTGCTGGAACATCCGTGCAGCCCGAACAGCGTCGTCCTGCGCGACTTTCTGCGGGGTGCACACCACGACCGCGCCCGCGAGCTTCATCATCTGGCTCATAGAAAGGGGCACATCGCCCGTGCCCGGGGGCAGGTCGACGATGAGGTAATCGAGCTCGCCCCAGGAGGTTTGTTCGACGAGCTGCTTGAAGGCGCCGTGGGCCATCGGGCCGCGCCAGATGAGGGGCTTCTCGGGGTCGACGAGCTTGCCGATGGTCATGCACTTGATGCCGTGCACGTTGAAGACCTGGAGCATGTTCTCGTGGAGCTGGACGTCGAGCGCATCGAGCCCGAGGAGCGTGGGCGCGGAGGGCCCGTAGATGTCGCCGTCGAGGATGCCGACGGAGTGGCCCTTGCGCGCGAGCGCGAGCGCGAGGTTCACCGAGACGGTGGACTTGCCCACGCCGCCCTTGCCCGCGCCGACGGCGATGACGTGGTGGATCCCGGGCAGGCCCGAGCCGGCGCTGGTGGTGCCCTCGCTGACCTTGGGCGAGCTGGCGGCCTGCTTGAGCGAGACGTCGGACCGCTGTTCGACGGTGGGGCGATCGGCCGTGGAGCTCGCGCCCGTCTTGGGGCCGCCCGCTGCGAGGACGACCTGAACGGTCTCGATGCCCCTGCCCGACTCGGCGGCGTAGCGGCGCAGGGCGGCCTCGGTGCCGGCCCGCGCGAGCTCGTCGGCCTGCGGGTTCTTCCCGGGCTCGCCCGCGGGCGAGGCGATCGTGACCTTCACGTGGCCGTCGCAGCTCGCGACTTTCTGCACGAGGGGGGCGATATCGCGGGCCGACTCGAGGGCGGCCTGCGCGTCTTCTTTGGAGAGGTAAGCGCTCGTCATGCACGATGATAGCGCGAGCGCCTCACGACTCTCGCCCCGCTCACACATCGGGCGAAGACCCCGCACTACTCGCGCTGCTGGGCTTGGGCGGCTTTGCACCCGCGGGCTTCGTCTCGGCGGGGCTAGTCGCCGCGGGGTGAGTCTCCGCGGGCCGCGTCGCAGTGGGGTTAATCTCCGCCGGCAGCGGGCGCGTCGGGCGCGGGGCTCGCGGGCGGCGGCGCGCGCTGGTCCGAGGCGGGCGCGTCACCCGCTGGGGCGCTCGAGCCCCCCTCCGCTGCGCGGATGCGCTCGAGTGCCCTGCGGAAGTAGTTCTCCACCGAACGCGACCGACGCTTGGGCAGCACACGCTGCTCGGAGGCGGACTCGGCGCCGTCGAGGCCCTCTTGTAGCCCGCGGCGGACGGCAGCGGGATCGGGCTGGGACGAGCGCACCGTGAAGGGCGATTCGCCCTCGGCCCGCTCGCCGGGATCGGTCGTGCCGACGGTCCGGGCGGGGCTGTCCGCGCCCGCCTGCTCGCCTCCCGAGAAGTCGACGTCCCTCGTATCGAAGGGCGAGCCCTGGTCCTGCTGTTGGCCCTCGCGTGCCTGCTCGCGCGCCCAGTCCTCGATGGCCCGGCGTTCTTCGGGGCTCATGCCCTCGAGCAGCTCGCGGGCCTGCTCGCGCAGGTTCTCCGCGGACTCGCGCGCCTCGCTTGATCGATCCTGGTTGTCGCGCATCCGGTCGAGCCGGTCGCGGAGGTCGTTGATGCGCTCCTCGGGCGTGCGGCTGTCTTGCGCGCGATCGGGGCGCTGATCGCCCTCGCGCGTGCCGGCACCCGCGCCCTCTGCGCTGTCTGTGGGGGCGGACTCACCCTCAGCGCCGCCTTGGGTGTTGGGCGATCCTTGTTGATCGCCCGGCCGATCGCCCGGCCGATCACTCGGCTCGCCAGGCGTGTTGCCCGCACCCTCTTGATCGCTGGGCTGGCCGCCTTGCTGACCCTCCGCGCCCGGGTCGCCTTGCGGGGGCTGTTGACCGCTTTGCTGGCCGCCCTGCTGACCTTGCTGATCGGGCGGTTGCTGGCCCTGCTGCGAACCCTGTTGTTGACCTTGCTGTTGACCCTGCTGCTGGCCTTGTTGTTGGCTTTGCTCGGGAACGCTTTGCCCGTCGGCCGGGCCTTGCTGGGATTGGTCTTGTTGCGGTTGGTCTTGTTGCGGTTGGCCCTGCTGGGGATTCTGGCCTTGGCTGCTTTGCTGATCGCCGGGCTGTTGCGCGGGGGGCTGGCCCTCTTGGGCCTGCTCGCCCTGCTGCGGGTTGCCTTCGGAGCCCTGCTGTTGGTCCTGGCTGCCCGACGTGACGCCCTCGGGGGAAGTTGAGGGGGAGTTCGTCTCGGGTTGTTGCGCAGGCTGGGCACCCTCTTGCTGGCCTTCTTGCTGGCCCTGCTGGTCCGGCTGCTGATTCGGCGCTTGCTCACCCTCGGGTGTGCCCTGCTGATCGGGTTGCGGCTGACCTTGGGGTTGGCCTTGGGGCTGCTGACCCTCTTGCTGTTGCTCGCCCTGTTGCTGTTCGCCCTGTTGTTGGCTTTGTTGTTGGTTCTGCGTATCGCCTTGCGGCGGTTGGTTCTCGCCCGAAGCATCCGAACCCTGCTGGGGCTCGGGCGGGCCCTGGGGCTGTTGGCCGGTCTGCTCTTCGCCCGCACCCTGCGGCGTGTCGCCTTGGGGGGCATCGGCTTGCTGGGGTTCGCCTTGCTGTTGCTGGCCCTGCGGTTGGTCTGTCTGCTGGCCCGGCTGCTGGTCCGACTGCTGGTTGGGCTGATCGGTGGTCTGATCTGTGGGCTGTTCCGTGCTGGGCTCTTGCTGCCCCTGTGACGGCCCCTCCTCGGCTTGGCTTTGCCCGTCTTGGCGATCACCAGCCTGAGTCTGCTCTGATTGACCCTGCTCTGATTGGTTCTGCTCGCTTTGCGAGGAGCCTTGGTCTGTTCCTTGTTCTGAGCTTTGTTCCGCGCCCTGCTCAGCCCCCGGCTGCGACTGCGATGGTTGGCCTTGCGGAGCATCCTGCTGAGGCGCCGGCTCGCCTTCTTGCGCAGCGTCACTCTGCTCGGTGCCCGCCGGGTCTTGGTCGACGGGCTGACCCGTCGGCTGATCGGTGGTGCCCTCTTGCTGGCCGCCCGTGTTGCCGCGCGCCTCTTCGGAGGCCGGCTGTTCTTGTGCGCCTTGGCCCGGGTCCGATTGCTGGCCCGGCTCGGACTGTGAACCCGGCTCGGCCTGCTCGGTTTGATCCTCCTGCTGCGCCTGCTTGTCCGGGTCTGTTCCCTGCTCACCGCCGGCCGCGGGCTGCTGCGCGTCTTGGCCTTGCTCGGGCGCAGCATCGGCTGGGCCCTGCGCGGGCTCGTTCTCGAGGGCGTCGGCGGTGCCGTCGAGCGCTTCGCTCACGTCGCGCGCCTCCTCGGCGGCCGACTCCTGGGCCTGCGCTTCCTGCTGGGCCTCTTCGATCGCGTCGGCGACGCGGTCGGCCTGCTCCTCGTCGAGGCCCTCTTCGCGCAGCGCGTCGCGCAGCGCCTCGGGGTCGGTCTCGCGGGCGAGGTCCGCTGCACGATCGGGCTCGAGCCCGGCGTCGGCGAGGCGCTCCGCAAGACGCTCGCGCTCCGCGGCGCTCTGCGCGTCGCTCTCATCCGCCAGGCGATCAAGAGTCTCCGCGAGCTCGCGCAGCTCTTCCGCGGTCGCACGCCGTTCTTCTTCGGACTGCTGCGCCAGATCGTCTGCGAACTCGTCGAGCGCGCGGTCGGCGGCCTCGTCGTCGCCTCGGCCCAGCGCTTCGGCGAAGTCGCGCAGCGCCCGGTTGCGCTCCTCTTCGGCCATCCGCTCGGGGGCGCTCAGCTTCTCGAAGAGCTCGCGCGCCGCCTCCGCCTCCGCATCGGCGAGGTCCGCGCTGCGATCCAGCTCGTCCGCAGCGTCCATCAGCGTGCTCGCTGCGTCCGTCCGGGCGGCGTCGGGGTCACGCCCGGCGCTCAGCTCGTTCTCGATCGCTTCGAGCTCCTCCTGCACGCGCTCGCGCGTCTCTTCGTCGACCAGCTCCTGCGACTCGTCGAGGATCTCGCGCGCCGCCTCCTGCACCGCTTCGACGTCCTTCGATGCCTCTTCCTGCGCGGCTTGCTGGATCTGTGCGCGCGCGTCGGCCTCGGTGTCGCGCAGCAGCGCGATCTGGGGCACGAAGATGCCCACGCCCAGCGCGACCGAGAGCACCGCGGGCCACGCCCACCACCACGCGTCGAGACGCACCGGCATCGCCTCGCGCACGCGCACGCTCTGCGCCAGGCGCTCCCCCTCGGCGATCGCGAGCGCGACGAAGGCCGGGTCGCCGCTCGCAGCGTCCGCGTCCACCGCCTTGCCCTCGAGCGCGAGGGCCGAGCTCAGCCGATCATCGAGGCGCAGCGCGCGGTCGACCTCCGCCGTCGCAGCGACGGCATCGGGCCGGCGGAGCCACGCCACCGCTGCGCCCGCGAGCGCGCCGAGCGTTGCGGGCGCAGCGAGGAGCCACGACCAGTGCACCGCGCCGGCATCGAAGAGCCCCAGCACACGGTCCGCGGTCACCAGGGCGAGCCCGGCGCTCGTGCCGAGCGTCAGGCCGATACCAACCGTCCGCGCCCCCGCTCGGAAGACGGAACGGCGGACGGCTTGGCCAGCGATGCGGTGGAGGCGGTCCATGCCTGTTTATACGGCTCAACAGCGCCCAAAGTTGTGCCCGATGGCCCCACTCGGGGGCATCACCCGCCTAAGAGCCGCCCCTGGGGGTCAGAATCGGGGTCAGTACCGATCGGGCCACCCCCCGCGGCCGACGGCTTTCCCGCTGCGAGCTCTTTGGGCTCGGATTTCGGCTCGGCCTTGGGCTCGGCTTCGGGTTTGGCCTGGGGCTGTGTTTGCGCGGGCGCTTCGGGTGGGGTCAGCCGCTTGGGCTCGGTGACGGCCTGCTCGAGGCGCTCGACCCGCTTGGTCGTCTGCACCGCGGGGAAGTCGGCGATCTTGCGCGCGCTGGGCAGCACACGCGACTCCAAAGAGCCTACCGCTTTGTTGTACGCTTCGACCGTGCGCCCGATGTTCAGGCCCACCTTGCCCAGATGCTCCGCCATCACGCTCACGCGATCGTGCAATTCCGTGCCGAGCTTCAGGATCTCGCGCGCATCGTCCGCGAGGCTCGCCTGCGCCCAGCCGAAACTCACCGCCTTCAGCAGCGCGATCAGCGTCGCGGGCGTCGTCAGGATCACGTTCTTCGAGGCGGCGTGCTCGAGCAGGCCCGGCTCCTCCAGGAGCGCCGCCGACAGGAACTGGTCGCCCGGCACGAAGAGCACCGCGAAGTCGGGCGAGAGGCCGACCTCCGCCATGCGCGTCTGGTACGCCTTGCTCGCCAGATCGTCCACGCGCAAGCGCAGCGAACGCGCGTGCGCACGCAGGCGGTCGGCCTTGCGCTCGTCGGTGTCGGCCTCGATCGCTTCGAGGTAGTTGGCGAGGCTCGCCTTCGCGTCGACGACGATGCAGCGCTCGCCCGGCAGGCGCACGACCATGTCGGGCCGGCGCAGCGAAGCCGCCTCGTCCTCGCCCGCCTGCACGCTCGTCTGCTCGTCGAAGTCGCAGTGGGCGCTCATGCCCGCGAGTTCCACGACCCGCCGGAGCTGGATCTCGCCCCACCGCCCGCGGACGTGCGGCGCTTTGAGCGAGCGCACGAGCTGCTGGGTCTGCTCGCCCAACCCGATCGCTTGCTCGGAGAGCATCCGCAGCTGCTGATCGAGCTCGGCGCGCGACTTCACGCGGTCCTTATCGATCTGGCCGAGGCGCTCCTCCTGCTTGCGCAGCGCCTCGTTGATCGGATTGACGAGCTCACTCATCGACTTGTGCTTGGCGGCGAAGACCTCTTGCGTACGCTCGTCGTGGGCGCGGAAGGCTTCTTGCGCGCGCTCCATGAACTTCTTGTTCGACTCGTCGAGCGTCTTCGCTGCGAGCGATTGGAAGGCGTTCTGGTAGCGCTCGTGCAGCTCCGCCAATCGCCGCTCGTCCTCCGCCCGCCGCTGATCTTCGCGCAGCTTTGCTTCCTCGGCGGCCTGCTTCGCTGAGCGCTCGCGCGACGCGAGCTGCTCGTGCAGCCGGGCCGACTCGATCTCGAGCTCGTCCACCCGTGCGTCCAGACGGGTCAGTTCGCCCTGCCCCTCCGCGACGCGAGCCTCCGCCGCCCGCCTGGCATCTTGGGCCGCATCGCGCTCGGCGCTGAGCGTCGCCCGGGCCGCGAGCCCGCGACCGCGTTCGATGATGAGCCACACACACCCGCCCAGACCGGCGAGCGCAAGAACCGACAACGCGACGTGGAACATATCCATAACGGAATCCTACCACCGGTGGTCCTACGATCCGCGCATGACCCCTGAAGAAACAACAACCAACCCGGGCGACGCCCCGGGCGACGCAGCCACCACCCCCCTCGACGTGCCCCCCGCAGACGAAATCACGCAGGGCAGCAGCCTGGGCGTCCTCGCGATGCTGCTGGCCCTCTTCGGGGTCCTGGGGTGCGCCGTCTCGTCGGTGCTCTCGGTGGTGCTGATCCCGCAGACGCTCTTCGCGATCCCCGTCACCGCGTTGTGCTCGGTCTTAGGCCTCGTGTTGGGCGTCGTTTCGCTGGTTCGTTCGAAGCGCGGCCCGGACGGACGTGCACGCGGCCGCGCCCCCGCGGGCATCGGCGCCTTCGTCGGTGCCGCCGGCAGCGCGATCCAGGTCTTCGCCATCGTCTCGGCGCTGGGGGTCTTCTTCCCTATCAAGCAGCGCGTCGTGCCGGTGATGGAACAACTCACCGCCCACGTCAACGCGGACGACTTCGACGCGGGGTACGCGCTCCTCGGCGAGACGGCTCGCGCCTCGATCGCCCCCGAGCAGTTCGAGAGCTTCTGGGCCGAGTTCGAGTTCGCCGTCGGCGAGATCCAGGGCGTGCGCTTCGAGCTCGCGACCCTCTCGCGCAACGCGGCGAGCGTCAGCAGCCTCACGCCGAACCAGGACCCGGACGCCGCCTACACCGCCGAGCTGCCCCGGCCTATCGAGATCCAGACCGGCCAGCAGGGCTACGTCTTCGTCGGGCTGTGGCTCGACAAGGCGGGCCTCGATCAGAACCTTGTGCTGATCGACGACATGATCGGATTCCTGCCCAACGGCTCCCTGCTGCTCCTGCGCACCGACGGCCCCGCGAGTGAATTCGCGGGGGCCTTCGTCGCACCGGTCGTGGTGCCCTGATTCCCCACGCGGGCTCGCCCGCACGCGGGCGGCGGGGGTTGGGCCCTACAGTCGCTGTCTATGCCTCGCCCCCTCGCCGCCATCCCCGCCTTCGTGCGCTCCTTCACGCCTCTGGGCGTGCCGCCGATCGCGCGGCGTAACTTCGGGCGCGAGATGTCGAGCGCGATGCTCCTGCCGATGGCCGTCGCCTGCGCCGAGGGCAACGTCGTCTCGGTACTCATCAAGAAGGGGTTCATCCCGGGCGTGGCCGAGCAGACGGGGCGCGACCCCGCCTCGTTCAACCAGCTCGTTGCGCTCGTTGCTGCTGCGGGCCCGCTCGCGATGCTCACGAGCGTCGCGTGGACGCGACTGTTCCACGGGCGCGACCGCATCCGTGCGATCAACGTGCTGCAGATCGTCGTCCTGCTCTGCGTCGGGCTCATGGCGCTGATGCCGGTGACGCTCGCGGGCCTCTACGGGCTCGTGGCGATCATGCTCGTCGCGCGCTGCTGCCTCACCGGCATCGTGACCGCGCGGACGGACGTGTGGCGCGCCAATTACCCCGAGTCGTCGCGCGCACAGATCTCCGGGCGCATCGCGATGATGACCTCGCTGATCGTGGCGACGACCTCGGTGCTCGTCGGCGCGATCATCGACGCCGCCCCCGGACGAGAGACCGTCACCGCACTGCTCGACGGCAGCGCGGGACTCTTCGACTACCTGCGCGTCGCCCCCATCGTGCTCATCGACACGCTCTCGCCCGGCGATACGCCCTTCGATCGCTTCCGCGTCGTCTACGGGCTCGCACTCCTCGCGGGCCTCGGCGGCGTCTACGCCTACGGCAAAATCCGCTGGCGCGGGCGGGGCAGGCACCTCAGCATCGAACGAGACGCCGGCCCCGAGCGCCTTGACACGCCCGGGCCCCGCGCCATGCTCGGCGTGCTCCGGAACGACCTCGTCTACCGCAGGTTCATGGTCGCCCAGTTCCTCCTGGGCCTCCCCAACATCGCCTCGGGCCCGGTCTTCGTCATCGCGCTCGAAAACAACTTCAACATCGGCTACACGATGAGCCTCCTGCTCGTGCAGGTGCTGCCCATCCTTATGCCCCTCTTCACTATCCCTGTGTGGGCGCGGCTGCTCGACCGGATGCACGTGATCCGCTACCGCACCTTCCACTCGTGGTTCTTCGTCGGGGCCAACCTCTTCGCCGGCATAGGGCTGCTCACGGGCGAGCTGTGGGTCCTCTTCGTCTCGCGCATCCTGCTGGGCGTTGCCTTCGGCGGCGGGATGCTCGCGTGGCAACTCGGGCACCACGACTTCGCCAAGCGCGAACTCGCCTCGATCTACATGGGCATCCACGTCACGCTCACGGGCGTGCGCGGCCTCGTCGCGCCCTTCATCGGCGTCGCCCTTTACTCGGGCGTCATCGCGGGGACCGGCGCGGGCGTACTCGCTACGGGCATCGGGGCGTGGGCCTTCCTCGTGTTCGCGTTTGTCGGTGTCATCGCCACGCTCCTCTTCTACAAGCTCCAGCGGGACACGCGCAGCGAAAAGGGCGCGATCGCTACAACCGACCGCGCCCCGTAGAGCCATACATAATCCGTGATGCGCCCGGGCCCAAGCCAGAGCCAGGCCAGGCCAGGCCCGGCGGTTTACTGATCGAGCAACGCCGCGAGCAGACGGGCGCCGAAGCCCGTGGCGCTCTGCTTGGCGAAGGGGCCCTTCTCGCTCTCGGCGAGGTGCACGCCCGCGATGTCGATGTGCGCCCAGGGGATGTCCTCGTCGACGAAGTAGCTCAGGAACGCAGCGCCCTGGATGGGGTGGGCCGCGCGCACGGGGGCGGAGTTCCAGATGTCCGCAGCGTTGGAGCGCATCATGTCTTTGTACTCCGCGTGCAGGGGCATGCGCCAGACGCGCTCGCCCGTGCGGTCGGCGGCCTTCTCGATCTTGCCGCGCAGCTCGTCGTTGTCGCACCACATGCCGGCGTAGGTCCCGCCCAGCGCGACGACGACGCCGCCCGTGAGCGTGGCGATATCAACGACAAACTCCGGCTTCTCCTGCGCGCACGCCCAGAGCAGCCCGTCGGCGAGCACGAGTCGGCCCTCGGCGTCGGTGTTGGTGATCTCCACCGTCACGCCGTTGCGGTAGGTGATGATGTCATCGGGCCTGCACGCCTCGTCCGAGACGGAGTTCTCCGCCACGCACAGCAGGCCCACCACCGGGCGGTTGGGCTTGATGACCGTCGCGATGGCGTGCATCGCGCCGAGGACCGCGGCCCCGCCGTCCATGTCGCGCTTCATGCCGCGCATCGACCCGCCGACCTTGAGCGAGAGGCCGCCCGTGTCGTAGGTGATGTTCTTGCCGACGAGCACCGCGGGCTTGGACCCGCGCCTCGCGCGCTGGGGGGTGTACTCGAGGCGCACGAGCGCGGGCGCGGTCTCGGACGCGGCGCCGACCGTCTGCAACCCCTTGAGGTTGTGATCCTCGAGGCCCTTCCCGCGGATGACGGTGCACTTCATGCCCGTCTGCCGGGCGATGCGCTTCGCCTCGCTTACGACGAAATCACAGTGGCAGATGTTGGGCGGCGTCTCGGAGATGGTGCGCGTGATGTTCGTGCTGACCGCGAGCATGAGCCCCGTCTCGACGCCCGCAGCGAAGCGGTCGCCCGCTGCGCGGACCTGGAGCTTTGCGGGCGCCTTGTCGCGCTGCGTGGCGCTGCCTTTGAACTGGTGCGCGTCCCACGCGAGCAGCCCGAGCCCCTCGCCGAACGCCTCGCCCGCCTCGGCCTCGTCGACCTTGGCCGCGCCGAGCGCGCCTTGCAGATCGACCTCGATCAGACCGGCGTCGATCGCGGGCAGTCTCCGGCCCACCGCCGCTGCGATGTTGCGCAGCATGCCGGCCTGCAGCTTGGCCTTCTCGCCCAGGCCGACCAGGATGATCCGCCCCGGCCCGCCCGACTCCTGCGGGAAGACCTCGGAGATCACGCCGGCCTTGCCCGTCGCCTCGGGGCGGGCGAGCACGTCTGCGAGGAGCATCTCCGGGTCGCGCGACTTGGTCTGCGCGTCGGGCTTGGCGTCGGAGAAGTAGCCCAAAACCAGCGCGTCGGGCGCGGCCTTCGAGCGGGAAGGGGCGAGAAAGACGGACGAGAACATGCAAAGCTCCTTGGAAACGCGTGTGTGCCGCCGCGCGTGCACGCGGGCGGGTGCAGTCTACGCGCTCACGCCCGAGCGCTCAGGAGCGGACGCGCACCGCGAGGAGCGTGATGTCATCCTGCTCACCCGCCTCGACGCCCGCGAACCGGCGCACGCACCACAGCAGATGATCCACGAGCGACTGCGCCGGAGCGCCGGGGTGCTCGCGGAGAAACGCCGCGGCCTCTTCGTGCAGGCGGGCCCGCCCGTACATCTGCCCCGCGGGGTTCATCGCCTCCGTCGCGCCGTCGGTGCAGGCGAGCAGCAGGTCGCCCTCGCGCAGATCGAAGATGCCCCGGCTGTACGACGCCTCGATATCGATCCCGACGACCAGGCCGCCGACCGTCAGCCGGTGCGTCTCTAGATCCCCAGCCTCGTTGGTGCGCAGAACAAGCGGCGGCTCGTGGCCCGCGTTGCAGTAGGTGAGTCGCAGCGTGGAGTGATCGATCACGCCGTAGAAGAGTGTGGCGAACTCGTTGGGGTGGGTGTACTCGGAGAGGTCAACGTTGACGTGCGCGAGGACGTCGTCGATGTGGAAGATGTCGCGGGCGTGCGCGCGCAGCGAAGCGCGGAGCGACGACATCAGCATCGCCGCCGGCACCCCCTTGCCCACGAGGTCGCCGATCGCAAAGCCCAAGGCCTGCCCGAAGTCCATGAGGTCGTAGAGGTCGCCGCCCACGTCGAAGCTGCTGACGTAGCGTGCGCCGACCTCGAAGCGCGGGAAATCGCCGGGCATGCCCGCGGGGAGCATGCGCTGCTGGATGTCGGCGGCGATCGCCATGTGCCGGCGCTCGCGCCGGACCTTGCGCCGCTGTTCCTCGTGGCGCGCCCCCTCGACCGCCGAGGCGACCTGCTCGGAGACGGTGCGCATGAGCGCCTCGTCGCGCCGCGTAAAGACGTCGCGCTTGCGGGTGTACAGCCTCATCAGGCCCATGCGCTGACCTGCGAAGACCAGGCCCGCGCTGAGCAGGCTCACGAGCCCCTCTTCCTTGATCGCGTCGAGCCAGATCGAGCGCCCGTCCTCGATGAGGTCATGGATCGTGAGCACGTCGCCCGACAGCGCGCGCGCGTCGACGACCCGCTCGCTCGGGAGCGCGCGGATCAGCTCGACGAACGCATCGGAGAGCCCCGTGTGCGCCTGCAGCGCGAGGTCGCCCTCCGGGTTGACGAGGTGGATCGTGCCCGCGTCGGC
This sequence comes from uncultured Phycisphaeraceae bacterium, assembly GCA_964576725.1. Lineage (GTDB taxonomy): Bacteria > Planctomycetota > Phycisphaerae > Phycisphaerales > UBA1924 > OFTM391. Next base: position 20,083 of record CAZNUZ010000004.1, read on the forward strand.
GCCGACGATCCGCACCGCCGATCGCAGCGCCACGTCCGCGACCTGCTCGACGCCCACCGAGCGCATGAGGAGCGTCGAGAGCTCGAAGAGGAGCCCGAGCTCGTCCGAGCGCTCACCGATCTCTACCGACTGCTCGCATAGCTCCGAGACCGTGGCCGACAGGCCCCGCGCGAGCGGGAGCGCCTTCTCTATCGCGCTCGCGCCGCCCAAGAGCGCGATCGCTCCCGCGGCCTCACCGCGCACAACCACCGGCGCGATCCGCCAGTCGCCGACCGATTCGGGCATGCTCGGGAGAAGCGCACTGAGTTTCGGTCCCAGCTCGGGCTCGTCTTGCTCCGTCCACGCCTTGCCCCCGATGCCCGGCTCGATCAGCTTGCCCGAGCGGGTGTACAGCCGGACCGCGCACCCGGTGAGCATGCTGATATCGCGCAGCATCATCACCAGCGCGCCGTCGGTCATGAAACTCGAGATAGACCAGCCGGACGACTGCGCAGCGCCGGCGACGGGCGTTTGGCTCACGGCTGCCGCTCGCCTTCCGGGGCTTGCTCTTTGCTCGCTGCGGACCACGCGGCCTGCAGCACCAACGCGAACGGGTCGGGCTCGCCCGTCTCGGGGTCGTCGGTCATCCGGCGGAACTCCGAGAGGCCGTGCTCGACATCATCCGCGTTGCCGGTCTGCACCCCGAGGTACGCGAGGAGCGCCGCAGCGGGTGCCGAGAGGATCGTCGGGCGTTCGATGCGGAAGCGGAGCTGCTCGCGGATGACCGTGAGGCGGTCGCCCGAGGGCAGGTACTTCGCGTCGAGGCGGGCCGTCATCATCTCGGGGTAGGCCTCGTAGAGCGAGCGCAGGTTGGTCCCAGCAGAGAGGTACATCCCCGCTGCGAGCTGCGCGTGCATGCGCCCGAGCGCCGCGACCGGGTCGCCCGGCACCAGGTTGATCGCGGCGCTGAACCGCTCCTCGGCGCGGAACCACTCCCCCTCTGCGAGCAGCCGCTCGGCGGCCTCGAGGTGGCGCACGTAGTCGGGGTTGTCCGTCGAGCCCACAAACGCATCGACCTGCACCGATTTGCCGAGCAGGTCCTCGGTCTCCTCGATCGCGCGTCGGACCTCTTCGAGCATGCTCGCTTCGCCGGGCTCGTCCGCTGCGTCGCCCGCCTCGCCGGTCTGCGGACCACCCATGGGATCGACGAGCACCGGCTCACGCGCCGCGCTCAGCGCATCGCGCAGCGATCGCAGCGGGTCGACAGCGGGCTCGTTGCCCGGTTCGTTGTCCCGGTCGTTGTTGCCCGCACCGGGGAGGCCCGGGTTAGTGGTGTCGGCACCGGTGCCCTCGCCGGTCTCGCCCGAGGCGCCGCTCGGCCGTTGGCCGGCGGCCTGGTTGATCGCCGCCTCGCCCCCGAGTTCGCGGAGGATGGTGTCGTAGGTGCGCGGGAGCCGGCCCGCTTCGTCGTCGTCCGGCCCCGGTTCGGGAGGCAGGCCGTTGCGCAGGCGTTCGAGGTACCGCTGTTCGTAGTCGGTGTCGAAGCCGCCGAGGATCGGGTTGGTCGGCGTGACGGCGCGGATGCCCAGCAGGTCCGACGAGCTCATAAGCCCGACGGGCTGGCCCGACTCGTTGGAAACGGTCGAGAGCACGTCGGGGCGCTCGATGCCGGTGAGCGTTGTGCCGCTGGGAGCGCGGAGCGTGCCCCGGATGTTGCCGTAGATATCGAACGCGGGCGTGGCGTTGCGGGCGGTGACGTCGCCGATCGCGGTGCCCGAGCCCGGCGAGTTGATGATCAGGCCGCCGAGCAGCCCCTGACTCTGCCCCGAGACGGTGTAGGCGAGCGTGGCCTGCAGCGCGTTGATGCCGGAGATACCGCGTGTGCCGAGCCCCGAGTAGAAGGAATCTCGCTGGAAATCGAAGAGTGTGTCGGAGCCGAGCGAGCCGCGGAAGTCGTCGCCCCCGCGGTAGCCGATGTCGCCCCGGAACGAGAGGCCGCCCGGCACGTTGCCGGTGACGATGGCGTTGCGGAAGCGGGCCTCAGCCGCGAAGTCGCGCCCGCGCGGGTTCACGCCGCTCGAGCCCGTTTGCAGGTTGGCGTCGAGGGCGGTGCCATCGCCCAGCGCGTTCTGCGCGAAGACGGCCCGGGGGGAGCCCAGGCCGGCCGCGAGTAGGGTCGCAGAGATCAGGATGGCGGGGAGGCGTCGCGGGGTGTTCATGGCACCGATTCTACGATCGCCGGTGGCCCCGCGTGCGGCGAATCACTTGGCGGGGCGGGTGAGTGCAGCGGTCTGACCCGGGGCCGAGAAGGCGCCGCGGGCGAGCGCGACGGCCTCGGAATCGGGGCTGTAGACGTAGTGCAGGTACCCGCCGCAACGCCAGACGGCCAGCGTCTCGCCCGAATCATCGTTGCACTCGCCCGTCCAGCAGTGCTGATCGCACATGTTGGATTCCATCTCGGGAGCGGACTGGATAAAGACGCTCACGGGCTGCTTCGACTCGTCGCTGGCGTGGGTGAAGAATGCGTGGACCGATTTGCCGTCGCCCGGGACCTTGCAGGGGCCCATGCCCGCGAAGGCGTAGCCACGCTCCGCGAAGGCTTCGATCTTCGCACGCAGGTCGGCGGGCAGGCCCTCGAGGTGATCGCTCGCGGTATCGACCGCAGCAGCGATGGACTCGGCGTTGAACTTGGCCGCGAAATCTTCGGGCGAGCAGGTGGTGCTGAAGCCGTGGGCCTTGGGCACGAAGGTCTGGATATCAGCCACACGCTGGATCGAGAACGGAGCGGTCGGGCCCGAGGGGCCGAAGGTGTTCGAGGTCGAGACGATGATGAGCGTGGCAACAAGGGCGAAGACGGCTGCGATCGCAGCGAACCCGCGGACGCCCGACCAGAACGAACGATCCGTCGTGTCGCCCATCGGTGTCGTCACAACAGCGGGCTGACCGTCTACAGCGGGCGCGTCCCCGCGCTCGGCGGCGAACATGGCCTCGATCGAAGCACGCAGCTCCGCAGGTGCACGCACCTCGTCGCCGGCGCCCATGACGTGCGCGACACGCTCGCGGAGGCCCGACTCGAAGTCGATGCGAGCGCCACCATCATCACCGACGCCCTCCGCCGGCAGCTCACCGTCGGCGATCAGGCGCAGACGGGAGGCTTCGGAGAGGGTCGAGGGGTCAAAGTCGTTCGAAAACTGTTCGGTCATTCGGGTACTACCTGGCACACAGGGGCGGCTTGTGCTTGGGGCTGGGTCAATCAATCGACCTCGCCGGGATTACCAACCTCGCTCGGACGCGACTTCTTCCAACGAATCTGCCAATACTTTCCGCGATCGGTGCAACCGGCTCATCACGGTCCCGATGGGCACGTCCAATATCTGCGCGATCTCGCGGTACTTCATGCCCTCGACCCCCCAGAGCAGGAGCACCTCCCGGTGCTCGGGGCTGAGCTCGTCGATGGCGGCCTTGATGCGGCCGTCTACGTGCTCCCAGTCGAGCGAACGCAGGTCCCACGCGGGAGGGGCCTCGTCGGGCAGCGTTTCGCGCTCGTCGGCCTCGTAAAACTCCTCGACCGCCGTCGGGCCACGGTTCTCACGCTTCACCCGGCTGTAAAACGTGTGGTGCAGGATCGTGAAGAGCCACGACCGCATGCCCCCGCCCTTCTCCTCGAAACGCTCGCTCGAACGCAGCGCCTTGAGGTACGTCTCCTGCACGAGGTCCGAGGCCTCGTCGGGGTGCTTGGCGAGCTGGAGTGCCATGCGGTAGACGGCGTCCATGTGCTCGAGCGACAGCTTTTCGAATGCGGCGCGTTCCATGCGGCTCCGTGCGGCTCCGGGCGATTGGACGAGGGAACAAGTGAGGTACCGAGCGGCCAGGCCAGGCCCCTCGGGCGACAAGTGTACGGGGCGACACCCCTTCGGGGTGCGTACTTCTCAGCCACGCTCGCCCAGAAGTTCACCCCGGCTCGGGTGCTACTCGTCCTTGTAGCGCTCGCGGGCCCGGCGTTTGGCGTCCAGGAGGCTCGATGTGCGGTCGCCGTCGTCGGCCTGCGGGGGCTTGCCCTCGGCTTTGGGCGCGGTCTTGGGAGCCCTCCGGCCGCCGCCGGCGTCGAGCTGATCGAGGATCTTCGCGCGCATCTCTTTGCGGCGCTCCTCGCGCTCGGCCGCTGCCTTCTGCGCTCGGGCCATCGCCTCGGCGTCCATCCCCGGCTGGGGCTGCGCCGGTGCCGCGGGGCGGTGACGCATCGGCGCACGCTCCTGCGGGGCAGCCTGATCGGGACGCTGCTCGGCGGGGCGATGGTCCCGCAGCTTCTGCACCGCCCCCGTCGCGCGGGCCGCCCGCGTGCGCACGGCGCCTTGCGTCTGCTCGCGCACCTCTTCGAGGACCTCGCGCGTCAGCAGCCTGTCCCACGCGATCCGGCGCGTGCCCACATCGAAGACAAAGACCACCAAGGTCCACACCGCCAGCAGCGGCCAGAGCGGGGTCGAGGCCCGCGTCGGCTCGAGATCGGCGCGGTCGTACACGTACGAAGCGTCGGGCGTCTGCAGGCTCAGAAGTCGCCCGCCCGTGCGCTCCTGCACCCGGCGCAGCGTGCCAACGTCGGACGTCAGGTTCGCGAGCTCCGGGCCCACCGCGCGCGTCGCGCCCCCCACCACCACCGCCTGAGGCGAACCCGCCTTGCTGGGCGTGAGCACGACGGCGTACGCGCCCTGCTCGTCCGCGGGGAGGCGCGCCTCGTACGCGCCCGGGCCCGTCTGCGCGAGGCGCACGTCCACGCGCTCGCCGCTCGGCGCGTAGGCGGAGCCCGTCACCGTGAGCAGGTCCACGGGTTCGTCGTTGATGTCGAAGGCGTCGAGGCGGATCACCAGCTCTTCGCCCTCGACCGTGGTGGTGAGCTCGAACCCCGAGCCGCCCGCGGGCCGGGCGATCTGCCGCGCGATGCGCGACCACAGCGCTACGTACCCGTCCCACCCCAGCCAGCGATCGGCCCACTCGATCGAGCCCGAGAGGTACGCCGCCACCTGGCCCTGACCGACGAACCAGTGCGCGAGCAGCGGCTCGCCCCGGCCCGTCGAGAGCGCGTAGGTGATCAGCGGGTCTTCCTTCGGCACGCTCAGGTTGATGCCCAGGACCGGCGGCGCGCTCTCCATGCTCGGAACACCCGTCAAGAGGGGCGAAGCGCTCCCGAGATCGACAGGCTGGATCAGGCCCTGCCGCACCTCGGGCTGGCGCACCACGCTGATCTCCTTCAGGAAAATCCGCGGCAGGGTGTTGGGGTTGATGACGTCGTGGTACTGGCCGCCCCCGAGGAAGGCGATGCGCTGCAGGCTCTCGCGGTCCGCGCCGTCGCCGATGGAGATCGTCGAGATCGAGATCCCGCGCTCCGCGAGGGTAGTCGCAACGATCTCGTCGTTCTCGGGCGACGAGTTCCCCGAGCGCCCGTCGGAGAGCACCACCACGTGCTTCACGTTGGCGTCGGCGTTCTCGAGCATCTCGCCCGCAGCGACGATCGCGGGGTACATGTCTGTCCCGCCGTTGGGCAGGATGTTGCGCACCGCCTGGGCGGAGGCTGTGGGGTCGGTGTTGCGCGCGAGGGGGACGACAACGTTCGTGCTCAGGTTGAAGCCGATCACCCCGACCGTGTCGGTCTTGCTGAGCGTCTCGATGGCGAGTGCGGCCGACTCGTTGGCGATGGTCTGCTGGGTGAGCGAGCCCCCGCTCGGACGCTGCTGCATCGAGCCCGACTGGTCGAGCACAAAGACGATCGCGATCGACGACTCGATGATCTCGTCGGGCAGATCGAGCTCAACGGGCAGCACCTCTTCGATAGCCGACCCGTTCCAAAGACCCGCGCCGAAGGAGCCCGTGCCCCCCGCCATGACCAGGCCGCCCCCCAACGTGCGCACGTACTCCACCAGGTTCTTCTGCACGCTCTCGGAGACCTCGGTCCGCGAGACGTTGTCGAGGATGATCAGGTCGTAGCGGTACAGGCCCAGGAGCGAGAGGGGCAGGTCGCCCGGGCGCACGCTCTCGGCCTCGATGCCCACGCTCTCCAGCGCGCGCACCGTCGGGTGCGGGCCGTCGTACAGCGTCACCACGCCCACCCGCCCGCGGCCCGGCGTCACGGTGAACGCCTCGGCGCGGTTGTTCGAAGTAATACCGTCCGACTCCGGGCGATCGGGCGTAAAGACGGGCTCGAAGCGGTGCGTGCGACCCTCTTCGAGCTCGACCGTCACCGGGATCACGTTCCGCCCCGGCGTCAGCTCCACCGCGCGCGAAGAGCCGGGTGCCAAGCCGTTGATGTCCAGCCGGCGATCGTTGTAAAGCAGGTCCAGGCGCCCCGCGGTGCGCTCGGTCGCGCTGATGACCACACGCACCACCACCGTCGACCCCGCAGCGGCGCTCGGGGGCACGTCGGCGCCCTCGACGACCACCTCGCCCGTGACGCGGTAGGTGATGGGGATCACATCGACGCCGATGCCCGCCCTGCCCCCCGCGTTGGTCGGGCCGAAGCGGTCGAGGGCCGCGTTGAGCGTGCCCGCGGTGTCGTTGCCGTCGGAGATCAGAACGAGCCTGCGGTGCGTGTCGGGCGGGAAGAGCGACTCGGCGAAGCGCAACGCCGCTCCGATGTCCGTGCCCGGGCGGACCTGGAAATCGATGCCCGAACCCGTGATCGGCCCGGAGCGCGGCGTGGAGACAGCAACCTGCCCACCATCAAAGACCACCACACCCAGCAGATCGTCGGGCCCGCGCTCCTCTTCGATGCGCTCGATCCACCGCTCGACCGCGCTCGCCCACGAGACTTCGTCGCCGCGCTCGTCGGTGCCGAAGCTCCCGAAGCGGTTGCCGAACTGGCGCACCGACTCGGAGGCGTCGATAACCACGATGACGGCCATGCGGTCCGTCTCGCGCACCGTGGCGGCGCCCGCGAGCATCATCATCACCAGCGCCACCAGCGCCGAGCGCGTCAGCACCGCGGACCAGGCGCGCAGCGTGCTCATCGCGTGACGCCACCGCACGCCCACAACGAGCACGAGCGGCACCAGCACCAGGCCCGCAAGCCACAAGGGATCGGCGAAGGTCAGACCCATCACCCGGACTCTAGCGGGCCGGCGGCACCCGGATGCACCGCAGGAGGCTCCCCCGCAGGCCGTACCAGCGCTCGCCGGCCCCGCCAGATGACGTAGGCAGCGGGCAGGCTCATCGCCCCAGCGGTCGCGTAATGCACACCCGAGACGACCAACGCGACCAGCGCGAGCGCCTCGTTCCCGAGTCCGACCGCTGCTGCAATGCCCGCCGTCCCCACCTCCGCGACGCCCAGAGCCCCCGCCGGCGCGACCGCGACAATGAGGAAGTACGACGCCGCCAACAAGAGCGCCTCGCCCGGCTCGAGCACCACGCCCGCGAGCGAAGCCGCCAGGAAGAACCGGCCGCCCTGCACGCCGATATCGACGCAGCGCAGCAGATACGTCAGGGCCAGCGCGCGAACATCGCGCGCGACCAGCCCCGCGCCGAGTGAGAGATCGTCGGCCTTCGTCCCGCGCAGGGCGTGCGCCCCGATGCCGCACAACAAGAGCCCCGCGCCCGGCAGCACAAACAACAGCGCCCACCACAGGGGCCCCTCCGCGAGGAACCCCGACACACCCGCGGGCACGAGCGTCGCGACCGAGAGCCCCGCGAAGGCGATCATCCACCCAGCGAGCGCCTTGGGCGCCACGCCGTCCACGCGGTTGTGCAGCGCGAGGCGCACCGCGAAGCCGAGCTTGAAGGGCAGGATCGCGAGAAAGGTCGGCAGCGTGTTCACGAGCACGACGCGCCCGAGCGAGATCCGTGGCACACGCCCCGCGCGCTCGAGCGGGCGCAGCGCGACCCAGAAGAGGACGCCGTTGAGCGTGACGTGCGCCGCGCTGAGGGCCAGGAGTGCTGCGATCGCCCAGCCCGGGGCGGCTCGCAGGGCGTCGAGGCTCTCGGTGTTTTGTTCGCCGAGGGCCATTGAGATCGCCCAAGCCGCGAGACCCACGCCCGCCGCCGCCCCGACGAGTTGCACGCCCGTGCGCAGGCGAAGCCGTCTCTTCGGCGCCGGGTCGGTCGTGGTCTCTTCGCTGGTCGTCACAGGCGGTCTATCGGGCACGCCGGCAAGGTACCTCCTGCCCCGCCCACCGAGCGCCGGCAAGAAGCGGCTGCGGAGCGCCCAAGGCAAACAAATATGACAACGGCCCGCGGGAGAGGGGTCCGCGGGCCGTCGAGAGATGGCGTTGCCGAGGCGTTCGCCAAGCGGGAGGTGGCGCTTGGTGGAGGAGGAGAACGCCGGGCGTACCGGCAGGTTGTTGCAGGCGATGAGAACGCGCCCGCACACCTGAATATTCCGAAACGAGGGGTTCGGGTTGCGAATCAAGACGCGCGACGAGATAGAGCCGCTGTTATCGGGCGTGAACCCTCATTAGGGGTGGTGCAATCGCTCTAACCCGATATCAGCAAACGGTTTACATGGAACCATTCTTTTCGCTGATGCGTATCCTAAGGCAAGCTTCTCATGTCTACGCGGGCAGCACAGGGCCCGCCGAGACGTGCTTCCCGTCGGCTGAGCGTGTGCAGACGCTCTGCCGGCGGCGAGGCAGCACGGAAGGAGTCTCACATGTCAGCTACAACCTCACGCACGCACGTCGGCATCCGTTCTGCTGCGGCGCTCGTCGCAGCCTGCGGGATCGCCATGTCGGCCCCCACGGTCTGGGCGAGCACCACCTGGACCGACACGCCCAAGGCCGCTCCTAACTCGACCGATGAGACGGAAAAGGTCCTCAACAGCCTGACCATCTCGGGCGACGCCGGCGAGCGCCCCGCGGTGGACCACGCCGAGCTCGCGCTCAGCGCTGCAGCGACGGACCCGCCCGCCTCGGGCCTGACGGCGCTGCTCAATTATCAAAGCCTCTTCGACGCGATCGGCGCCGCCGCCGTCCCGCAGACGCGCAAGCCCACGAACTACCGCGGCGAAGTCCCCAGCGCGGCGCCCGTGCGCTACTTCCAGGACTTCGAGTGGTCCTCCTCGTCGATCCCCGAGTGGGAGGGCATGCGCTCGCGGTACATCGACGGGCACTCGCGCATCGCGGGCCCCTTCCGCAACGCGGAGATCGCGGTGAGCGTCGAGACGAAGCCGGGCGTGGCCTACATGGTGCGCTTCGACCTCGCGCTCGTCGGCGCACGCATCGGCTCGGAGAGCGCTTCGGACACGTTCAGCGTGCGCGTGGACGGCGAAGAAGTCCTCACGCGCCCCTTCCACGAGTACACCGCGCTGGCAATGGAACTCGAACGCGGGCCCGAAGACGGGCTGACCTACCCCAAGGTCCAGCTCTTCTTCACCGCCGAGCACGAGTACACCGAGATCGCCTTTGTCTCGACCGCAGCGGGCGACCCGGGCGGCGAGATGTGGGGCATCGATAACGTCGTCATCGACCGCGTGCCCAACAACCCCGCAGCCTTCGACGAAGACGGGCCCAGTGGCCCCGCTCCCGGCGGCGGGTTCGGCGGCGGCGGGCCCAGCGGTCTCCCCCCCATCCGAGGACTCGACCTCGGTGGTGGCGGTGGCGGCGGCAGCAGCGGCGGCGGAGGAGGGGGCGGAGGCGGAAACCCGCCCGGTGATCCACCACGATTCCCCGACCTCGAACCCCCGCCCGGCGATCCGCCCCCCGCGCCGCCCCAGCCTCCCGTGCCCGATCGCCCGGAGCTGGACCCCCCGCCCCCGGGCAACCCCCCCGGCGATGACCCGCCACCGGTCCCCACGCCGGGCACAGGGCTCGTCCTCGCGTTGGGCGGGCTCATGGCAGGCGGCCGTAGACGTCGGGCCGAGTGATCTGCAACAACTCACTACCCACCCCCCGCGTGCGTGAGAACGCACCCGGGGGCTTGAGACTCCCTTTCCTCGTGCACGCTGCGCCGGACTCCTGTTCGGCGCAGCGTGTTTTTCTGCGCGGGCAACCAACCCCCTAAAATCGGGGCTGGGCTGGTATTCGAACAGCGATCCGATAGGGTGATGATCTCAACCTGAGGAGGAGATTGACCATGCCCCGTACGACCTCGGCCCTTCTGGCCGCCTGCGTTGTTGCCGCCTTTGGATCCGCTGCGCTCATCGCCCAGCCCTCGATCGACCCGCCCGCGGGTCCCATCGAGGAGTCGGGCCGATTCGGGACCGTGATCGAGCTCACGCAGGCCACCGCGCCCGGTGACGCCGACAGCGTCTTTAAAATCACATCGCCGGGCAGCTACATCCTGACGAGCGACGTGGAGATCCCCGAGGGCTTCTTGGGGATCGAGATCGCTTCCGACGACATCACCATCGATCTCAACGGCTACACGCTCCGCGGCCCCGCGCAGGGCAGCCGCGCGAACACGGGCGTTGGTGTCACGCCCAACCCGCAGGCGAGCATCGTCTACAGCGGGCTCAAGCTGCGCAACGGCACGATCCGCAACGTCGAGCGTGGCGTGCGCACGCAGAGCTCGTTCATCCAGTTCCCCACCTTCATCAACCTCTCGGTGAGAGACTCGGCCATCGAGGGCGTCGACGTGTACAACGCGCGGACCGGCATGGACGTGCGCGAGGGCGCCGTCCGCAACTGCCGGGTCGAGACCGACACCAACGGCATCCTGATGGACACAGGATCGGTTGAAAGCTCGTACGCCTCGATCGTCGGCGAGACGGGCGGGACCGCGATCAGCATCCGCATCGGGCGGGTGAGCGATAGCGTCGGCGTGCTGAGCACGGTGAGCAACGGCGGGCTCGCCTTCTCGCTGCGCGACGCCAGCGCCTACGACTGCGTTGCGACGCTCGCCGGAGACGACGCTGTGGGCTTCCGCAGCTTCGGCAACCCCGTAGGCGCGGTCGTCTCGCGGTGCAGCGTGCACGCGCTGCAGGGCTTCACGGGATCGGGCTCGATCGCCTTCGATGTGGACGGGGCGCTTGACGGTTGCGTTGCGACCAATCTGAACATCGGCTTCCAGGTCGACCGGGGGGTGGTCCGCGGGTGTGTGGCGATCGGCGTGAACACACCCTCTTCGTTCGGGGTCGGCGTCACGGCTGCGGACAACAACTTCTGATCACCACCCACCCGAGGAGCCTCCATGCGCCGCACCATTGTCATCTCACTCTTCGCCCTCGCGACCGCGGGCGTCATTATCGCCCAGCCCTCCCTCGATCCACCCGCGGGCCCGATCGAGGAATCGGGGCGTTTCGGCACCCTGATCGAGCTCTCCCAGACGACCGCCCCGGGCGATGCCGACAGCGTCTTCAGGATCAGCGAGCCGGGCAGCTACATCCTCACGGGCGATGTCGTGGTCCCCTTCGATACCACCGGGATCGAGATCGCTTCGGACGACGTCACGCTCGATCTCAACGGGTACACGATCCGCGGAGTCGAAGGGTCCTTCGGCGTGGGCGTCGGGGTCCCAGACGCTTCGGATGGCTCCGCCACCTTTTCCAACCTCGTTGTGCGTAACGGCGTCATCCGCGATGTGCTCACCGCGGTCGACGTCATCGATAACGCGCTCGTCTTCCCGTCGAACTTCACGTCTGTCGCACCGGGAGCGACGCTGGACGGGCTGCGCATCAGCGACTGCACCATCGGGATCGACGCGACCCGCGCCTCGATCTCGGACTGCGTGATCGAGGTGATCCAGAGCGGGATCATCAATCCGAAGGGATCGGTCGATGGCTGCAATGTCCTCATCTCGCAGGGCGCATTCGACTTCGGCGCGGGCATCGAGGTCACGTCCGGACGCGTCACCGACACCACCGTCGAGCTCGCGAGCGGGGTCGAAATGGGCTTCCCCGCGTTCATCGTCCGCGAGTCCGTCGTCCGCGGGTGCACCGCGTTGCTCGCCGGCAACGGCACCTTCGGTTTCGTGTACGTCAACGACGGCGCCACCGTCTCCGACTGCGTCGTAAAGAACCGGAGCACCTCCCCCGCCGACACCGTCGCCTTCCTTGGCGAAGGCGTCACCGCCAACTGCACCGCGATCGGTGCCTTCACCGGCTTCCAGTGCTTGGCAGGCGTCGTGCGTGGGTGCGCCGCGCTCGAATGCACCCTCACGAGCGCCCTGAACCCTGGCGTCGTGAGCGATGGGAACAACTTCTGAGCCTGTACACCAAGACCGAGAGAGGACCGACCATGCACCGCGCCCACACCTGCGCCCTGTTCCTAGCTGCGAGCGCCGTCGCGTTCGCCCAGCCCTCGATCGACCCGCCCGCGGGCCCCATCGAGGAGTCGGGCCGCTTCGGCACGCTCATCGAGCTCACGCAAGCCACCGCGCCGGGCGACTCTGACAGTGTCTTCAAGATCAGCCAGCCCGGCAGCTACGTCCTCACCGAAGACGTTGTCGTGCCCGCGTTTCGCATAGGGATCGAGCTCGCATCCGACGACATCACGCTCGACCTCAACGGGTACGCGATCCGCGGCGAGACGAACTCGAGCAACTCCGGCATCGCGCTGCGGCCGACGAGCCAGGGCAGCCTCACCCTGGACAACATCACCGTGCGCAACGGCATCATCTCGGGCGTCGAGCAGGCTGTGCGCCTCGAGCAGTTCGTCCTCTCGTTCCCGAACCCCAGCCGCAAGGTTGTGGCGCTCAACGCGCGCATCGACGGGCTCACGGTCGACGCCTGCACGACGGGCATCGAGGCGGAGGCCGCGGAGATCAGCAACTGCGTTATCGATGTCGCAGACGCGGGGATCCGCAACATCTTCGGCTCGGTGACATCGTCTCGCGTCCGCGTGACGGAGCGGCAATCCGCCGGTTACGGCATCCGCGTGAACGACGGGAGCGTCCGCGACACGTCCGTGGAGATCGAAACCAACTACGGCGATAACGCGCAGGCCTTCGACGTGGACGGGTCTGTTGTCCGCGGGTGCATCGCGCTCACGCGGGGCGATCTCAGCACGGGATTCGCCTACGGCACACGCGGCGCGACCGTCACCGACTGTCTCGCACGGCGCATCGGGGGGAACAACACCGTCGGTTTCAACGGCGACGGAGTGACTTCCAACAGCACAGCGGTCGGCTACTTCATCGGCTTCGCGTGCAACGACGGGCTGGTGCGCGGGTGCGCAGCCGTCGATTGCACCACCGACTCCGACCTCGCGCCGGGTGTCACCAGCGCTGACAACAGCTTCTAACAGCGCGCAACCGGAACTCCAAAGAACGAGAGAGGGACCAACCATGCTCCGCCCCCACGCCTGCGCCCTGCTGCTCGCTGCGAGCGCAGTCGCCTTCGCCCAGCCGTCTCTCGACCCGCCCGCGGGGCCGATCGAGGAGTCGGGCCGCTTCGGGAACGTGATCGAACTCACGCAGACCACAACGCCGGGCGACGCCGACAGCGTCTTCCGGATCGAATCCCCCGGCAGCTACGTGCTCACGGCCGACCTGGTAGTGCCGACCAACCAAACGGGTATCGAAGTCGCTGCGAACGACGTCACCATCGACTTCAATGGCTTCACGATCCGCGGCGACGGCTCGGGAACAGGAGTCGGCGTAACCCGTCCGGAGACGATCAGCGAGAGCTTCTCCAACCTCGAGATCACGGGCGGCACGCTGCGCGACCTCACCAACGCGGTGCGCGGTTCGGTGCAGGTGCGAGGCGAGCCCGACGACCTGAACAACCGCATCGACGACATCGGGGTGCGCGACGTGCGCATCTACGACGTTGATAACGGTCTGCGGTTCGACACGGGCCATGTTGCCCGCTGTTCGATCCGAGGGGAGAACGTCGGCATCGATCTGGATTCGGGGACGATCGAAGACTGCAGCGTGACGCTGTCAGGCCCGGGCCCGGTCGGAGTAACGGGGATACTGCTCAGGAGCGGGGTGGTGCGGGACTGCTTCGTTTCCATACCCACGAGCACCGTGACGAACGTGGTCGGGCTGCGGCTCTTCGACGCGGACGCCCACGGGTGCACGATCCGGATCTCCGGGCAGTCTCCGGTGGGCATCGAGGCGCCCTTCGGTGCGCGCCTGATCTCCGGGTGCACGGTGCGCGCCTCAGCGGGCTTCACAACGGGTACCAGCATCGGGTTCGATTCGGACGGCGTGATCGCCAACTGCGTCGCTGAGGGCACCGATACCGGCTTCGCCATGGCAGAAGGCGTGCTGCGCAGCAGTGCTGCGATCGGCACGACTACGCCCGCCGACATCGACCCCGCGGTGACAACGGCGGACAACAGCTTCTAACGCGCACTCTCTCCGCGGAAGCGTGTTGGCTTCCGGGGGGCGGGGTTGCTTCCGGGGCGTTTTCTACTTGGGGGCGGGGTTACTTCTTGCCCAGGCCAACGAGCTCGTCGTTGGTCTCGAAGCGGGCCATGGCTGCGAGGAGCTGCTCGACCTGCTGCGGCGGGTGCATGTTCAGCAGGCGCTTGCGCAGGGCGTTGATCGTCTTGTACGACTGCGGGTCGAGGAGCTTCTCTTCCTTGCGCGTGCCCGAGGCGGCCAGGTTGATCGCGGGGAAGAGGCGGCGCTCGGCGATCTTGCGATCGAGGATCAGCTCCATGTTGCCCGAGCCCTTGAACTCCTCGAAGATCACCTGATCGCCCTGCGAGCCGGTGTCCACGAGGCAGCTCGCGATGATCGTCAGGCTCCCGGCCTCCTCGGTGTTGCGGGCGCTGCCGAAGATGTACCGCGGGACCTGCAGCGCCTTCGAGTCGATGCCGCCCGACATGGTGCGGCCCGAGTTGCCGTGCTTGTTCGAGTTGTTGAACGCCCGGCCCAAGCGGGTGAGCGAGTCGATGAGCAGGAAGACGTGCCGCCCCGCTTCGACCATGCACCGCGCGCGCTCGATCACCGTCATCGCGACCGCGATGTGCTGTTCCACGTTGCGGTCGTTGCTCGAGCCGAAGACCCGGCAGGGCGTCGACCGGCGGAAGTCCGTGACCTCTTCGGGGCGCTCGTCGATGAGCAGCGCCATGAGCTCGATGTCGGGGTGGTTGTGGGCGACGGCTTTGGCGATGTCTTTGAGGAGCGTCGTTTTGCCGGCCTTGGGGGGCGAGACGATCATGCCGCGCTGCCCGCGACCGATGGGGCAGAAGAGGTCGATGAGGCGGACGGAATCCGGGCACCCGGGGTACTCGAGGGTGAGGCGCGGCTCGGGGTCGATGGAGCTGAGCTCCTCGAAGGGCCGTCGCTTCTTGTACTCCTCGGGGTCGAGGCCCTCGATGGCGAGGACCTGCTCGACGACGGGCCGGGCGGGCTTGGCCTCGCCCGACTTCGTGCGCCGTTTGCGCGGCTTGCGGGAGACGACCTCCACGGTCAGCTCCTGCCCGTTGCGCAGGGGGTACTCGTCGCCCAGCTTCACGGGCACGTAGGGGTCTTGGTCGGTCAGGATGAGGGTGTCTTCGAGCTGGCGGAGGCGGCCTTCGGCGCGCGCGGACCACTCGAGGATCCCGGTGAGCGTCGTCATGGGGATCGGCTCTTTGAATGTCGTCGTGCCCGGGCGGCGTGTGGGCCCTTCCGGTGGGCGCCGAGCGGCGTTGGCAATAGGCCAGTCGCCCCGCGTGGGCAGCTGCATTGGATCACCCGTGCCCCCGCGGGTCAAGCTCGCGTCTGAAATTCACACGCGGCTCGTCGCTTCCCGCCCGGGCAACGGGCTTCACTCTTTACTATCGGGCACAGGGCCGAGCGCTCTTCAGCGGGATCGGTTGCCCGCAAGGGCGTTGCCGCCGGCGCTGACCCCGGTAGACTCGCCCGATCCCCCCGGATCCGCCCCGGATCCCGCTCGGATTCCCCAGCCCCCGGATCCCCCCGGCCCTGCTTCCCTTATTGAGGACCCCCGCTGCGCATGCGCGAGTTTTCTGGCATCCCCGTTTCGCCCGGCGTCGCGATCGCGCCCGTCTTCGTCCTCGACGACGAACGCGAACGCGTGCCCCGCCGCTCCGTCGACTCCTCGGCAGTGCCCGCGGAGCAACAGCGGGCGACCGACGCCATCGCGGAGTCGCTCGCCGCCCTCGAGGCCCTCCACGAGACGGCCAAGGTGGAGCTCAGCGCCGATGCAGCAGCGATCTTCGCCTTCCACCAGACGATGCTCCGCGACCCCTCCGTGGTCGACCCCATCCTGGAGCGGATCCACCGCGAGCGCGTGACGGCGGAGTACGCCGTCCAGGAGCAGTTCACCGCGGTCGCTAACATCTTCCGCGGCATGTCCGACGCGACCTTCCGCACGAAGGTCGACGACGTCTACGACCTCGAACGCCGGCTCCTCGCGCACCTCATCGGCGAACACGCGACGGCCCTCGCGCGCATGGAGGGCAAGGCGATCGTCCTCGCCCCCGACCTCACGCCCACGCAGGCCTCCGCCTTCGACACCGACAAGGTCCTCGCCTTCGTCACCGACACGGGCGGGCAGACCTCCCACACCGCCATCTTCGCCCGGGCGCTGGGCATCCCCGCGGTCGTCGGCACGGGCGACCTCTGCGAGATCGCGCACGAGGGCGACATGCTCATCGTCGACGGCGACGCGGGCACCGTCGTCCTCGAGCCCGACGACCAGACGATCGAGCGCTTCGAGGGCCGGCAACGCGACGTGCGGGCGATCGAGGAGTCTCTCGCCGAGCTCGTGGGCGAGGAGGCCCTGACCCGCGACGGGACCAGGATCGAGCTCATGGGCAACGTCGAGTTCGGGGCCGAGACGGAGCGCGTCTTCGGCTACGGCGGCGACGGGGTGGGCCTCTTCCGCACCGAGTACCTCTGGCTCACACGCGACACCGACCCCACCGAAGACGAGCAGTTCGCCGAGTACAAGCTCGCTGTGACCGCTTCCAACGGCCGGCCCGTCACCCTCCGCACCTTCGACCTGGGCGCCGACAAAACGACGCAGGCCCAGAGCCTCCGCCCGGAGCGCAACCCCTTCCTCGGGGCCCGCAGCATCCGGTACTGCTTCGAGCACCCCGAGCTCTTCAAGACCCAGCTGCGGGCGATCCTCCGGGCGTCTGCCTTCGGGCCCGTGCGGATCATGTTCCCGCTCATCGGGTCGATCGGAGAGCTCCGCAAAGCGCGGCTCATGCTCAACGAGGTGATGGAAGACCTCGCAGAAGAGGGCATCGCCTACGACGCGGATGTGGCGGTCGGGATGATGGTGGAAGTGCCCTCAGCGGCCGTCATGGCCACCTCGTTCGCCCGCGAAGTCGATTTCTTTTCCATCGGTACCAACGACCTGGTGCAGTACACGCTGGCGGTCGATCGCACCAACGAGCGTGTGGCGGACCTCTACTCGGCGGCCCACCCCGCGGTGATCCGCCTCATAAAAGACGTGGTGCGGGCGGCCAAACGCCGGGGCGTGCCCGTCTCCCTCTGCGGGGAGACTGCGGGCGAGGTCGTCCAGAGCCTGTTGCTGATCGGGATCGGGTTGCGTAGTCTTTCTGTGACCCCCAGCAGGATCCCTTATTTGAAGAAGGCGATCCGGACGGTCGATCTAGCCCATTGCGAGAGGCTGGCCCGCACGGCCGGCACCTTCGATTCGGAACAGCAGGTCACCTCGTACCTGCGTGATCAGGCCAGGCGCCTCTTCCCCGAGCTGATAGAAGGCCGAGCCCCCTGACGCTTTGTGCGATCCGGGCGAGCGGGCCGACGATTCCCAGCCATCGGGCACAGAGGCGAGATAGACGCGTGCCCCTCCGGGCAGCACACCGCCCCGCGTAGCAGCAAAGCCGCCACAGGCAGCCCCGCTCCCGCACGGGCGAAAGCTCCCGCGAGACCACCGCCCCACCCCGCGTAGGGCGACGCACGCTGACGATCGGCCCCGGAGCGCCCCCTTTTGGCGCACCTGGGCGGTGTCCCCGGACGACGAGCCCCCGCGGTTGGCGGGCTCGGCCCGGGCGAGGCCCTGAGCACGCACGACGACGCCCGCATCCGACTACCAGGATCGGAAGACGCCGCCATGGCGAAGGCCACCACCAAGAAGACCACGAAAAAGACGACCACCAAGAAGGCCACCACGAAGAAGGCCGCCACCAAAAAGACCACGACCAAGAAGGCCGTGACCAAGAAAGCGACCACCAAGAAGGCCACGACGAAGAAGGCCGCCTCCAAGAAAGCCGCCACCAAGAAAGCCACCACCAAGAAAGCCACCACAAAGAAGGCCGCCACAAAGAAGGCGACCACCAAAAAGGCCACTTCGAAGAAGACGACGACCAAGAAGGCGTCGACGAAGAAGGCCAGCACCCGGAAGAAGACCACCTCGAAGGCCGAAGCCGCCGAGCAGGTCGCACCCGAGGCCGTCGCAGCCCAAACCGAAACCCACTCCGACACTCAATCGGAAACCCAGGCCACCACCGAGGCCAAGTCCCAGCAGGGCGACGCGGGCGGAGACGAGGAGCGTTCGGCGGGCACGAAGAAGCGTTCGCGTCGCGGGCGCGGGCGTGGTCGCGGCAAGGGCCGGGGCTCGGACGACGACGCCTCCGGGACCGACTCGGACTCGGGTGAGAAGTCGGGCGAGAAGCCGCGCACGAGCGGCCGGGGCTCGGGCGAGCGCGCGGGGGGCAAAAAGCCGCTGACGCGCATGATCGTCGACTACATCCCCGGGGGTGAGTGCCGCATCGCCATCACCGAGAACGGGCGGCTCGAGGAGTTCGACGCCGAGCGCCCCAGCACCGCGACGAGCGTGGGCAACATCTACGTGGGCACCGTGACCAACGTCGAGTCGGCGATCCAGGCGGCCTTCGTTGACTTCGGCCACGAGTCCAACGGCTTCTTGCACATCTCCGACCTGCACCCGCGGTACTTCCCGGGCGAGGGCGAAGAGACGACCGAGAAGATCGGCCGCAAGACCCCCCGCCGCGAGCGCCCGCCCATCCAGCAGTGCCTCAAGCGCGGCCAGCAGGTGCTCGTGCAGGTGCTGAAGGAGGGCGTGGGCACGAAGGGGCCGACGGTCTCGAGCTACCTCTCGATCCCGGGCCGGCACATCGTGATGCTCCCGGACATGGATCAGGTGGGCGTCTCGCGGAAGGTGGAAGACGAGGACATCCGCCGCAAGGGCCGCAAGATCCTCGACAGCCTCGACCTGCCCGAGGGCTTCGGGTTCATCCTGCGGACCGCTGGCCTTGACCAGACCAAGACCGAGCTCAAGCGCGACCTGGCGTACCTGAAGCGTCTGTGGTCGGACATCGAAGCGCGCATGAAGAAGGCCAAGGGCAAGAAGCCCAAGCGCGGCGACATGGCCTCGCGCCTGCTCTACGCCGAGGGCGACCTGCTCATGCGCGTCCTGCGCGACCAGTGGACGAGCGAGGTCGACGAGATCATCATCGACCACCCCGCGGCGCTCTCGCGCGTGGCGCGGTTCATGAAGATCGTCGCCCCCCGCTCCGACACCAAGCTCCTGCACTACGACTCGGCGGCCCCGATCTTCCACGCCTTCGAGATCGAGGAGCAGATCCAGCGCATGCACCAGCGCGAGGTGCCCCTGCCCTCGGGCGGGTCGCTCGTCATCGACGAGACCGAGGCGATGGTCGCGATCGACGTGAACTCGGGGCGCATGCGCTCCCACGGCGACTCCGAGACGACCGCCTTCGAGACGAACAAAGAAGCGCTCGAAGAGATCTGCCGCCAGCTCCGCCTGCGCGACGTGGGCGGCCTGGTCGTCTGCGACATGATCGACATGATGAAGCGCTCGCACCGACGAGAGATCGAGCGCCGGTTCGAAGAGCGCCTCAAGCGCGACCGTGCCGCGAGCAGGGCGCTGCCCATCAGCCAGTTCGGCATCGTGGAGATGACGCGCCAGCGGCAACGCGGCTCGCTCAGCAGCATGCACTTCAGCAAGTGCCCGCACTGCGCCGGCAAGGGCCTCTTGCGCAGGCCCTCGTCCGTCGCCTCCGACGCGATGCGCGACATCGCGGCGTTGCTCGAGCACAAGCGCGTTGCGAGCCTCGAACTCGTCGTGGCGCCGCGCGTCGCGGGCGAGATGCTCTCGTCGGCGCGACTCGAGCTCTCGCGCCTCGAGCACCGCACGGGCAAGTCCGTCGCGGTGCGCGTGAGCGAGGACATCCAGGCCGACCGTGTCGTGTTCTACGCCTACGACGAGCAGGGCGCGGACATCGCGATCGACAAGCTGCCCAAGCCCCGCCCGCCCAAGAACCTCAAGGTCTGGGACGACGGCGAGCTCTCCGAAGAAGAGCGCATGATGCTCGAGCAGGACGACACCTCGATGCTCGAAGAGCTCGAGACCGAGGCCGACGCCAACGAGGCGCTCCTCGACGCCGTCGCCGGCAGCGCGCGCGACCTGAGCGCGGGCGAAGGCGAGGGCCCGTCCACCGGCGCAGCGCACGCGGAGGAGGAGTCGGGCGAAGGCGGTGGCCGCAAGCGCCGCCGGCGTCGTCGCGGCGGGCGGGGTCGTCGCAGGGGCGGCGAGGGCGAGGGCGAGGGCGAAGAGGGCTCGAGCGAGCGCTCCGCCGAAGCCGCGGCCCATGCACCCACCGACGAGGAAGCCATCGCCAATGTCGTCGAAGCCACGCACGACCCTAGTGACTCCGCAGAAGGCGAAGGCGAAGGCGAAGGCGATGGTGAGCGGCGTCGGCGTCGTCGGCGTCGCGGCGGTCGCGGTCGCAGGCGGGGTGAAGTGGAGACCGAGGCCGGCGCACCCACCGCTGAGCGCGAAGAGCGCTCGGAGCGGGGCGGCCGGGGTGGCCGATCGCGCAGCCGCGACGAGGACATCGAGGCCGACGACGGCACCGACATCCCGCCCGCCGACATGAGCGAGCGCGGCGACTCGTGGGACCTCACCCCCGAAGAGTTCGACGCCAAGTACCCCCGCCCCAACCGCCGGACCCGCACCGCGGTCCACAAGCCCGAGCCGAAGCCCGAGCCCAAGCGGGTCACCGAATCGGTCGCCGAGCCCGACCCGGCCCAGCGAGTCACCGAGCCGCCCAAAGAAGAGGGCCTCGTGACCGAGTCCGGCGCACGCGTCATCAAAAAGAAGCGCGTGCGCAAGGGGCCCGCGAAGCGGGCGGCGGCCAAAGAGGCGAACTCGGCCAGCGTGACCGACGACGACGCCCCGACGCCGGTCGTCCCCAAGCGCTCGCTCTTCGGCTCACGCCGTTCGACGGGCAGGTAAGGGGCAGGTAGCGGGCGTTGACCGATCGGCGGCCCCTCGGCCCGTGCGTCGATCCGGCGCACGGGCTAAGGTGCCGCGCTCATGACCCGCCCGACGCGCAGGCTCCTGGTACTCGGTTCGACCGGCTCGATCGGCGTGCAAACGCTGGAGGTGGTCGCGCACCTGAACGCGCTCCCGGACGACGCGCCCGCGCCGCGCTACGACGTGGTGGGCCTGGCGGCTGGCTCGAAGGGCGAGGCGCTCTTCGAGCAGGCGCGAGCGCACCGTGTGCGCGAGCTGGCGCTCGCGCGCGGCTCGGGCCACACCGCGCCCGAGGGCGCATCGCTGCGCACGGGGGCCGACGCCGCCGAGCGGCTGGTGCGCGAGGTCGATGCCGACGTGGTCCTGGCAGCGATGGTGGGGTACGCGGGGTTGCCCGCGACGCTGGCGGCGGTCGAAGCGGGCCGCGACGTTGCGCTGGCGAACAAAGAGACGCTTGTGGCAGCGGGGTCGATCGTGACGGAGGCGTGTGCGCGCACGGGTGCGGCGCTGCTCCCGGTCGACTCCGAGCACGCCGCGGTGTGGCAGGCGCTCGCCTCGCGTCCTGCGGGCCCGGCTCGTCCGCCCTTCGCCGTCGGCGCGGACGTCGAGCGCATCATCCTGACAGCTTCGGGCGGTGCGCTGCGAACGCGCTCGCGGGAAGAGACGTACAACGCATCGGTCGAAGACGCGCTCGCGCACCCGACCTGGGATATGGGCGCGAAGGTCACGATCGACAGCGCGAGCCTGACGAACAAAGCGCTCGAGCTCGTTGAGGCCGCGTGGCTCTTCGGCGTCGGGGCGGACCGCCTGGGTGTGTTGGTAGACCCGGCCTCGGTCGTGCACGCGATCGTGGAGTACGCCGACGGCTCATCGATCGCCCAGCTCGGTGCGCCGGACATGAAGGCGCCGATCCAGTACGCGCTCACGCACCCCGACCGGCCCCCAGGCTGCGCAGCCAAACTGCGCTGGGACGAGCTCGGCGCGCTCGAGCTCACGCCGCCCGATGGAGATCGCTTCCCCGCGCTGCGCCTGGGGTACGAGGTGATCCGGACGGGGGGCACGCTCGGCGCTGTGTTCAACGCTGCCAACGAGCGCGCGGTGGAGGCGTTCCTCGAGCGCTCGATCCCCTTCGGGCGTATCGGCGAGCTCGTCGAATCGGCGATGCGCGAGGTGGGGAGCTCTCCCGTGCGCGCACTCGCGGACGTGGAGGAGGCGGACGCCGAGGCCCGGCGGGCTGTGGCGTCGCTCCTCGGCGCTGCTACCGCGTGACGAGGCGCGGGCTCGAATCCAAGACGCCCACGCCGCCTGGCGAAGCTTCTTCTTTCGGGTTCGAACCGCTCTTCGTGAGGTGCTCGGGCAGATCGGGGGTGATGTGCACGGTGCCCGTGACGGCCCGCACCCACACGACCTGCTCGCCCGCGGTGTTGGCGAGCGTGAGTGCGAGATCGGAGCTCTGCGTGAGGCGTCCGAAGGCGTCGAAGGCGATGACCGCGGGCCCGTCGTCGGGCATGCGGGCCACGCGCGTGCGCGCGAGTGTGACGCCCTGCATATCGCCGCCTGTGAAATCGCGCACCCACGCGCCGCCCGCGGGCGCCTCGATGGGCGTCTGCGGGTCGTCGCTCAGCGCGAGCCAGTACGACGTGCCCGAGTCGTCGAAGACCACCACCACGGGCTCGGCGGGCGATGCGAGGGTGAGGGCCTGGGCGTACTCGATGTCGGCGGCAACGGTCGTCGCACCCGCGACCAGGCGCAGGGGCTCATCCGAGCGCACCGAGGGCAACGCCGCCAGCAGGACGACACCGATGATCGCCATCGCCACGAGCAGGTCGATCAAGAGAACGCCCCGGCGGGCGCTCGCCGTGCGCGCACGCGTCATTCGGGCACCTCGACGAGGGAGAGGGTGGCGCCCAAGACGTCGTCGAAGGGCGTGCCGGTGCGGAGCGAGATGAGCTTGAGCTTGCCGAGCTCGATGCCCGAGCGCTCGACGCCGTAGGCGCTGATGGCGACCTTCTTCATCTCGACGCTGGAGTACCCGCTCTCCTTCGCGGTGGCGCGCCAGCCCTCGATGTCCCAGTGCGCGACCACGTGATCGCGCAGCGCGACGCTCGTGATGTCGGGCAGCGCGTTCTCGAAGGCATCGATGACAGCCTCCACGCCCGCGATCGGCACACCATCTGCGTCGTACAGCGGGCTCTTCTCCGCGAAGAAGCCCGTGCGCGTGTCGAGGACGGGGTCGTAGAGCACGTAGGCGGAGTCGGCCACGAGCGCGTCGGCGGTGAGACGGCCGATGACCGCGGACTCTTCGATCGAAACGATGCCCTCCGGGGCGTGGATGTCGGCGTGCACGAGCGCGTCATTGCTCAGCAGGATGCGCCCGCCCGGCGCGACGTCGACAAGGAACCGCGCGGGGGAGGCGTACGCGTCGATCGATTTGATCTTTGCGACCACGTCCTCCTCCTTGATGACCCAAGGAGTGATGTCCGCGCCTTCGACGCTCATCTTGCCGTGAAGGTAGAGGCGGGCGCTGCCGGTCTCCCCGATCGAGACGCGCGCGCCCTCGGCGATCTGCGCCGCATCGAGTACCACGATCGTGGCGTCGCCCTCGATGAGCAGTTGTGAGCCCTCGGTAACGTTGAGGTTCTCAAAGACATAGAGGCCGGTGGTCAACCGGGCGGTCCAGCCCGCCTGTCCGCTCAGATCGCCGTAGCGCCCGGTGGCCAGTGTGGTGTCCTGGCCCGTGCGCAGGGCAAGGTCGCGGTAATGCGAGAGCAAGGGGACAGCGAGGGGCAGGCCGAGCGTCTGCAGGTGCGCAGTCGCCCCCGAGATGTCGGGCGCGGGCGTGCTCGCGGTGGGCATCTTGAGGGGGATCTCGGCGGTCGAGGTCGCTTCCATCGTCTTCATAACAGTGCGGACAGCGGTGCCCGTCAGCGCGCTCATCCCGATCGCGCCGGCGACGGAGAGATCAGAGATCCGGATGTCCGGAACACGATCAACCTGCACCACGACGCGGGCGGTGCCGCCCCGGGCCTCGGGGCTGCGCCCCCAGTTGGCGACATTCATGCCGCGCACGTCCATGCTGCCGTTGACGAGCACCGCGGCCTCTCCGTAGCGCATATCGATGCCGATGGCGGGGTCGAAGGGCTTGTTGAGCGTCAGTCGCCTTTGAACGGTACGGTGCATACCGCCCGAGGTGGCGTTGGTCGTGACGATGATCTCCCGGTCATCCGGGGTGGGCACTTCTCCGTCTGCGTTGGTCACGACGACGTCTGCATCGCCGCCGGCGATGGCGTAGTCGTTGAGGAAGACCCCGCCGACGGTCTCGGCAGCGACCTTCTTCTCGATCGCAGCGGTGGTGAAGTTGGAGGCGGACTCGGCGCTCCACCTGGCCTCGGCCGCGTCGATCGCGTTCTGCGCGATCGGGCGCGAGGTGTCGGGCGCGGTCAGGAGCGCGGCGGTCAGCACCGTCGTGATGACCATGGCGATGATGACCATGATCATCGCTACCCCGCGCGGGCGTCTTGTGCGCGCGGGTGCGAAGTGTGTGCGTGGTTCGGGTGCCATCATTCGGGCCTCCGGTGTTGGGACAGGCCGACGGCGAGGAGGACTTCCTCGGTATCGCCCGCGAGGCTTGTGAATCGGAGCTCGATCTGGAATCGCTGCGCGTCACGTACGTCTTTGGTCTGGGCCGTGGTCACGAGCCCCGCGACGCCGTCGGCGATGACCGCCTGCTCGGTGAACCCGAGGGCCCGCTGGGATTCCATGACGGTGAAGGGGTCGTCGGCGGCGACGAGCGCGATGTCGTGCTTGAGCCGCGCGACTTCGTCGATCTCGTCGGGGTACCGCACGTGCTCGACGATGACCTCGGCCGACTCCTCATCGAACCAGAAGATGCGCAGCTCCGAAGCGTTGACCTGGTTGTTCTCGTTCTGGTCGTGGAGCCAGATGGCCAGGCCGCGCTCGTCGGCGGCGAGGAGGCACAGCGCGGTCTCGGTGTAGGCGCGGACGCGGTGGTGCGCGACGCTCGCGCGCTGGATCGCGCCGCGCGTCGCGTTCATGCCCTCGATCGAACGGCCGACCGAGACGATGACCGTCGCCACACCGAGCCCGGTGATGGTCGTGATCGCCAGCGCCACAAGGAGTTCGAGCGTGGTCAGGCCCCGGCGCGTTGGTCGCGCTGCGCGGGTCATACGCCGGGCTCCGGGACAAAGAGCTGGACGACCGCCAGCTCTGCGTAGGCGTCGTGTGTTGCGACGCGGACCATCCGCCCGTCGATCGCCACGCCGGTATCCGGGTCGGTCATCCGCTGGGGGAGCACGGAGACGGTCCGGCCCAAGGACCAGAACGAGAGGGGGTACGACCTGCCGTCGAGGGTGCGCAGCGCGCCGATGTCGTCCGAGCGGTTGTGCAACGCCGCCAGATCGTCGTACTCGAGGGTGGCGACCTCGGACATGAAATCGTCGGCAGCGATGGCAGCGAAGAGCCGCTTCTGGCTCTCGAAGCTCATCTGCTGGGCGGTCCCGACCGCGGTGGCGACGGCCAGCATGATCACGCCCAGCACGACCGAGGCCATGGCGGCCTCCGCGAGGGTGAAGCCCCGCCGAGCCCGATTGCGATGATGATGCTGTTGCGCCGTCACGGTCTTCCTCCCTTTCGGCTACCCGGTAAAGGGTGCTCTCATCTACAGGTGTCGGAATCGATTCGGGGGATGTCCACCCGATGCTGGGGGCGGAGCGTGCATGGGTGGCTATCGGGCACCGGCGGGTGGGTCTGGTGGCTCTACAGCGGTCCGATAGCGGTTGATGGCCCGCGCCGCTTGCCCTCGGGGGGCGGGGGGCGGAGTATCAGGGCCATGCGCCGGCCCCCGGTCATCCTGTGGCGAGCACTCTCGGCGGACATGCTGCGCCTGCTCGCGGTCACGACGCTCGCGCTCGTCGTGGTGATCTCCTTCGCGGGGGCGATCCGCCCACTCGCCGACGGGCGGCTGACCTTCGATCAGGCGCTGCTCTTTATGGCCCTGCTCGCGGTGCCGATGACGCAGTTCGCGCTGCCCTTCGCCGCCGGCTTCGCTGCGACACTGAGCTACCACCGGTTCGCAGCGGACAACGAGGCGATGGCTGCGGGCGCGAGCGGGCTCGGGCATCGCACTCTTTTGACGCCCGCAGCGGTCGTCGGGCTCGTGCTCTCGCTGGGCCTCGGGGTGCTGTCGTTCGAGCTGATCCCGGGCGTGCTGCGGGAGGCGCAGCGGATGCTCGTGACCGACGGGACGCGCCTGCTCGTCGCCCAGCTCAACAAGGGCGAGGCGGTGCGGCTGTCGTTCGGCGGGTCGGAGGCCGTCGAGCTCTACGCCGACCGCGCCTACGACCCCGAGCCGGCGAACGCGGAGACGGGCGCCCGCGAGGTCATCACGCTCGAGGGCGTTCTTGCGGTGCAGTCGGTGCGCGAGGGCGAGCCGCTGTTCACCGCAGCGGAGCGCGTCTTCCTCTTCCTCTTCGACGACCCGACGGTGGAGGACGCCACGCTCGTCCAGCTCGTCTTCCAGAACGCCTCGGGCAACGCCGCCGACGGGCAGGAGGGGACCGCCGAGCAGATCGTGACCAGGCGGCTGCGCCTGCCCACCGAGTTCTCCGACGACCCGAAGTACCTCTCGTGGGGCGGGATGCGCGAAGCGATCCGGACCCCGCGGACGATGAGCAAGACCGACCGCGACGCGCGGGTGCTCGAAGCGCGGCTGGCCGAGCGCGACGCGCTCAACGCCATGCGCACAACCGCCTCGGGCGCGGGCGCAATCGAGTTCGAGGTCGTTGGCGGTGGCGGCGAGGTGGTGGGCGTGCGGGCCGGTCGCCTCGACTACGAGCCGCGCGTGCCCGAGCCCGATGCCGAGCTCATGAAGACCGACCCCGAGCGCGCCGAACGTCGCGCGATGCGCAACCGCACCGACCGCTGGCGCCTGGTCCCCCCGGCGGGCGCCCCCGAGGATCGGGTCGCAGCGGTGCGTGTCACGCCCGACGGGAGACGCCTGGGACACTGGGCGCAGGCCGCCTATATCGAGCTTGATAAGGACCGCCCGAGCGCGAGCGTCGGGCCCTTCACGCTCGTGCTCGAGGACGTGTACACCTTCGACGGCGACGCGCCCGAGGGCGGCGCCCTCACGGGCAGCGAGTCGTCCCGCACCGAACTCACCTACACCGATCTCTTGCCCGAGGGGCTTGACGCCGATCGCTGGTCGGGCGAGCGGTTGCGGCCGCTCCTCCGCGAGGCCCGCCGGGAGGTGCGCGGGGAGGACCCGGGCGACCTGGGCCCGCGCATCGGCGTGGTGGTCGACGCGATCGAGCGGCGCGTCGAAGAGCAGGAGCGCGAGATCCTCTCGAAGCGGCACGAGCGGCTTGCCTTTTCTGTGACGTGCCTCCTGATGACGCTGTGCGGCGCGACAATCGCCATGCGCATGCGCGAGAGCCTGCCCCTCCCGGTGTACCTCTGGTCGTTCCTGCCGGCGCTGGGCTCGATCATCGCGATCAGCGCGGGGCAGCGCATCACGCACCGATCGGGCGAGATCGGCCTCGTGCTGTTGTGGGCGGGCGTGATCGGGCTTCTGGGCCTGCTTATCTACACGTACAACAAGGTGGCGAGGCACTGATGTCGGGCTCTGCTGCTTCGAGCGGGTGGCGCGTCGCGCTCGTCGCAGCGCTCGTTGTGTGTGCGGCGCGGCTGGTGTGGCTCATCGCGGGCGGGCTCGGGCTTGTCGCCGACGAAGCGCACTACTGGGAGTGGTCGCGGTATCTGGATTGGTCGTACCCGACGAAGGGCCCGGGGATCGCCGCTGCGATCTGGGCCTCGACGCAGGCGCTCGGCGACGAGCCTTGGGCGGTGCGCTTGCCCGCGGTGATCGCGGGCTCTGCTGCGATGCTGGCCGGTTTCGGCCTCGCGCGCGAGGCGGGCCGGGCGTTGGACCCGGTGCTCCGCCGGCGTGTGGCGCTGTGGGCGATGGCTCTTGTGGCGCTCTTCCCGGCGTACCAGTTCACCGCGCTGCTCGTCACGATCGATATGCCCTACGTCGCGTGCTGGATCGCTTCGACGTGGGCTGCGCTGGTGCTGATGCGCACGCGCGGGGCAGGGGCAGCGGTCGCTCTTGGCGTCTTGCTCGGGGTGGGCTTTCTCTTTAAGTACACGATTCTGCTGCTGGTTCCGGGCCTGATCGCGGGCGCTGTCGTTTCGCGCCGGCGAGTGCCGGTGGGTTCGGTGGGGCTCGCGGGGATCGCGTTTGTGGTCTGCTGCGCGCCGGTGATCGTGTGGAACGCGCGCGAGGGCTGGCCGACGGTGGCGCACCTGCTGGGCCACTTGGGTTTGCCGGGCGGCGATGTTCCGGTCGACGCGTCGTCGCCGCGCTCGTGGACCGTTCTTTGGTTCCTCGAGTACACGCTGGCGCAGCTGGGCATGCTGGGCCCGGGCGTGGTGCTGTTGTGGCTCGGCGCGCGCAGTCGCAGCGGGATCGATCGCGCGGCGCACACACTCCTCGTGTGTTCGGCGGTTCCGATCGTCGTGGTGTATCTCGGCGTGAGCCTGATGACCGACGCCGAGGCGAACTGGCCCATCGCGGGGTACGCGCCGCTGATCGTGTTGGCGGCGTGCTCGATTCCCGGCGCGCTCGACGAACGGCGAGCGCGACTCGCCGAGTGGCGCAGCGCTGCCCCGCCCCGGCCCCGGGCGGGCATCGTCGGCAGAGCGCCCGAATCGCTCTGGCAACTGATGACGCACTGGACGGTGGGCTTCGGCGTCGGCGCGTGTGTGCTCATCGCGCTCGTACCGCTGCTCACGGACACGGGCACGGGCACGGGCATGCGGGAGACGGGCGCGATCGGGCGCATCACCGAGGGCGAACGCTACGCGGCGTACGTGCGCAGGGCGGCGGAGGCGAGCGGCATCGACCTGCGCGAGACGACCATCATCGCGACGCGCTACACACAGGCCTCGCTCCTCGCGCACGAGCTGCGGCGAGCCCTCGGCGATGAGGCCCCACTCGTGACGAGCGCGGCCTCGCTCATGGGCGACCGGCGTTCGTCGTACGACTACTGGCCCGAGACGGACCCGCGCACCGTCTCGGCGCCGACCGGGGCGGGCCTGGTCGTCTTTGTAGGCGGGCTGCGCGCAGAGAAGTGGACACGGCGCTTCGAGGCGGCGAGCATCACCCCGATGCTTGAGGACTTCGATCCCGAACTCGGCGGTGT
Source organism: uncultured Phycisphaeraceae bacterium (assembly GCA_964576725.1). GTDB lineage: Bacteria > Planctomycetota > Phycisphaerae > Phycisphaerales > UBA1924 > OFTM391. The sequence continues at coordinate 49,378 of CAZNUZ010000004.1, forward strand.
GTTTTTGGGCCGCGGCTTCGTTGGCGCACGTGCTGCGGAGGGTGCGCCTTGAGCCCGCGTGTGACACTCTCGCTGCTCGCGCTGGTGGCGCTGCTAGCCTCGAGTCTTTCGGGCCTCGATGCCTGGGCGCTGGCCCGGCTGAGCGCGCCGGAGAGGTCGGGCGAGGACTGGGCGCGCCTGCTGCGGGTGATGGGCTTTGTCCCGACGTGGATCGCGCTGGGCGCGATCTTTGTGCTGATCGATCACGCCCGGCGCGGCAGGCTCAAGCCGCCGCTGCGCGACCCGTGGACACGCGGGGTGCTGGTCTTCCTGAGCGCGACGCTCGCGGGCTTTGTCGCAGAGCTCCTCAAGATCATGCTCCGGCGGGAGCGACCGCTCGTGAACGCAGAGGGTGAGTGGGCGGGCTACGTCTTCCGCGCCTGGGAGCAGTCGCCCCTGAGTTCTTCGGGCCTGGGCCTGCCCTCGAGCCACACCGCCGTGGCGTTCGGGGCGCTGTGCATGCTCGGGTTCATCCACCGTCCGGCGCGGCCTGTGTTCCTGCTGCTCGCCTTCGGCTGCGGGATGACGCGTGTGCTGAGCGGTGCGCACTACGCGACGGATACGCTGGTGGGCGGGTGCGTGGGCGCGATGGCTGCGATCGTGGTGTGGTCGCTGCACGCGCGGCACCTTCGGGAGGACGCTGGGACATGAAGCGCATCGATCGCTACATCGGCAAGCTGTACCTGATCAACGTCGTGACGATGCTCGTGCTCCTCGCGGGCTTCGTGGTGACGGTGGATGTCTTTGTGAACCTCGCGCGGTTCAGCAACGTCGCGCAGGAGACGGCGATCGAGGAGACGAGCAAAGAGACGGGGGGCATCGCCCTGGCGGTGCGCACGCTCTTCATCGTTGCGGACTACTGGGGGCCCAAGCTCCTGCAGCTCTTTAACTACCTGCTGGGCGTGGTGCTCGTGGCGGCGATGGGGTTCACGTGCGCGCAGCTCACGCGCCAGCGCGAGTTTGTGGCGCTCCTTGCTTCGGGCATCCCGCTGCAGCGCTTGGCGCTTCCCTTCATCGTGGTCGCGCTGGGTCTGACGGCGGTGCAGGCGCTGAACCAGGAGCTGGTCGTGCCGCGGCTTGCGCCGCTGCTCGTTCGTGAGGTGGGCGACGCGGGCAGCCGAGAGACGGAGGCGTTTGCAATATCACTCGTGCCCGACGATGAGGGGCGTCTGTTGCGGGCGCGGCAGTTCGACCCCGAGGCGAGCGTGATCGAGGGGCTCGAGGTGTACGAGCGCAACGAGGTCGCGGTGGTGACGCGTGTGATCCGTGCGGACCGCGCGACCTGGGACGGCGCGGGCTGGGTCCTCGAGAACGGGCGCGTGAGCGATTTGCAGACCGGGGTGCGCGGCCGGGGCGTGCTGCGCGTCGATACGCCTTTGGACCCGACGCGGCTCAAGGTCCGCCTGTTGCAGGGCTACGGCGAATCGCTGAGCTGGCGCCAGGTGGGGGCGATCCTTGAGGCGGGTGGTATGGGTGAGGCGGCGGCTCAGCGTCTGGATCAGATGCGGTGGGGCCGTATCGCGACGATGGCGAGCAACCTGGTGGTGCTGGTGGCGGCGCTGCCCTTCTTCCTACGCAAGCTCCCGGGCCCGATGATCGCAGCGGGCCTGAAGGCGGCGCCGATCGGGCTTCTGGGCCTCGTGGCTGCGGGGGCAGCGGCGAGCTTGCCCATCGGGGGTCTGCCGGTGTGGATCGGGGTCTTTTTACCGACGGCGGTGCTCTTGCCGCTCGCGGTGGCCCTTTTTTCGGGTGTCCGGACGTAGAGCGCCCGTGGCGCGGGCGTGACTTGGCCCGCGTGCCCGCGACCCGGGGGGCGGAAGGGTGGTAGGATCGGACCCCGCCGGCCCCGGAATGCCCGGCTTGCTTACTCCCCGCCACCCCGCTGTGGGCGAACGCCCGCCGTTGGAGATTCCCGATGATCCCCAAGCCGCCGGCCCGCGAGGCCAGCCTCGGATTCCTCTTCATCCCCCCCTACCGCGTGCAGGGCCTGTCGGTCGCCGGCGAGCAGACCGTGGTGCAGGTGCCCGAGCTCGATGTCTGCTTCGACATGGGCGCGTGCCCGCGGGCGGTCTTGCCCAGCAAGTACGTCGCGATCAGCCACGGGCACATGGACCACATCGGCGGGCTGGGCTATTTCTGCAGCCAGCGGAACTTCCAGGGCATGGGCCCGGCCCACATCGTCTGCCACGAGGGCCTCGAGCCCGCGATCCACAAGATGATGGCCGGCTTCAGCGAGCTCGAGGGCCAGAACACGCCCTACGAGCTGACCGCCCTCGCGCCCGACGGCGAGCTGATGATCAAGAACAGCATCTACCTCCGCATGTTCGAGACGGACCACACCGCCCACAGCGCGGGGTACGTCGTCGTCGAGAAGCGGAGCAAGCTGCGGGACGACTACGTGGGCCTGCCGCAGGAGAAGCTGCGCGAGCTGCGGGACCGCGGTGAGGAGATCACCCGCATCGTCGAGGTTCCCCTGGTGGCGTACATGGGCGACACCGCGCCGGGCGGGGCGATGCTGAGGCCCGACGTGATGAACGCGCAGATCGTCATCTCCGAGTGCACGTTCATCGAGGCGGACCACGTCTCGCGGGCGGAGGCGGGGAACCACCTGCACCTGAACAACATCGCCGAGTGGATGAACGTGCTGGCGTGCGAGTCGCTCGTGCTCATCCATGTCTCCCGGCGTTCGAACATCGCGATCGCGCAGAAGCGCCTGCGCGAGCTCGTGGGGCGTGAGAAGGCCGAGAAGGTGCACTTCCTGATGGACTACCGCACGAACCGCGCGCGGTACGAGCGCCAGGCGGAAGAGGCGGAGCGCATGGAGGCGGCGCGAGCGCGCGGCTGAGTGCTACGCGCACGCGCGTGCTGGTGCGCACGGGCGGGGTGTTTTTTGCACTGTTTTTCTGCGGTTTTTTGTGCTTCTTTGCGTGTCTTGTCGAATGCGCGGGCAACACACAAAATCGCGTTGACACGCCCAGCGCGCGCGACTATTTTCGTCCCTCTGGGACAGCACCCGCGGTGGGACCCGAAGCCGCCGATCGGCGCACAGCCGGCTGGCGAGCACGGGTAAGAAGCGGGCGAGCGCCCTCCGAATTTGTCCATGCCCCGGCCCGGATGCCGGAAAGGTATATGTATGCAGACACCCGACCAATCGGTCTGGCGTGACATGGTTGCGCACCTGCGCGAGCATCACCCCGCTATGTGTCGCCACTGGTTCGAGGAGATCGAGCCGGCGGGATCGGACTCGGGCCTCTTCGGGCTCCGCGTGCACCAGGACGTGCACCGCAAGTACCTCGAGAATCAGTGCACGCCCGCCTTCACCGAGGCGCTGCAGGCCGTCACGGGCCGTCTGATGTCGCTGCGCTTCCTCGGCCCCGATGACCTCGCGCCGGGCGAGGAGCCCGCGACGCCGGCAACGGCATCGTCGGGCGGCGAGGAGATCGAGCGCGCCCCGGCGTACCGCCCGGCGCAGCAGACGCCCCGGACGATCGACGGCGTGGTGCTGAGCCCCGATTACAGCTTCGATCAGTTCGTGGTGGGCCTCGAGAACCGCCTCGCGCACGCGGCGGCGAAGGCCGTCTCCGATCAGCCGGGCAAGGCCTACAACCCGCTCTTCATCCACGGCGGTGTTGGTCTGGGTAAGACCCACCTCCTGCAGGCGATCTGCCTCACGATGCTCGACCGCGACCCGGATACCCCGATTCACTACACCTCCTGCGAGGGGTTCATGACGCAGTTCATGGAGGCGGTGCAGGCGGGGCAGTTGCAAGAGTTCCGGCACCGCTTCCGCGATGTCGAGATGCTCGTTATCGATGACATTCACTTCCTGGCCAAACGCGACCGCACGCAGGAAGAATTCTTCCACACGTTCAACACGCTGTACCAGTCGGGGAAGCAGATCATCCTGAGCTCGGACGCGGCCCCGGACGAGATCCCCGACCTCGAGGCGCGTCTCGTCTCGCGCTTCAAGTCGGGCCTGGTCGTGGACGTGGCGAAGCCCAACTACGAGACGCGGGTGCAGATCGTGAAGCGCAAGGCGCGCCTGCGCGGGCTGGAGTTCCCCGAGGACGTGGCCTGCTACGTCGCCTCGCGCGACAACCAGAATATCCGCGAGCTCGAGGGTGCGATCACAAGCATCCAGATGGTGCACCACACCGACAACCGGCCGATCAGCGTGGAGCTCGCGCGTGAGGCGCTCGACGACGTGATCGCTGAGGTCAAGGCGGAGATCTCGATCCCCGACATCGTGAAGGTCGTCACCGAGCACTACGACGTGAAGACGACGGACCTGCAGGGCAAGCGCCGGCAGAAGTCGATCGCCATGCCGCGGCAGGTGTGCATGTACCTGGCGCGCGAGAACACGCGGTACAGCCTCGAGGAGATCGGGGGGTACTTCGGCGGGCGCGACCACACGACGGTGATGCACGCCGTCCGCACCGTGAAGGACCGGCGGCGCGAGAGCACGGACGTCGATCGCACGGTGGCGCTGCTCGAACAGCGTTTGGGCGTCGAGGCGCGGGCCTGAGGGTCGGCACTGTCGCCGAGGGGCTCGCTCCGTGTTTGAGGACCCCGATTTCGTGCGCTGCTCAGCCACTTTCGAGCGGGCCGATACACGGCTGATCCCGCCTGCCCCCCACTGAGTACCTGAGCGGATGGGTTTCTGCGTTCCGGTGCGCCGAGGGAGCCTGTAGCATGCGTGCATGAAGACGGACAGCGGTACGAAGAAGGGGGCTCGTTTCGTGCTGCGCTGCGACCGGGCGGAGGTGCAGCCGGCGTGGCTGGGTCCGGTTGCGATCAAGATCGGCCGTCACCCCGACAATACGCTCTGCCTGCACGACGAGAAGGCCAGCCGGTTCCATTGCGCCGTTGAGGAGACGGGCAAGGAGGGCCGGTTCCGCGTGACGGATCTCGGCTCGCGCAACGGCACGCACGTCAACGGTGCTCCGATCGACGGCCCGACGAAGCTGCGCCCCGGCGACACGCTGCGCGTGGGCGGCCACACGTTCACGCTCAAGATGGTGCGCGCCGCTGCGGGGAAAGAGCCCCCCGCCGCCGCTTCGGTGGACCGTTGGATGCGGAATCTGGAGGAGACGCTTGCGCAGTCGCGGAGCACCGGCTCGCCGCGGGCGGAGATGCTCGACCGCGACGGCCGGGCATCTGGCTTCCTCGACGGGGACGCGGTGAGCGTGCGCACGGCGCGGTGCCTCTTCGAGATCGCGTCGGCGACGCGTGCGACGGATCTGCATGTCGAGCCGATGTCCGCTGAAGCGCGCGTGCGGATGCGTGTGGACGGGCAGATGGTGACGGTCGAAGAGATCCCGCTGGCGGTGTGCGGGGCGGTGATTGGGATCGTGCACGGGGCGTGCGGCATGCCCAGCGCCGGTCGCGACGCGGTGCTGGACGGCTCGTTCGCGCTGTCGTACGGGGGCGAGCGTGTGGATTGCAGGGCGAGCCTGACGCCGACGGTGCACGGGCAGAAGCTGGTGGTTCGTTTTCTCGACGGGCGGCACGGGCCGCGTTCGCTCTCGGACCTCGAGATGCCGGGGTACATGGAGGAGCGGGTGCGCAAGGCGTGCGGGAAGGACGCGGGCCTTGTGCTTTCGTGCGGCCCGACGGGTTCGGGCAAAACAACAACGCTCCACAACGCCCTGCGCGAGATCAACCGCGAGACGCGCAACGTCGTCACGATCGAGGACCCCGTCGAACAGCACCTCGATGGTGTGACGCAGTTACCCGTGGGCCGGGCCGGGGGCTTTGGTGAGCTCCTGCGCTCGGTGCTGCGCCAGGACCCGGACGTGATCTTGGTGGGCGAGATCCGCGACGAGGAGACGGCGGTCGTTGCGATGCGTGCGGCGATGACGGGGCACCTGGTCTTTTCCACGGTGCACGCGCGCGACACCATCGGGGCGGTCTTCCGCCTGCTCGACCTTGGGGTGGAGCGGTACCTGGTGGCGCAGGCGGTGGACGTGATCCTGGCGCAGCGACTGTTGCGGACGCTTTGCGAGCGGTGCAAGCGCCGGGTGTCGATCTCGCCGTCGGTCGCGACGCGGCTGGGCAGGCACCTGGGGAAGGCGTCGCACCTGTACGCGCCGGTCGGGTGCCCCTCGTGCCTGCAGACGGGGTATCAGGGTCGCCGGGGCATCTTCGAGATGCTGACGTTCAACCAGGACCTGCGCGATCTGATCCTCGATGGGCCGACGATCCAGAAGATGCGCGAGGTCATCGAGCAGGGCGTCTTTTACACGCTCGAGCAGGCGGGGTGGCGCATGGCGGCGAAGGGCGAGACGAGCCTCGAGGAGGCCGACCGGGTCGCCGGGCCGGAGCAATAACACACGCACACCCGTGAGCGTGGGTCACTTTGCCCCGGCAACTTCGCCCCGGCCGTGGAGGGGTGTGCACGGCGCGTCGGGGCTTGCGAGGGCGGCGGGGCCGAGTAGCGCGGCGAGCGCGCAGCTACAGATGATCGAAGACATTGTCATTCGAATACTCCAGAGTCGGCTATGCGAAGAGAGAGTCGCCGCGTGCAGCCGAAGGACGCGGCGTGGACGGATTATTGGGGTGCGTCTGCCTGTTGCTGCGCGGGCGGAGTGACGGTGATCTCGTAGAAGCGCTCGCGGGTGATGGTCGGTGTTCGGGATTGGCCGGCGGGCACAGTTTCGGGCTCATCGAGGTCGAACTGTGTTGTCTCCCAACTCACCAGACCTTGCTCCTCGTGAAACCAGAGGGTGCTCGTTCGATATCGGCCGCCGATGATCACCCCGTAGCAGAGTGACCCGTTGCGGATCGCGGGCTCGTCCAGCCAATCGCCTGTTCGCACGTATTCTTCATACGACTCGATCATGCACCCATCGCCCTGATAGCGCGTCTGCGCATCGCCCGTGAGGCACTTGGCGAACCGGCGGGCCTGCGTAATGGGGATGCCCGAGCTGGCATCCGCGAGGGCTCTCGGCAGCAGTTCGCTGACCCGCGCTTCGATGTACTGGGACCAATCGCTGGTAGAGATTCCCGATTCTCTCGCCTCCATCGCGGCCATGCGGCGCAGACCTTCAAGGAGTTCATCACGAAGAGGGTCGAGGCGGTGGTAGCGGTACTCCTGACGATCCCCCGTCTCGTGATCGAGGAGGATCGTCTCGTGGACCTCCTCGCCCATGAGTTCCATCGTGTGCTCGGCCGGCGCAGTGCTGACCAGCATCATCTGTTCGTCGACGGACCAGGCTTGTCGGTCATGCTGCTCGGGCGTCCACACCTCGAGCATGAAGCCTCCAGCGGTGTACGCGCCTCGGGCGTACTGATGGAATACGTTGCCGGATCGCGCGTGCGTCTCTCGGACATACAGCTCGAGTTCCACCCGCTCTGCGCTTCGCAGGGACCCCACCCACGCGAGTGCCGACTCCTTCGCCTTCTCGGCGCCCGTTTGCGCGGGGGACGCCTCGGCGGGTGCTTCACTCTCAGCGGAACTGTGCGCTGCGAAGTAGACAATCGGGACGGCCGCGCACACGCGGAGGAGGGTACGGAAATTCACGGCCTTACTCCTTCGATTGCCTAATGCTCCAAAGTAACCCGTGTGAGTAAACAGCATTCATCGGCCCTCCGCAAGCATGATGCGCGTGCTCAGCCAGCCTTGTCGAAGGATGACTCATTTCCTGCGAATCCGGAGCCCCGTGCGACTGTGGGCCTTGAAATCAGCGGTTGCTGCTTCAGAGAAGGAGGGGCGCATTGGCCCGATAAGCTATCCCGCCGCGGTTACAATATTACGACACTCTTGCACCCATCCGGAACGAGGCGCATGGGAGTTACGAGCGGTTAGCGAGTGCGCAGCCGATGAGGCCGTAGAGCACGCGTGCGCCCACGTTTCCGTCCCACTCGTTTCCCGCGGGGCCCGGCGCGACTTCGACGAGATCGCACCCGACGACGGTGCGCCCCGACTCGGCGAGGATCTGGAGCAAGCGCATCGCGCGATCGTAAGAAAGCCCGCCCGGGACGGGTGTTCCGGTATTGGGGCAGTAGGTTGGATCGAGGCCGTCGATGTCGAAGGTGACGTAGACGTGCTTCGGCAGCGGGTCGATGGCTTCGGAGGCGAGGAGCGAGAAGTTGGTGCCGTCGTCGAGCCTGCGGTGCCAGTCGGCGGCGGCGCAGGTGACGACGCGTTCGCCCATGTCGTTTGCGTAGGCCGTCTCGCGCACGCCCGCGTCGCGTATGCCGACCTGGACGAGCCGGGTGACTGCCGGGCAGCGTTCGAGTGCGAGGCGCATGACGGATGCGTGGGAGCGCGTCATGCCGAGGTAGGCGTCGCGCAGGTCGCGGTGCGCGTCGATCTGGAGGATGCCGATGTCTGTCGCGCCCATGTGCTCGGTCGCGAAGCGCGCGCACTCTTCGATGGCCCCGATGCTGACGGCGTGCTCGCCGCCCAGGACCACGGGCAGCTTGCCCTGGTGGAGCGTGTTGTAGACGCGGCCTCTGACGTAGCCCTCGACCTCTTCGCAGAGGCGCTCGAGCTCTTCGTGGGCCTTTGCGTCTTCGGGGCGCGGGCCGCCGGCCTCGATGATGGGCCTTGCCAGTTCCCGGGCCCGGCGGGCGACGTCGTGCGCCCAGGGCTCGGGATCCTCGAGGAAGATGCCGTGCTCGTATACGGGGCCGAAGTAGGGATCGAGGAGGTCGAGCTGGTGCGAGGCCTCGAGCACGGCGCGCGGGCCGAGCATGGTGCCCGGGTTGTAGCTGGTCGTCCCGTCGAAGACGGCGGGTGTGACGATCGCGCGGGCTTGCTCGCGGGTGTGGGGGAGCCCGAAGAGTGCCTTCTCGTTGGTGAGGGCGGCGTCGGGGTCGAAGTCGGTCATGGATGTGTGTTCGTGCATGGTGCGTGGTCTCGCGCGGGTGAGCGGAGCGTATGCTGGATGCGTGAAGTACGCGATCGTGATCCTGAGCGGAGCGGCGGACGAGCCCAGCGAGTACCTCGAGGGGAAGACGCCCATCGAGTCGGCCCCGACGCCGACACTCGACACGCTCTGCGCGATCGGCAAGCAGGGCGCGGTGCGCCTGGCGTTCCGCGGGGAGGAGCCGGGCGTCGCCTGCGGGCTGCTGCGGCTTTGCGGCGTGCCCGAGGGTGAGGACATCGGGCCCGACGAGGCCTACGCCGCGGGGATCGATGATCGTGCAGCGCTGCCGGAACACGCGCGGTTCACCGAGCGGTACGGGCTTTCGGGGTGCGTTGTGGGGGGCGAGCCATCGGCGCTCGGGGCTGCGATGACGCAGGGGTTCGTGCGCCTGCCCGTGCCGGGCCTGAGCGCGGGCGCGGAGTGCGACCTTGGGGCGATGGGCTCGTACGCGGCGGAGGCGCTGGACCGGCACGATGTGGTCGTGGTGCACGTGCCGGCGTGCGATGCCCTGGGCCTTGCGGGTGATGTGGTCGGGAAGCGCGACGCGCTCGCGTCGATCGACGAGCGTGTGCTGGGGCCGATCTTCGAGCGGCTGCGCACCTTCGGCGACATCGAATCCGACGGGTCGGCTAGGGGCTGGCGGATGCTCGTGTGCGTCGATCACGCGGCATTGAGCGAAGAGCGGGCGCGGGCGGCGGGCATGACGCCCTTCGTGATGGCGGGCGCCTGGATCCGCACGCTCCTGGAGGACCCCTTCGGCGAGCGGGCTGCTGGGGAGAGCGATCTGCAGGTCGAGCCCGGCACGATGCTGATGGAGTTCTTTCTCTTCTCCGGTCTGCTGCGCGGGCGCCCGGGGCGCTGAACGTCGCGGTGATCTTCCAGCAGTTCGGGGCGTTGGATCAGAGCGCGAGGGTGCTGCCGCGCTCGATGGCTTCGGGCAGGTCCTTGCCCGCGAGGTCGCCGGGCCCGAGGGCGGTGGTGGCGGCGATCTCGAGCGTGCAGTCGGGGGCTCCGTCTTCCTTGCGCGGGACTTCTACACCGGCGGCGCGGAGCCAGCGGGCGGCGCGCTCGGTCTGGAGGAGCGTCGAAGTCTCGGCGGAATCGTTGCCCTGGGCGTTCTTGATGGGCGCGAACTCTTCGACGCGGTCGGTCTCCAGAACGAGCGACTTGTCCGCGAGCGGGAGCGCGTCGAAGACGAACGTCTCGAGCTTCACCGCGTTGGGCTCGTCGGGCGAGACGGCATTGCCCGAGTCAAGATCCACGCAGGCCACCTTCTTGATCGCGCGGTGGAAGGGGAGGTTGAAGTCACCGCCGGCGTTGAGACGCGAGACGAAGTCGACGGAGATCAGGTGGATGGCGATGTTGCCGGCGCTGTAGAGCAGCGTCCCCCCCGGTGCGAGGGCGGTGGCGAGCTCGGCGGGCAGGTCGGAGTACTCGATGACCGAGATGCGGCCGCCCGCGAGCGCGAGGATGCCGACCTTCTCCGCGGGGTCGGTCTTGCGCACGACCTTGGTGGAGACTTCGCCCGAGGAGTGCTCGGCGTGGGCGTGGAGCCCGATGAAGACAGGGTCGATGGCGCGGACGAGGGGGTTATCGACCTGGAAGTAGCTGATGTGATCGATGCCGCGACGGTGCATGTCGTCGATCGCGCCGGAGGTGGCGAGGGCTTTGAGCGAGCCGCCGTGCCCGTCGGGGTTGGTGGCGACGGCGTGCTTCTCGGCGAGGAGGACCTTGCCCGTTTCTTTATCGAGCGACGGCATGACGCCTTGCGAGAAGAACATCACGTCGTCCTCGGGGAGCCCGAAGTAGCGGTGCTCTTCGAAGAAGGCGACGGTCTCTTCGTGGTTGATGGGGCTCGTCATCACGTACCAGGGGATGGCGACCTGGTACTTGGTGCGTGAGGCGAGGATCTCTTCGGCGAAGAGCTGGAAGAGCGGCTTCTTGGTGACGGCGCCTGCGGGGTACTTGCCCTTCGGGCCGTCGAAGCCGAGGCGGGAGCCCTGTCCGCCGGCGACGGTGAACGCGGCGACCTTGCCCGCGCGGATGATGGCCTCGCCCTGGGCCCGGGCTTTCTCGCGGTCCCAGTTGCCCCCGCCGTCGATGGTCCCGTCGAAGGCGTAGAGGGGCGCGGGGGCGAGCTCTGCGGGCGCTTGTGCTTCGGGCGGGTTGGTGACGTAGCGCTCGACGTACGCTGGGAGCTTCTCGAGCTCGAGCGCACTGATGCTGTGGAGGAGCGCTTGCTGCTGGCCCGGTTCGAGCTCGTCGTAGAAGGCGAGGAGGTGTGCCTGATCGACTTCCTCAAGCCGGGCGCGGAGTGTGTCTACGTCGGGCGTCAGGGCGGTCGTCATGGCGGTGCGTCTCGGCTGGTAAGGGGTGAAGGGTGTGTTACGCGCCGGCGTGCGGCGGAGCGGGGTCGGACCAGTGGTCGTTCTCGTGGCGGACGATGCGCCCGCTGGTGGTGTAGATGATCTGCTCGGCGATGTTGGTGCAGTGGTCGGCGGCGCGGGCGAAGGCGGCCGCGGTGGCGTGGAGGGCGAAGGCGTCGTCGACGGTGCACCCGCCCGATGCGAGTCGCTGCTCGGTATCGCGGAGGAGTGTGCGTTTGAAGGCGTCGGTTGTCTCGTCGGAGCGGAGGACGATCGTCGCGCCGGGCTCGCTCATCTCGGCGAAGGCGCGGACGGTCTGCTGGACGATCCCGATGACCGAGTTCGCGAGGACGCGGAAGGGGCGGGGCACCTCGCCCAGAGGGCCCGCGGGCATCGCGCCGAAGGCGGCGGCGTGGCCCGCTGCGAGCGACGACAGGTCCGCGATGCGCTCCAGCTCGTTGTTGACCTTCACGATGGTGAGGACCAGTCGCACATCGGCCTCGGAGATCGCGGCGGGCGGGCCCGTGGCGGCGTCCTGGAGCAGGGAGACGGCCTCGCGCTCGATGCGGACATCCTCGGCGTCTACCCGCTCGTCGGCGTCGATGACGCGGCTTGCGCCGCTCTCGTCGCCCGCGAAGAGGGCCTCGACCGCCTCCTCGACGATGGACTCGACGAGGGTGCCCTGCGTGTCGAGGGCGAATTTGAGCTGAGCGAGGCGCTCGGGCAGAGACGCTGCGGGGTCGGGCACGGGTCGGGGCTCCGGGCGGGGCGCGGGAGTGGGCACAGAATCGGAGGGGGACAGGGGTGGGATTCTACCGACAGGCGGCGGCGTGCGCGTATGATGTCGGCCCCCGAAGCGTGGACAACCCCGCGCTGGGGGACCGGACCCACCCCGATTCTGTCTTCTACACCCTCGGCGGGAGATCCCCGCGCGCGGCACGCCGCGAACACACCCGGAGCCAAGCGATGTCTTTCTCTATCGAGCACGTGCACGGCCGTCAGATCCTCGACTCGCGCGGCAACCCCACGGTTGAGGTCGAGGTGTACCTCGATGGCGGCGCGACGGGCCGGGCTGCGGTCCCCTCGGGCGCTTCGACGGGCGAGCACGAGGCCGTCGAGCTTCGTGACACCGAAGAGAGCGGCTACATGGGCAAGGGCGTGGGCCACGCCGTTGCGCACGTCAACGAGATCCTCGGCCCCGAGCTGGTGGGCGTGGACTGCCGGGCCCAGGAGGACATCGACCGCCTGCTCTGCGCGGTGGACGGGACGGAGAACAAGGGCAAGCTCGGCGCGAACGCGATCCTGGGCATCTCGATGGCCTGCGCGCACGCCGCGGCCGAGGGCATGGGCATGCCCCTCTACCGCTACCTCGGCGGGACCGGGGCGAAGACGCTGCCCGTGCCGATGCTCAACATCCTCAACGGCGGCAAGCACGCCGACAACACCGTGGACTTCCAGGAGTTCATGATCCAGCCGTGGGGCGTGGAGAGCTTCGACGAGG